>NZ_CP108101.1:7048491-7354947 GCF_036195325.1 Streptomyces sp. NBC_00234 | reverse complement strand
GGGGGCGATCGTCGCCGTGGACAGACCGCTGTGGAGCCCTTCGACCTGCTGCTTCCCCTTCTTCGTACGCTGCGGGAAGCCCTTGGCGTCGTAGGTGAAGTCGGTTCCCTCGGTGCCGAACTCGACGAACTCGCGCTCCTTCGTGCCGTAGGGCGCGGCCAGGTAGTCGAGGATGCCGAGGAGCATGCGTACCCGCTTCTCGTCGCCCTTCTTGATGGCCGTGTAGCCGATGGTTCCCAGGTGGTAGTGGTGGTTGGGCCGGCCGCCCCCCGCGGCGAACGGGATCATGATCTCCGCCCCGAGCGACGGGTCGTTCGTACGGAGGTTGGCGCGACCTCCCGAGGGGTTGGCGAACACCACGGCGCCGATCGCGCCCTGGGCCATCTTCAGATAGGCGTCGGCCATCTTCGGGCTGCCCGGGTAGAAGACGCCGGCCTTCTTGAGCCCGATGACGAAGTTCAGTGCCTCCATGTACTCGTCGGTCTCCTGGAACCAGGTGAGCGACCCGTCCTTGTTCAGCCGCCACTTGTTGGGCGCGCCGTAGCACTGGCTGAGCACGCTGACGGCGTTGACGTAGATCGGCTCCAGCGCCCACACCTTGCCGCCGGTGACCTCCTTGCACTTGGCGAGGAACTCGTCGGGGCCGCTCGCGGAGAGGCCGCCCACCTTCTCCCAGACCTTGGGGTTCCCGCCGTAGACCTGCCCGAAGGCCGGGTAGGGGCTGGGCGCTCCCCAGATCTTGCCGTTGACGACGGCGGTCTTCCAGTGGGCCGGGGTCATCGCCGCGAGGTTCGGGTAGTCCTTGACCGCGTCGCCCGAGACGTACTCGGTGATGTCGGCGCACTTGGCCTCGAGCAGCTCGGCGATGTGCTGGATGCCCTGGTTCGGCGGTATCCACATCAGGTCGGGGAGCTCGCCGCCCGCGACCGTCGCGGAGAACTTCTCCTCGTAGCCGGGGTCGGTGCCCAGGATCGCCGCGAGGTCGACGTTGAGTTCCTTGTCGAGCTTCTGCCAGTGCGGGTTGGAGCCCTTGGGGAGCGGCGGCTGGGTCCAGATCTCGGTGAGCACCGTGACCTTCGAGCCGTCGCCCGGGGCCTTGGCGACGCTTCGGGTCAGCTCGGCGGGATACGAGAGGAAGCCCGCCGAGAGCCCCTTGGCGTTCGCCGGAAGGTCGGGCGTGACCTTGGTGAAGGGGACGTACGAGGGCAGTTTCACCTTGGCCGAGGCCGCTTCGCCCTTGTTGGCCGTGGACGATCCGCAACCGGTGAGCGCGGTGGTGGCGGCACCGGCCGCGACCGCGGTGCTCAGGCTCAGGAAGGTGCGTCGGGACATGCCTGTCATGGGGAATCTCCGCAACGGGATGAGGGGGACGGAACGGGGAAGGGCGGGGGTCAGCCCTTGATGGCGCCGGTGAGGACGCCCTTGGTGAAGTACTTCTGGAGGAACGGGTAGAGCATCAGGATCGGGATCAGCGCGAGCATGACCACCGCCATGGAGATCGACTGCTGGGGCGGCATGTGGGCCACACCGAGCTGGTCGGCCGCCATCTGCTTGTTCTGCACGACGTAGGTGCGCAGCAGCAGCTGGATCGGCCACTTCCCGGAGTCGTTGAGGTAGAGCATCGCGTTGAAGAACGCGTTCCAGTACGTCACCGCGTAGAAGAGGCCGACGACGGCGATGACTCCCTTGGAGAGCGGGAGGACGATGCGGGTCAGGATGCGCCAGTCACCGGCGCCGTCGATCCGCGCGGCCTGGTAGAGCTCTTCGGGGATGTTCATGAAGAACGCCCGCATCACGACCAGGTTGAACGCGTTGACCAGCCCGGGCAGGATCAGCGCCCAGTAGGAGTCCAGCAGGCCGAGTTCCTTGACCAGGACGTACATCGGGATCATGCCGGGGGCGAAGAGCAGGGTGAACAGCACCAGCAGCAGGACGGGTTTGCTGCCGGGCACACCGCGCTTGCTCAGCGCGTAGGCCAGGGCGATGGTGGTGAGCAGGGAGAGTGCCGTGCCGACCGCGGTGATCAGCACGCTGACGGTGACCGCCCGGGTGACGAGTCCGCCGGAGAGGATGGTGCGGTACGCCTGCAGGGTCGGCTCGGTCGGGTAGAGGACGAAGCCGCCCGCGGCGGTGATCTCCTCCCGCGAGGCGAGGCTGGTGGAGAGGACGACCACGAAGGGCAGCGTCATCACGATCACGACGACGGTGATGACGAGCGCCTTGGCGGTCGAGCCGAGCCGGGTGGGCGGCTCTTCCCAGGCGGGTCGCCGGTCCGCCGTGCGCGGCTTCAACAGGGGTGTTCCGATGCTCATTTGCTGTACACCCCTTGCTCTCCGAATGCGTGGGCAAGCCGGTTGGCGCCCCAGATCATCAGGGCGCCGACGATGCCCTTGACCAGCCCGGCGGCGGCACCGATGCCCCAGTCGCCGTAGACGACGCCGTGGTAGTAGACATAGGTGTCGAGCACCTCGGCGGCTCGGGCGCCGACGGCGTCGCGCTGGAGCAGGAACTGCTCGAAGCCGACGGAGAGCACGTCACCGAGGCGCAGGACCAGCAGCATGACCGTGACGCCTCGCACGGCCGGCAGCGTGATGTGCCACATGCGGCGCCACCGTCCGGCGCCGTCGACGGCTGCCGACTCGTACAGGCTCTGGTCGACGTTGGCGAGCGCCGCGAGGTAGATGATCATGCCCCAGCCGATGTCCTTCCAGATCACCTGGGCGGTGATCAGCATCGGGAAGGTGCTGGGGTCGGTCATCACGTCGAGGGCCGAAAGCCCGTGTTCACGAAGGAAGTTGCTGATCAGGCCCGCTCCGCCGAGCACCTGCTGGAAGAGGGCGACGACCAGCACCCACGAGATGAAGTGGGGGAGGTAGACGACGCTCTGGACGAACTTCTTGACGCGGGTGCTGACGAGGCTGTTGATGAGCAGTGCCAGGGCCAGGGGCGCGGGGAAGAAGAAGATCAGCTGAAGCGCGGCGAAGGCCAGTGTGTTGCGTACCGACTCCCAGAAGGCGGGGTCGGCGAAGACCTCCTGGAAGTTGGCGAGGCCCACGAGGGGGCTCTCCTTGAAGCCGATGAACGGCTGGTAGTCCTGGAAGGCGACGATGTTGCCCAGCATCGGCACGTAGAAGAACACGGCGAAGAAGAGCAGGCCCGGGGCCATCAGGGCGAGCATCACCCAGTTGTTGCGCAGCCGGACCCGCAGGGGTATCCGGCGCAGGGGTGGCAGTCCGCCGGGGGTGCCGGGGGCTTTCGGTGGCGAGGCAGCCCGGGGGCTGGTGGTTGTTGCAGGGGATGTCACACGTTCTCCCTGGCCTGACGGCATGACGTGGGCCTGACGGCACGACGAGTTTAGAAACCAACTTTCGGAAAAGAGTGGCCACATCATCGAATCGCCGCAGGCCCACGTCAACAGCCATTCAGTCCTGAGAAGTTGGACTTTTCTGCGCGCCGTGCTCGATGTGTTCCAATGCCAGCCGGGCTGCCCCGATTGCGGTCGATTCCTCTCCGAGTGCGGAGATCAGTACGGCCGGCGCATGGGGGCAGCGCGCGGCGAGGCGTTCGGCGAACGGCTCGCTGAGCAGCGCTCCCGCCCGTGAGATGCCCCCGCCGAGCACCACCGCCTGCGGGTCGAGCACGGCCACGTGCCGCGCCAGGCTGTCGGCCAGGGCCTCGGCGAAGGCGCGCAGGGTGTAGCGGGCACCTCCGTCGCCCGCCGCCGCGGCCGTGACCACGGCGCGGGCGGCGTTCTCGCGGGTGGGCTCCCCGTCGCCCCGGTGTCCGGCGAACCAGTCGAGCAGGCGCTGATAGGAGAGCGCCCAGCCGTCCTCCGACACCATCTCCCCCGCCGCCCCGTTGAAGCCCCGGTGCAGGTCACCGCGGAGCCAGAGGCCGATGCCGAGCCGGTTGCCGATGTAGAGACAGACGCAGTCCGGCACCCCGACGGCCACTCCGGTGGTGCATTCGGCGAGGGTGGCCAGCTGGATGTCGTTGCCCACGACGACCCGGCCGCGACCGGCGCCGCCCAGTTCGTGGGCCAGGTCCAGGCCCGTCCAGCCGGGCAGCGAGTCGCTCTCGGCGACCCGGCCCCCCGTGTCGACCATGCCGCTCGTGCCGATACCCGTGGCGAGCGGGACCACCCCGGCCGCAGCCGGTTGCGCCAGACAGCCGGCGATCGCCCTGCGCACGGCCTCCAGCCGCTCCCCCGCCGGGAGTTCGGGGGTGACGGAGATCCGTTCCGTGGCGACGGTGCGGCCGAGCAGATCTGCGGCCAGGACCAGGATCTTGTGGGCTCCGATGTCGACGCCGAGAACGTGCCCGGCCTCGGCCCGGAAGCGGAACCGCCGTGCCGGGCGCCCCACGGACCCACTGTTGGCGCCCAGTTCCACGAGCCGGCCCTCGCGCAGCAGCTGGGCGGTGAGGTCCTGGGCCGTCGGCCGGGACACCCCGATCAGCCCGGCGAGTTCCGGCACGGTGACCTCGTCGCGCTCGCGCACGACCCGCAGCGCCGCAGCCGCGTTCAGCCGGCGCAACAGCGAGGCGTCCCCACCCCGATCCATGGCAGCTCCCTTGACAGCGTGATCGTCGGCTCTCCATGGTGTCCCATGGCAATTGAGCAACTTACCTAATAAATAGCGCCGTCGAGGGAGTGCGGACATGGCTGAGCAGGATCGGCATCCGGAGCTGGAGTGCGGGCTCGGCTCGTGGGACGGCGATGCCTACGGCAACCACCGGATGCTCGTGCGCGTGACCTCGGACGGCGACGTGGTGGGTGCCGAACTCCCCTGGCGCCGCAACGATCCGGAGCCGAGCTCCGTCGACGTGCTGGTGCTCGCCCCGTCGGGCCGCCGGATTCGCAACACCGTGCGGGTGGAGGTGACGGCCGAACGCGGCCGGATCGCCTTCGAACCGGTCGAGGGCCCCGGCGAGTACGCCGTGCACTATCTGCCGTACGCCCACACCGGCCGCCCCTACTACCCGCAGGCCGCCTACCGGCAGCCCACCCCGACCGCCGACCCCGGCTGGGTGCACCGCTGCGGGCTCCGGGACCCGGAGAGCGCCTGGCCCCGCCTGGAGCGGGCGGAGACCTTCCGGTACGAGGCGGTGAGCGCCGTCGACTCCTTCGCACCGCTCGGCTTCGCGGCCACCGCCGAGGAGCGTGCCGCGCTGATCCAGGCGCATCCGCACGAGCCGTTCCTGCTCTTCGGCGAGGACCGGACCCGTCCGCTCGGCCGGATCGGCCGGCTGCCCGCGCGCTGGGCGGCGTCGAAGCCGTTCGCCGCGTTCGCGGGAGCCGCGGCGCGCGGCGAGTTCTATGTGCTGCAGGCCGGGATCCACGCGGTGGCCGCGCTGGAGGAGGTCACCGCGGAGGTCCGCGGACTGCCGTTCCCCACCCGGTGTCTCAGCACAGGAGGCACCGACGCGCGCGGTCTGCGCTTCGAGAAGCGGATCGACGTCGGTGCCGGGCAGGTGCACGCGCTCTGGTGCGGACTCGATGTGCCGGTGGACGCCGAACCGGGCGCGTACGAGGGTGAGATCGCCGTACGCGCGCGCGGCACGGCGGAACGGGTGCTGCCGCTGCGTATCACTGTGGGGCCGGAGAGCGTCGCCGACCACGGCGCGGGTGAGCCTGAACGGCTCGCGCGGCTGCGCTGGCTCGACTCGGCGCTCGGCCAGGACGACGAGGTGGTGGCGCCCTTCACCCCGGTGAGGACGGCAGGCCGCCGCCTCGACATCCTCGGACGGTCCGTGGAACTGGGCGATGACGGACTGCCGCACCGCCTGACCTCCTCGTTCACACCCCAGGTGACCGCCACCGGTGGTCCCGGACAGGAACTGCTCGCGGCCCCGGTGACGCTCACGGTCGGCCGCCCCCTCGACCAGGGGCCGCTGACACTCGTACAGCCGGGGCCCGCCCGGGTCCGCTGGTCCACCACGGCGACCGGTCCCGGACTGCGGCTGCACACCGAGGGCGAGCTGGAGGCCGACGGGTTCCTCGTCGTACGGGCGACCCTGGAGGCCACCGAGGCGCTCGACACCGAGGTGCGGCTGGACGTGCCGCTCCACGCCGGGGTCGCGCGGTACGCCATGGGTCTCGGGCTGCCCGGGCAGCGCTGCCCGGACTCCTTCGACTGGAGCTGGGACACCCCGACCCGCAATCAGGACGCTCTCTGGCTCGGCGCACCGTCGGCCGGTCTTCAGCTGTCGCTCCGAGACGAGCACTACACCCGCCCGCTGAACACCAACTACTACCGCGAGAAGCCCCTGGTCACACCCCGTTCCTGGGCGGGTGACGGAGAGGGCGGCGTGCGGCTGCGGACCGCCGGCGGAGTCCGGACCGTGACCGCGTTCAGCGGGCCGGTGCGGCTCGCCGTCGGGGAGCGGCGCCGCTTCGAACTGCGGCTGCTGCTCACGCCGTTCAAGCCGTTGCGGCCCGGCACCCAGCTCACCGACCGGTACTACCACGCCTACGCGTCCCCGCAGGAGGTCGCCGCGTACGGTGCCAACGTCGTCAATCTGCACCACGCCACCCCGCCCAACCCGTACATCAACGACCCGCTGCTCGCCGCCGACGTGCTGCGCGCCTACACCGAGGACGCCCACCGGCTCGGCATCCGGGTCAAGGTGTACGACACCGTGCGCGAACTGACCCGGCACACCCCGGAACTTCCCGCGCTGGCCTCGTTCGGGGACGAGGTCCTCGCACCGGGACCGGGCGGCGGTCACGCCTGGCTCCGCGAGCACCTGGGCACCGACTACGTGCCCGGCTGGGTGGCCTCCGACGTCGGCGACGTCGCCGTGGTCACCTCCGGCGACTCCCGCTGGCACAACTCCTACGTGTGCGGGATCGACCGGCTGCGCCACCGGGTCGGCGTCGACGGGCTGTACCTCGACGACGTGGCGTACGACCGCACGACGATGAAGCGGGTGCGCAAGGCCCTCTCCCGGCCGGGCTCCGCACCGCCGGTGATCGACCTGCACTCCTGCAACCAGTACCGCGAACCGGACGGCTTCGCCTCCAGCGCCAATCTGTACGCGGAGCTGATGCCGTACACCGACCGGCTCTGGCTCGGCGAGCTCTTCGACTACGAGAACACCGACCCGGCGTACTGGCTGGTGGAGCTGTCCGGGATTCCCTTCGGTCTGATGGGCGAGATGCTGGAGGGCGGCGGCAATCCCTGGCGCGGGCTGGTCTTCGGGATGACGGCGCGGGCCCCGATGACCGATGTGCGTCCCCTGTGGCGGGCCTTCGACGCACTGCGGCTGCCGGAGGCGGAGCTGACGGGGTGGTGGGCGGACACGACGCCCGTCTCCACCGGCCGTTCCGATGTCCTGGCCTCCACCTGGGAGGGGCCGGGCGGGACCGTCACGGCGCTGGCCTCGTGGGCCGGGGAGCCGGTGGAGTGCGTGCTGACGACTACGGACGGACTGGTTCCGGCCTACGCCCCGGCGATCGAGGGGTTCCAGCCGGAGCGGTCCTTCGCGGCCGGCGAGCCCGTCCCGGTCGCCCCGGGACGCGGCTGGCTGCTCGCTGTCGGCGTCACTTCCCCATGAGGAGGTCGTCCTCGGCCGCACCGCGGCCGAGGACGACGGCGCGGATGCGGTCGCGCACCTCGCGCTGCTGGTCGGCGCCCTCGTCGACGGCGGCGGCGAGGTTGACGACACGTCCGGCGACGGTGTCGTACCACTGGGGGACGAATTCGGCCTTCTTCACCGTCCAGCGCTCTCCGGGCTTCGCGGGCGGCTCGAAGGTGAAGCGGCCCATGGAGCTCTGGTTGCCCCGCGGGTCCTGGGCGCCCTCGTAGTTGATCATCGCGCCGGCGATCTGGTCGCCCATGCCATAGATGATCCAGGTGCCGTTGACCTTCTCGTACGCCTGCGGCACATGGGCGTGCGTGCCGAGGATCAGGTCGATGTCGGGGCGGCCCGCGGAGGTGGCGGCGGTGAGCCGCCGGCCGAGGTCGAGCTGCTTCTCGTCGGGCTCGTCCTGCCATTCGGTGCCCCAGTGCAGGGAGACGGCCACCACGTCGGCGCCCGCCCGCCGGGCCGCCCGCGCGTCGGCGACGATCTTCTGTTCGTCGATCAGGTTGACCGCCCAGGGCTGCCCCGGAGGCAGCGGGAAGTCGTTGGTTCCGTAGGTGTAGGCGAGGTGGGCGACCTTCGCGGCGTGCTTGCCGGAGCCCGCCCGCAGAAGCGTGGGCCGGGCGGCCTCGGCGGCGGAGCGTGCGGAACCGGCGTGGGCGATGCCCGCCGCGTCGAGGGCGTCGAGAGTACGGCGGATGCCGCCGGCTCCGTCGTCCAGCGTGTGGTTCGAGGCGGTGGAGCAGGAGTCGAATCCGGTGGCCCGCAGACCCTTCGCCACTTCGGGCGGCGACTTGAAGGCGGGGTAGCCGGTGTAGGGGCCGCCGTCCTCCCCGTACACCGTCTCCATGTGACAGATGGCCAGATCCGCCCCGGAGACGACGGGTTCCGCGCCTGCGAGCATCGGCCGGAAGTCGTAGCCCAGGCCGCCGGCGTCGGCAGCGGCCCGGTCGATGACCGAGGAGTGCGGCAGGACGTCGCCTGAGGCCAGGAGCGTGAAGGCGCGGGCCTTGTCGGCGCCGACGCCACCCGCTCCCCCGCCCCCCTGCCCGGCGGCCGGGGTCCGTGCGGCGTCACGCGTGGCCGGGGACTGCTGCCCGGTGCACGCCGTGGCCGCCGCGAGCAGCACGGCGACGGCGGCCACCGTGCTCTGTCGGATGCGCTTCGTCATCTGTCCGGCTCCCAGTTCGACTGATTACGGACATATGACTACACATATCTTCATACCGCAGAGTCAAGGATCAAAGCCTCGCGTCTCCCTGAATCGGCTGTATCGCCGCCGTCCGACCGTTCACCGCACCACTCGCCGCTCCGTGCGACCGCTCGTCGCACAGCTCGGTGCGCTGCCTGTTCCTCCTGGCGCGAATGCGTTCGTATACGCCAGGCGGCAGCGAGGCGGCAGGGGCCTCTCCGGGAAGGGACGTTCACCATGACCACGACGAAGACCGGCGAGCGGGCCCTCGCGGATCTCCAGCGGGAGCACGGGCCCGCGCTGTTCCACTTCCTGCTGGGCCTGACCTTCGGCGACCGGCAGCGCGCGGAGGACCTGCTCCAGGAGACGCTGGTACGCGCCTGGCAGCACCCGGAGGCGTTCGACGCCCCCTACGACTCCATGCGCCCCTGGCTCTTCACCGTCGGGCGCCGTCTCGCCATCGACGCACGCCGCTCGCGCCTGGCCCGCCCGGCGGAGGTGAGCGACGCCGTCCTGGAGAGCGCCCCCGCGCCGCAGGACACCGCGGACTCGGCGATGCGCGCCCTCGACGTACGGGAGGCGGTGAAGACCCTCAGCCCGGAGCACCGCGCGGTACTGGTGCAGATCTACTTCCGCGGACTGAGCGTGGGGGAGACGGCGCAGGCGCTGGGCATACCCGCGGGCACCGTCAAGTCCCGTTCGTACTACGCGCTCCGGCTGCTGTCCCGCAGTCTGCCCGGCTACTCCAGCAGATCCTCCTCGTTGAGCAGGCCGAGCATGGCCGATGCCTCCGCGACCTCGACATAGGCGCCCGCGCAGCCGTCGCAGCGCTGAAGATGCCGGGACACGGTGGCACACTCCCCGTCGGCCAGCGCGTCCAGGACGTACGCACCGAGCAACTGCCGCACATGCGGGACGTCGGCATGGTCGGCGGTCATCTCAACCTCGTATCTCCTCAACGAACTTGCTCTTCTGCCCACGCGGGGCATGCGCCCCCGGTTCAATGCTCCCTGAAGCCCTGTGCCGATGGAGGAAAGAGGCGAGGCGGGATGCGTCCCGAACGCACTGATGGGACTGGTGGGGGCGGCCTGCTGATCCCGATGGCCTGGCTGTACGCCGAGTACATCGCGGACGAACTCCTGCTGACCGGCGATCTCATGGAGCCGACGACGCTGGAGTACCGCGCCGGGCGCGAGGCCCTCGCTCTCACGATCTTCCTCTCCGACGGGGCGGTGGCCGACGCGCTGCCCGCCGCCCGCGTCGACGAGCTGCGGCTGCTGACGGCGTACGGGACGTCCTGGCGGGAGTGGATCTGCGAACGCCTCGACGAGCTCGCGGGGCACGCGGCCCCCGGCGGACCGCCGGACCCCGACGCGGCTCTGGCGCGCGCGGCCTGGCGGTGGCTGGAGGAGACCGAGCTGCTCGCCGCGGACCTCGACGCGATCGGCGCGCCGTCCTGGGCACCACCGGACCGCGCGGAGGAGGAAGCCGCCCAGGTGTGGACGCCGGCATGGCAGCTCGGGCTGCCGCTGGGGCATCTGGCCGTCCACCTCTACTGACCGGCCGCGGACGGGATCACGAACCGTGCACCCCGGCACGGTACTTGGGCAGCCGCAGAGTGATCTTCATGCCCGCGCCGATCCCGGTCTCGATGACGAGGCCGTACTCGTCGCCGTACACCTGCCGCAGCCGTTCGTCCACGTTGAGCAGTCCGATGCCCGTCGACACGCCGCCCTCGCCACGCAGGATCTGGCGCAGGCGTTCCGGGTCCATGCCGGTGCCGTCGTCCTCGATGACGACCTCGGCCTCCGACCCGGCGTCCAGGGCACTGATCGTGATGCGGCTGGCGGTGACCGCGCCTTCGAGGCCGTGCTTGACGGCGTTCTCGACCAGGGGCTGGAGGCAGAGGAACGGCAGCGCGACGGGCAGCACCTCGGGGGCGACCTGGAGCGTGACGGCCAGCCGTTCCCCGAAGCGGGCCCGCACGAGCGCGAGGTACTGGTCGATGGAGTGCAGTTCGTCGGCGAGGGTGGTGAACTCCCCGTGGCGACGGAACGAGTAGCGGGTGAAGTCGGCGAACTCCAGCAGGAGTTCCCGCGCCTGCTCCGGATCAGTGCGGACGAACGAGGCGATCGCCGCGAGGGAGTTGAAGATGAAGTGCGGGGAGATCTGTGCCCGCAGGGCCTTGATCTCCGCCTCGATGAGCTTCGTGCGCGAGCGGTCCAGTTCGGCGAGTTCCAGCTGTACGCAGACCCAGCGGGCCACCTCCCCCGCCGCCCGCGCCAGCACGGCCGATTCGCGGGGAGCGTAGGCGACCAGCGTGCCGAGCACCCGGTGGTCGACAGTCAGCGGGACGGCCACCGCCCAGCGAAGCGGGCAGTCGAGGTCCTCGCAACCGGTGGGGAACGCGGTGTCCCGGCCACTGTCGAGAAGCCCCTGGACCTGCTCCATCACCCCCTTGCCGTGATGGTCCCCGTCGCCGTCCCACACCAGGATCCGGTCGCGGTCGGTGAGGCAGAGCGCGTCGGTGCCCAGGAGTGAGCGCAGCCGGCGCGCCGACCTGCGCGCGCTCTCCTCGGTGAGTCCCGCGCGCAGGGGCGGGGCCGCGAGGGAGGCGGTGTGCAGCGTTTCGAACGTGGCGTGCTCCACCGGGGTGCCGACGTCACTCGTCCGCACCGGCCGGCCCGTGCGGCCCAGCAGGTAGCCCGTACCGAACAGCAGGAGGACCACTACGGCGAGTACGGCTGTCCCGGCCCCGGTCATCGTTCTCTCCCCGAGGTCAGTGCTTCCGGCAGGTGGAAGCGGGTCATGGCGGCGTTGGTGCCGGGGGGTATCCGGCCGGGGGTCGCCAGCGAGACGAGGATCATCGCGAGGAAGCCCACGGGTACGGACCACACGGCGGGCCAGGCGAGCAGGGCGTGCGGCCAGCCGGGCGGGCGGACCGCGCCGCTGACGGTGATGGCCACGGACAGCAGAGCGGAGCCGCCGCCGAGCAGCAGCCCGGCGATCGCACCGGGCGGGGTGAGCCGCCGCCACCAGATGCCGAGCACGAGCAGCGGGCAGAAGGAGGAGGCGGAGACGGCGAACGCCATCCCCACCGCGTCGGCCACCGGCACCCGGCTGACCAGTAGCGAACCGGCCAGGGGTACGGCCATCGCGAGGAGCGTGGCCAGCCGGAAGTGCCGTACGCCGCGCGAGGGCAGCACGTCCTGGGTGATCACTCCGGCGACGGCCATCGTGAGCCCGGAGGCCGTCGAGAGGAACGCGGCGAAGGCGCCGCCCGCGATGAGCGCGCCGAGGAAGTCCCCGCCCGGCCCGCCGATGACCCGTGCGGGCAGGAGGAGTACGGCCGCGTCGGCGTCGCCGCCGTGCATCAGCTCGGGGGCGTACAGCCGGCCCAGTGCCCCGTAGACGGGCGGCAGCAGGTAGAAGACGCCGACCAGGGCGAGGACGGCGACGGTGGTGCGGCGGGCGTCGCGCCCGTTGGGGCTGGTGTAGAAGCGGACGACGACGTGGGGCAGTCCCATGGTGCCGAGGAAGGTGGCCACGATCAGCCCGTACGTCGCGTAGAGCGGGTGGTCGGCGCGGAAGACGGATATCTGCTCGTCGAACGAGACGCGGGGCCGGCCGTCGCCCTGCCAGGCCAGCACCAGGAAGATCGCCGGCACGAGGAGGGCGGTCAGCTTCAGCCAGTACTGGAAGACCTGCACGAAGGTGATGGAGCGCATGCCGCCCGCGGCGACGGCGATCACCACGACGGAGGCGACGAGCACGTCGCCGAGCCAGCCGGGCGCCCCGGTGAGGATCTGCAGGGTCAGGCCGGCGCCCTGGAGCTGCGGTACGAGATAGAGCCAGCCCGCGCCGACCACGAACACGCTGACGAGCCTGCGCACCTCGCGGGATTCGAGCCGGCCCTCGGCGAAGTCGGGCAGGGTGTACGCCCCCGAGCGGCGCAGCGGTGCGGCCACGAACACCAGCAGCACCAGATAGCCGGCGGTGTATCCGACGGGGTACCAGAGCATGTCCGGGCCGTGCACGAGCACGAGGCCCGCGATGCCGAGGAAGGAGGCGGCGGAGAGGTACTCGCCGCTGATGGCCGCCGCGTTGAGGCGGGGGCGCACGGTTCTGGACGCGACGTAGAAGTCCGACGTGGTCCGTGAGATCCGGAGTCCGAATCCGCCGACGAGGACGGTGGCGAGCACGACGAGCGCGACCGCCACCACCGAGGCCGGGTGGTCGGGTTGGCTCACGGTGCGGGGCGGCCTTCCACGAGTCTGGCGAAGTCACGTTCGTTGCGCTCGGCACGCCGTACGTACCACCAGGCGATGAAGGTGATCGGCGGGTAGGTGGCGAAGCCGAGCACCGCCCAGACGACCGCGGAGCTGTCCAGGGCGGCGAAGACCAGGGGCAGGGTGCCCGCGACGAGGGCCAGCACGGCGAACGCGGTCAGTCCGGCGCGCAGCTGGCTGCGCATCAGCGAACGCACATAGGCACCGCCGAGCGCCGTCTGCTCGTCGATCTCCGACTGGGCGCGGTAGCGGGGCAGCGGGCGCACCCGCCGGGACTCCCCCGTCACCACTTCGCGCCGGGGTGTGGGCTCTGCGGACATGGGCTCGGAGTGTAGGCGCCGAAGGAGCGCTCTGGGAAGGGCCGGTCCCGGGGTCGGTGCTGGTCAGCGGCCGGTCTGGCGCATCAGGAGATCCCGGAGGGAGCGGCTGTGGCGGCGGCTCACGGCGAGCTCCGCGTCGCCTACGCGCACGCTCATGCTGCCCGCGTCGAGCCGGAGTTCGTCGATCCGGTTCAGCGCGACCAGGTGGCGTCGGTGGATGCGTACGAAGCCCCGTGAGCGCCAGCGTTCTTCGAGGGTGGTCAGCGGAATCCGGACCAGATGGCTGCCGGAGACGGTGTGCAGCCGCGCGTAGTCGCCCTGCGCCTCGGCATACGCGATGTCGTCGATGGACACGAAGCGGGTGACTCCGCCCAGCTCGACCGGTATCTGGTCGGTGGCGGCGTCGTGGACGGGCGCGGAGCGGTCGCCGACCTGCTCGGCGACGCGGCGTACGGCCTCGGCGAGGCGCTCCCGGCGGACGGGTTTGAGTACGTAGTCGACGGCCTTGAGGTCGAACGCGTGGACGGCGAAGCCTTCGTGGGCGGTGACGAACACGATGAGCGGAGGCGCGGCGAACCCGGCCAGCAGCTGCGCGACGTCGAGCCCGGTGAGGCCCGCCATGTGGATGTCGAGGAAGACCACGTCGATGGCGGACGGATCGTCGGGGCCGGCGTCGACGGCGCTCCCGATGCGGCGCAGCGCCTCGGTGGCCCCGGTCGCCCCTTCGGCGCTGCGGATACGGGGATCGGCGCGCAGGAGGTAGAGGAGTTCCTCCAGGGCGGGTTGTTCGTCGTCGACGGCGAGTACGCGCAGCATGAGGCCGGAGTTTAGAGGGTCCGCGAGCGCGCCCGGGTGGCTGTGGCGTGAGTGATTCACGCGTTCCGTGCGTACCTCACTGCATGCACTCCCCCGAACACCGTCGCGCCTCGGGCGCCTATGCGCTCGGCGTGCTCGGTGCTGCCGGCGCCTTCCGTTTCGAGGAGCACCTGGCCGGGTGTCCCACCTGCCGGTGGCAGGTGCGTGAGTTCCGTGCGGTGACGGATCTGCTGGCGGAGCACGGCCGCCCGGCACCCGAGGAGCTGGAGACGGTGCGGGAGCCCGGAGCCGGGCTCCTGGACCGGACGGTCGCCTCGGTGGCGGCCCTGCGCCGGAGGTCGCGGTGGCGGCGGTCGGCGCTGGTCGTGGCCGCGGCCGTGCTGGCGGTGGGCGGCCCCCTGGCGGTGGCCGGTTTCCCCCGCGGCTCGGGGGGTGCGCCGGCCGAGCGGTGGGCCGGGCGGGACACGGCGTCGGGAGTGGTGGCGGCGGTGACGACCGGGGCGCGGGAGTGGGGGACGGACGTGGACCTGCGGCTGGCGGGGGTTCCGGAGGCGGGGGTGTGCGCGCTGGTCGCGGTGGGGCGGGACGGCAGCGAGCAGACGGTGACCACCTGGTCGGCCACCCTGCCCGGCGGGGAACCGGTGCGGGTGAGCGGGGGCGCGGCGCTGCGGCCCGACGCCATCGACCGGTTCGAGGTGCGGACGGCCCTGGGGCGGCGGCTCGTCACGGTCACCCGCTGACCGGGCCGGCGCGGGCGCCTACTTCAGCAGACGCGAGAGGCGGCGGTCGGCGAGCGGTTTGCCGCCCGTCTGGCAGGTGGGGCAGTACTGGAGCGAGGAGTCGCTGAAGGAGACCTCCAGGATCGTGTCGCCGCAGACGGGACACGGCAGGCCGGTGCGCCCGTGGACCCTCATGCCGCTCTTCTTCTCGGCCTTGAGCTTGCCCGCTTCGAGGCCGCTGGAGCGTTCGACGGCGTCGGTGAGGGTGGTGCGCAGCGCCGTGTACAGCCCGGTGATGTCGTCCTCGCTCAGGCCGGAGGTCAGCTTGAACGGGGACATCTTCGCGACGTGCAGGATCTCGTCGCTGTACGCGTTGCCGATGCCCGCGATGAGCGACTGGTCCCGCAGGGCTCCCTTGATCCGGCGGCGTTCCCCGGCGAGCAGGGCGGCGAACGCCGCGCGGTCGAAGGTGTCGCCGAGCGGGTCGGGCCCCAGGCGCGCGACACCCGGCACCTCCGCGGGGTCACGCACGAGATGGACCGAGAGCCGTTTCGTGGTGCCCATTTCGGTGAGGTCGAAGCCGTCGCCGCCGGCGAGGATCACGCGCAGCGCGAGGGGTCCCTTGCCGGGCCGCGGCGGTGCGGCGGGAAAGCCGTCCTTCCACTGGAGCCAGCCGGCCCGTGCGAGATGGGTGACCAGGTGCAGTCCCCCCGCGGTGATGTCCAGGAACTTGCCGTGTCTGGCCACCGCGGTGACCGTCGTGCCGTCGAGGGCGGACAACGGCGGGTCGTACGTCTTCAGGACGCTGATCGCGAGCGGCAGGACACGGGCGATCTCCTTGCCGACCAGATGGTCGTCGAGGAAGACCCGCAGCGCTTCGACTTCCGGCAGTTCGGGCATGGGTCCAGCCTGCCGCAGCGCCGCGCCGGATGCCTCCCCGCGCGCCGACGGGCGGGCCCGGCGGTACGCGCGGTTCGCCGTGTCCGCTCAGCCCAGGCCGTACACACGGGTGGCGGTGTCCGCGAAGACGGCCCGCTGTTCCGCGCCGGTGAGGTCCGCGGTCAGTGCGCGGGCGGCGTCGACGACCTCGGCGTAACTCGCCGCCAGCCGGCACACCGGCCAGTCCGAGCCGAACATCAGCCGGTCGGGGCCGAAGGCGTCGATGACCGTGTCCGCGTACGGCCGCAGGTCCTCGACGGTCCATGTGTGCGGGTCGGCCTCGGTGACCAGGCCGGACAGCTTGCAGACGGTGTTGGGGAGGCGCGCCAGCGTCCGGAGGTCGTCCGCCCAGGGCTGCGTCCGCCGCTCCGCGACGGGTGGTTTGCCCGCGTGGTCGAGTACGAAAGTGAGGCCGGGGAGCAGCGCGGCGGCCTCGGCGGCGGCGGGCAACTGGTGGGGCAGGACGATCAGGTCGTAGGCCAGTCCTGCGTCGGCGACGGCGGTCAGCCCGCGCCGGACGTCGGGGCGCAGCAGCCATCCGGGGTCGGCCTCGCCCTGCACCTGGTGCCGGATGCCGACGAGCCGGTCGCCGCCGGGGAGCTCCCGCAGGGCGGCGAGGGTGTCGGTGACGCCGGGTGCGGTGAGGTCGGTCCAGCCGACGACGCCCGCGACCAGGCCGCTGCCCCGGGCGAGCGCGAGGAATTCGGGGGTCTCCTCCGCGACGGTGACGGTCTGGACGAGGACGGTGGCGGTCACACCGGCGGCGCGGGCCTCGGGCTCCAGGTCGGCGAGTGCGAAGGTACGCCGGATGGGGGCCAGTTCCTCGCCGGTGATCCAGTCCTGGTCACGTACGGAGAGGTCCCACACGTGGTGGTGGGCGTCGACCACGGCGGCGGGAGACGTCGGTCCGGAGGGTGTCACGTCACAGCTCCCAGGCGACGGGCAGACCGGCTCCGGCCCCGTCGGACGTGTAGTCGTGGACGACGTCGAGGAGTTCGTCCATCCGGGCCTGCCAGGCGACGTTGACGGGCAGCGTCTCCAGTTCGGCGAGGAGCCGGGTGTAGTCCTCGCAGTCGATGAGGTGGAAGAGATCGGTGCCGCTGCGCCAGATCGTCCAGGAGGTGGCCCCGGCCGCCCGAATCGCCGTGGTGAGTTCCTCGGGGACCTCGCGGTGCGCCGCCTCGTACTCCTCGACGCGGTCGGCCCGGACCTTGGTGTGCAGGGCGATCCTCATGTCAGCGTCCTTCCCGGTGCCCGTCGGCCCCCGGCTCGTCGTTCAGGAGTCCTTCGGCGCGCAGTTCGTCCCAGAGCGCGTCCGGGACCTCCGCGCGGAGCAGCGCCGCCGCGTCCCGCACCTCGTCCGGGGAGCGGGTGCCGACGAGCACTCCGGCGACGGCCGGGTGGGCCAGCGGGTAGTGCAGCGCGGCGGCGCGGAGAGGGACACCGTGTCCCTCGACGACGGCCTTCATGCGCAGGGCACGGTCGAGGAGGGAGAGGGGAGCCGCCGCGTAGTCGTACGTCGCGCCGGGGCGCGGGTCGGCGAGGAGGCCGGAGTTGAAGACGCCGCCGACGACGACGCTCCGGCCGCGCGCCGCGGCCTCCGGCAGCAGGGTCTCCAGGGCGCTGTGGTCGAGGAGGGTGTAGCGGCCGGCGCAGAGCACGGTGTCGACGTCCGTGTCGCGCAGGAAGCGGGTGAGCATCGCCGTCTGGTTCATGCCCGCGCCGATGGCTCCCACGACGCCCTCGGCCCGGAGCTTCTCCAGCGCCGGGTAGCCCTCGCGGAACGCCGCCTCCGCGTGGTCGTCCGGGTCGTGGAGGTAGGCGATGTCGATGCGGTCGAGGCCCAGCCGTTCCAGGCTGTCCTCGATGGAGCGCCGTACCCCGTCGGCGCTGAAGTCCCAGCGGCGACGGTGGGTGGCGCGCACGGCGAAGCCTTCGGAGAGCCCGCCGGGGTCCGGGATTTCCCCGGCGGGTACCGGTTCGAGCACCCGGCCGACCTTGGTGGACACGACGTACGCGTCGCGGGGCCTCGTCCGCAGCGCCTCGCCGAGCCGACGCTCGGAGAGGCCGAGTCCGTAGTGCGGAGCGGTGTCGAAGTAGCGGATTCCCTCGTCCCAGGCGGCGTCCACGGCCGCCGCGGCCCGGGCGGGGTCGACGGCGCTGAAGAGGTTGCCGATGGCCGCGGCCCCGAAGGAGAGCCGGGTGATCTCCACCGCACTGCGCCCGAGCCTGTTGCGTTGCATGTCTCCGCCGTCCCCCGCCGATGATCGCTTGGCATTCACAGCGAATATTCATCGGATCACTGGGGCGCGTCAACACCCTGAACACGAGAGGAACCGCCCGCTTACGGTGAGTTCTCGTGGATCAGTCCGATCTATCACGCGGTCGGGGCGGGCTGCCGTTCGAGGGAGTCCTCCGGGACCGGGGCGGGGGGAGTGATCAGCGACCGCAGTTCGGCGAGCTCCTCCTCGATCGCGGCAGCCAGGCTGTCGAGGTCCGGCAGCGCCTTGCCGTCGGCCACCAGCCCGACCTGGACCCGCCCTCCGTACGTGGACAGGGCCACGGCCAGGGCCTGACCGCGGGCCAGGGGCGCCATCGGGTAGACGGCGCTCAGCGGGCAGCCGCCGAGCGAGAGCGCCGAGCGCGGCAGCGGCACGCTGGTGACCAGGACGTCGAAGAGGATCCGCGCGGCGTTCCCGGCCAGCGGAGCACCGAACCGGTGGACCAGCGGCGGCAGCTGGTCGGCGAGTACGGCGACGGCACCGGCCCCCCGCAGCGGCCCCGCGGACTTGTTGCGGTCCATGGCGGTCCGCACCGCGCGCAGCCGTGCCCGGGCATCGTGCTCGCGCACGGGGAGGCCGAGGAGATAGGCGGAGAGCCGGTTCCCGTTGGTCGTCCCCGCGCGCGGCCTGCGCCGGGAGACCGGCACCAGGGCACGGGGGTCCGCACCCGGCAGCTCCTCGCCGCGTGCGAGCATCCACCGCCGCAGGCCCCCGGCCACCACGGCCAACAGGACGTCGTTGGCCGTACCGCCCTCGGCTCGGCGGATGCCCTGGACCACGTCGGCGTCCAGCTCGGCCGTGGCCAGCCGGCGGGTGCCGCTGGAGCCCGCGGTGAGCGCGGTCGAGACGTGCAGGTCGAGGCGGCTGGCCCGGACGACGGAGGCGCCCACCCCCAGCGCCCGCCCGACCTCCCCGATCCGGTCCAGCGCCATGCCCGCGACCTGGCGCGGCCCCGGCATCCAGGACCGCGGAGGCACGGGAACGCGACGACGCACCGCGCCGCGCCCGGTCCCGGCCGCCACGGCGGCGATCTGGTCGAAGATCCCGGCACCGATGGCGACGGCGCGCATCCCGTCGGCGAGTGCGTGGTGCAGCTTGACGAGCACGGCGAACGGCCCGTCGTCGGCGCCGCTCAGCAGGTACATCTGCCAGGGCGGAAGACCACGTTCGAGCGGCTGCTCCATCAGCTCCCCGGCGAGCCGGGTCGCCTCCGCCATGAAGTCACCGTCGTCCAGGACCACCCGGACCACGTGGCGGTGCACGTCGAACTCCTTGTGCACCGACCAGGCCGAGCCGCCGACGGGCAGCAGGACGTCCCGTACGCGCATCCGCAGCCGGGGAATGGCGGCGGCACGGGCGCCGAGGAGGTCCAGGATGTCGGCCGGGCCCGCACCGGGCGCGGGCGAGAAGACCGCGAGCGCGCCGAGGTGCATCGGGTGCGCGTCGGATTCGAGGTGCCAGAAGGCGAGATCAAGCGGTGTCAGAAGCTCGGTACCCAATGGGTCCTCATGTCATGGAAGGCAGAACGGCAGGACCGGGGCGCAGAAGGGCGCGACGGGCGCACAGCCCGCGCACTCCCCCACGCCCCCGCAGTCAATCGCCGGTGGACGGTTACGGTCAAGGACAGACATGTTACGTTCGGTTACTTCCGGGTAGGGCGAGAGGCCCTAGGGCCGCTCCGGAATGAGGAATTCGCACCACACGCACTTGCCGGTGCCCCGGGACTCCACGCCCCAGACGTCGCCCAGCCGCTCGACGAGCATCAGTCCGCGCCCCGAGACCCCGGACTCGCCCGCGTCCCGGCGCCGGGGCAGCGCGCTGGAGCGGTCCTCGACATCGACCCGCAGCCGCCGCTCGGGCCCGGCGAGGACCCTGATCGTCACGATCGCCCCGCCGTCGGTGTGCATCAGCGCGTTGGTGATCAGCTCGTCGGCGGCGAGTTCGATCTCGTCGGCCCGCTCCCCCGCACCCCACGCCCGGACGGCCGCCGTGATCATGTGGCGGGCGGAGCTCAGGGCCTCGGGGTCGTTCTGCGCCACATGCTGCTGGAGCCGGCCGCCGGGCTGCGGCGCGTGCGCCGCCTTGCGGCGCAGGAGCAGCATCGCCACGTCGTCCTCGCCACCCCGCTCGTCGACCGCCTCGCAGAGGTTGTCGGCCAGCCTCTCGATCTCCCTGGGGCCGTTGGTCACCAGGTCGACCAGCAGTTGCATGCCCTCGTCGAGATCGGCCCCCGGCAGCTCCACCAGGCCGTCCGTGTACAGGAGCATCGTCTGGCCCGGGTCCAGCTCGACCGTGCTGACCGGGTAGTCGAGCCGCCCGAACTCGGCGGAGAGCCCCAGGGGAAGCCCACCCTCGACCGGCAGCCTGCGGCAGCTTCCGTCGATGTCCCGTACGAGGGGGTCGACGTGCCCCGCGCGGACCAGCTGCACCACGCCGGTCCGCAGGTCGACCTCGGCGTAGCTGCAGGTCGCGAAGCGGTCGGTGTCGAGTTCGTGGAGGAAGACGGAGGCCCGCGCCATGACCGTGGCGGGACTGTGCCCCTCCGCGGCATAGGCGCGCAGGACGATCCTGAGCTGCCCCATGACCGCCGCCGCGTGCGTGTCGTGGCCCTGTACGTCCCCGATGACCGCGCCGACCCGGCCGCCCGGCAGCGGGATGATGTCGTACCAGTCACCGCCGATGTCCCGGCCGAGCCGCGCGGAGCGGTAGCGGACGGCGACCTGCGCCCCGGGGACCTCGGGGATCCTGCGGGGCAGCATCGCCTGCTGGAGACCCTCGGCGAGGTCGTGCTCCTGTTCGTACAGCATGGCGCGCTGGAGGCTCTGGGCGATCGAGCTGCCCAGGGCCACCAGCAGGTTCCGCTCGTCGGCGGTGAAGGCCACCTTGTCGCTGTAGAGGAGCCCGAGCGCCCCGATGGGACGGGCCTGGGCGATCAGCGGCAGGTAGGCCGCGGCGGTGATCCCGAGGTGACTGATGTGCGGCCACAGGATCGGGTACGAGGTGGCGAAGTCCTCCGCCGATTCGATGAAGCGCGGCGAGAGGGTGCGGACGACCTCACTCATCGGGTACGGCTCGTCCGCACGGGTGTACCGCGTGCCCGGCACATAGGCCCCGTCGGGCCCGTCGGCCACGAGATGGATGCGCCCGGCCTCCAGGAGTCCCATGACGAGACTGGCCGCGCCGAGGTTCGCCAGGCCGCCCTGGGAGTCCTTCAGCACCTCGGTGACGTCCTTGACCGTACGGGCGTGGGCGAGGGCCGCCGTGGTGCCCTCCACCAGGCTGGTCCGCTTGCGCCGCTCCTCGTCGAGTTCCCGGCGGGCCGTGGAGTCGGACAGCTCCTGGGTGGCGTCGCGGACGATCCCGATGATGCGGCGGGGCCGGCCGGTGTCGTCCCGGCGGATGAATCCCTGGGTGTGGGTCCAGCGCAGACTGCCGTCGCGCCGCAGGATGCGGAAGTACGCGCCGTAGTTGCTGCGCCCGCTCTTGAGGGCCTGGGAGACCATTCCGTCGAGCCGCACGGCTTCGTCCGCCGGCACGCGGGCGGACAGGCTGGCCGGCCGGTTGTCGTACTCATCGGCCCGCAGGTCGAACACGTCGAGTGCGGGCTGGTCCATGTGCATGAGTCCGCTGTCCAGATCCCAGTCGAAGCTGCCCATTCGGTTCAGGGCGAGGCTGAGATCCGGGTGGGCGGGCCAGTCTTCCGGGAGTGACAGGGCACCCGCTCCCCGATCATCCATATGGATCACTCTGCCATCAATTGTCCGATTCTTCGAGCCACCCTGTGGCCCGCACCCTCACCCCCGTCCGCACGCCGGCCGCCGTCAACCCACGTACGGCTCCGAGGCGCCGGGCTCATCCGGCACCGACGGCACTGCTCCGTCCGGGTACCGCCCCTCCCCCGACGGATCCCCGCCGGGGTCGTCGGCCGCGTCGGGCGGAGTGAGGTCCGGCTCGTCCACGGGCACCTCCGCGACCTCCTCGACAGGCACGTCCACGCCCCCGTCCCCGGGACCCTCCGTCGGCATGTCCGGCACGTCCGGCACGGACGTGCCGGGACCGCCGGTCTCCGCGGGAGGGGCGGGTGTCGCGGACCCGGGCGGAGCGGTGGACGCGCCGGGCGAGGGCACGATGCCGTCACCCGGGTCGAAGGGCGGCGGGTCGTCGGGGGTCCCGTCCTGTGTCCCGTCGTCACCGGCAGGACGTTCGATCCAGGTGTTGTCCGCGACGTCCACGATGACGAAGTCCTCGAGCGCCAGCGTGGCGGCCTCGATGACGAGGACGCGGTTCGGGTCGTAGCCCGCCCACTCGTCGCCGCGGTGCACGAGGGAGCCCTTCATGACGACCGGCGCACCGAGCGGATTGCCGCCTGCGCAGCGGACCCGGGGCATGCCGTACGCGTCGGCCAGCACGGCGGTGCCCGCCTGGAGTACGGACTGGAAGGGGGCGGGAGACCCCTCCGCGTACCCGTGGTCGGTGACGCGGATGTCGGCCCGCAGAAGCACCGGAGTGAGCCCGCGAAGGAACGCCGGGATCTCCTTCTGCCGGATTCCGGCGGCTTCCGCGAAGGCGCGGCCCTTGCCGCGGTCCTCGGTCAGGAAGCGCAGTTGCTCCTCGACGTCGCAGCTCGCCTCGGACCGGGTACCGCCGTAGAGCCCCGGCGTGGAGCCGGAGACGGTGCGCGTCCTGACCTCCGCGAGGGCAGCGGGCGACGCGGTGGCCGCCGGGGGCGGCGACCCCGCCGTAGAGGCGGTGAACGGGTCGGGGCCGGGCGCCGCGGCCGGCTGGAGGAAGAGCTCCCGGGCACCGGCGGTGCCCTCGGTGCCGTTCTCACCGCCTCCCGATCCCCGGGCGCAGCCCGTGACGAGGAGGACGCCGACGGACAGGGCGGCGAACGCGGTACGCCGCGGACGTTGGGGTGAGCGCACGGAGCTCTCCTGCCTGTTCACCTCGAACCGATGAGTCCCCCCATCTCTGCCGCACACGGCGCCCCTTCGCAAGCCGAAGCATCACCGCCCCGGCAGACGCCGAGAGGACTTGAACGCGTTCAAGAAAGGCCATAGTCTCAGCACGCCCGTTGAACACGTTCAAGAAGAGGGGGCGTCGTGTCCGTACTGGTGAATGCGATCGTGATGCTGGGCATGCTCGTGGTCGTGCCCGCCGGACTGCGCCTGATGGACGCCCCCGAACTCGACCGGATGAGGCGGCTGTGGCCGCTCTTCGCATGTCCCGGCGCCGTGGCCCTCTGGCTGCCGCGCGGTCTCCCCGCCACCTCGCTCGCCCTCTGTTACGCGCTGGGCGCCGTGGCCCTGGCGCTGCACGCACCGCTGCGCGCAGCGCGTACCCGCAGCGCGCATCCCACGGAGATCGCCCTGTACACCGCCCTGGTGGCGCCCTCGGTCGCCGCGCTCGCTCTGGTCGCCGAGCGCTCGGGGCACGAGCTGTTCGGCTTCGAGCTCGGAATCCTGGCGCTGACCGTGCCGCACTTCCACTTCGCCGGTTTCGCCGCCGCGCTGGTCGCGGGGCTCCTCTGCCGGGTCAGCGACACTCCGGCCGGCCGCTTCGCCGCGCTGAGCGTGCCGCTGGGCACGCTGCTCGTGCTCGTCGGCTACTTCCTCGGGGACTGGGCGGAGCTGGCCGGGGCAGTCGTCCTGACGGCCGGAATGTGGTCCGTCGCCCTGCTGACGCTGCGCACCGTGCGCACCGGCGGCCCGGACCGCACCACCCGGATCCTGCTCGTCACCTCGGCCGCGGTCCTCGTCGCCACCATGGTCCTCGCGCTGAGCTGGGCACTCGGCGAGGCGACCGGCATCGCCCACCCCACCCTGGCCTGGATGGCCGCCACCCACGGTCTCGGCAACGCACTGGGCTTCGCGCTCTGCTCGGTGCTCGCCTGGCGCCGGCTCCACGACCGCACCCCTCCGGAAGGCAGGACCGCATGAGCACCCTCACGTACCCCGAGGTCGGCGCCACCCTCCTCGGCCCGCTCCCCGACGGCTACCACCACCTCCACCACCGGACCCGGGTCGGCCGGGGCACGGCGGACTTCGAGGCGGCAGGCGCCGCCGTCACCGGCTGGCGCATGCACCGTGCGGCGGGAGCGGGGGTGAACGCGACGGCACCGCGGGCCGAGGCCGGAACCGGCGTCGCGATCTCCCTGGGCATCGGCCGGCTCCGGGTCACCGCCCCCTGCGAGGTGGTCTGGGCGGTGTACGAGAGCGAGCGCATCGGCTTCGCCTACGGCACCCTGGACCGGCACCCGGAGCGCGGCGAGGAGTGCTTCGTGGTGGACCTCGCCGACGACGGGTCGGTGTGGTTCACGGTCATGGCCTTCTCCCGGCCGGCCTGCTGGTACGCCCGGCTCGCCGGACCGCTCGTCCCGCCGGTCCAGCGGTGGTACGCACGCCGCCTCGGCCGCGCGCTGCGCCGGACGGTCGCCTCCCGCCGGCCCTGACCGTGCCCGATACTGGAACCGATGGAGTGGTTCACCGCAGATGGCTACTGGCTGAGCCGGCTGATCTTCCAGCGCTCGCTCGCCGTCCTCTATCTGGTCGCGTTCCTCGCCGCGGCGCTCCAGTTCCGCGCCCTGATCGGCGAACGCGGGATGCTGCCCGTACCGGCCCTGCTCCGCCACACCCACTGGCGCCTCGCCCCCGGCCTCTTCCGGCTCCACTACTCGGACCGTTTCTTCGCCGTCGTGGCGTGGGCCGGCTGCGCCGTCGCCCTCGCCCTGATCGCGGGAGTGGACGCGTACGTCCCGCTCTGGGCCGGAATGCTTCTGTGGGCGCTGCCCTGGGTGCTGTATCTGTCGATCGTCCAGGTGGGACAGGTCTGGTACGGCTTCGGCTGGGAGTCCCTGCTGCTGGAGACGGGCTTCCTGGCCGTCTTCATCGGCAGCGGCGACACGGCGCCGCCCGTGCTCGTGCTGTGGCTGCTGCGCTGGCTGCTGTTCCGCGTCGAGTTCGGCGCCGGACTCATCAAGATCCGCGGCGACTCCTGCTGGCGACGGCTGACCTGCCTGGAGTTCCATCACGAGACCCAGCCGATGCCGGGCCCGCTGAGCTGGTTCTTCCACCGGCTTCCGAAGCCCGTGCACCGCGTGGAGGTGGCTGCCAACCACGTCACGCAGCTCCTGGTCCCGTTCCTGCTCTTCACCCCGCAGCCGGTGGCCAGCCTGGCCGCCGGACTGATGATCGTCACCCAGCTGTGGCTGGTGCTGTCGGGCAACTTCGCCTGGCTGAACTGGCTCACCATCACGCTCGCCCTGTCGGCCGTCGACTGGTCCCGCGTGGCCGGGGAGCCACCCGCCCAGTCCGCGCCGCCCCTCTGGTACGAGGTGGTGGTCATCGCCGTCACCGTCCTGGTCGTGGCCCTCAGCTACCGCCCGGCCCGCAACCTGCTCTCCCGCCGCCAGGTGATGAACCGGTCCTTCGACCCCCTCCACCTCGTCAACACCTACGGGGCCTTCGGGAGCATCAGCCGGGTACGGCTGGAGGTCGTCGTCGAGGGAACCCGCGAACCGGTGCTCCACGAGGGCACCCGCTGGCAGGAGTACGGCTTCCGCGGCAAGCCAGGCGATCCCCGACGGCTGCCTCGCCAGTTCGCCCCGTACCACCTGCGGCTGGACTGGATGATGTGGTTCGCCGCGCTCTCCCCCGCGTACGCCCGGTCCTGGTTCGGGCCGTTCGTCGAACGGCTGCTGGAGAACGACCGCGACACCCTGCGACTGCTGCGGCACAACCCGTTCCCCGACGAGCCGCCGGTCCACGTGCGCGCCCGCGTCTACCGCTACCGGTACACCTCCTGGCGCGAGCTGCGGGAGACCGGAAACTGGTGGCACCGCGACTACGTGCGCGAGTTCATGCGGCCCGCCTCGCTCGGCCCGTCCTTCGCCGCCCGCCCTCGCGGCCGGGGCGGACCGCACTGAGCCCCGCCCTTCGCGCTGACGCGGAAAGGCGGGGCCGGAGGTGGAGCGACCCGGTGGGCGGTCAGTCGATGCCGGGGAGGATGTGCGGCTCGGCGAGGTCGTCCTCGTAGCCGGCCAGCCGGATCGGTGCGGACCTCGCCCAGACCTCGAGGTTCCGGAGCTTTTCGGGCCGACGGGCCCGCTCTCCGTACCGTTCGTCCGGTCGCTTCTCGTACTTCGTCAGTTCTGGTGTCACCGCGCACTCCTTTGTGTCGCGTAACCCCGGGTCATGGACGCGACGGCCCGAAACCGTGCATCGAGCGCCCCGGGGCAGGGGCAGGAACAGCTCGGTCGCGGTGGCGCCCGTAGGGGGCGGGACGGCGGTCCGGTTACGGACCTGTCCCAGGACGGCCGAGGAGTCTTTGTGGATTCCTTGGTGGCGTCCGTTGTCACCAGACTAACCAAATGAGCGCGCCCGCGCTCGACAGAACGTATGGCCTGGGTCACTTTCAGTCAACGATCTCACTCAACCGGGGCCGCATGCGTGCATAACGGGACAGAAAAACGGCGGCCCGTGGACACGGACCGCCGCTTTTGTCGTACTCGCTGTGCCCGGGGCTACCAGTTCCCGGGTGCGTAGTCCTTGAGGAAGCAGCCGTACAGGTCCTCGCCGCCCTCGCCGCGCACGATCGGGTCGTAGACCCGGGCGGCGCCGTCGACCAGGTCGAGCGGGGCGTGGAAGCCCTCCTCGGCGAGACGCAGCTTGTCGAAGTGCGGGCGCTCGTCGGTGATCCAGCCGGTGTCGACCGAGGTCATCAGGATGCCGTCGGTCTGGAACATCTCCTGGGCGCTGGTCCGCGTCACCATGTTCATGGCGGCCTTGGCGGCATTCGTGTTCGGGTGCCCCGCGCCCTTGTAGCCGCGGCCGAAGACGCCTTCCATCGCCGAGACGTTGACGACGTACGCGCGACCGCTCGCCGACTTCTTGGCAGCGTCGGCCATCGCCGGGCGGAGCTTGCTGATCAGGATGAACGGCGCCGTGTAGTTGCACAGCTGGGTTTCGAGCAGCTCCACCGGGGAGATCTGCTCGATGGTCTGCACCCAGGTGTTGGTGCGGACGACGTCGGGGACCAGACCGCCCGCGTCGATGGCGGTGCCGTCCAGGTGCCGGGCGACGCTGGCGTTGCCCGCGACCAGAGCCAGGTCGGCGACCTGCTGCGCGTCGATGCCGGAGATCCCGGCGGGCAGCGTGGCCAGACCGTCCACCGCACCGGAGCCGAAGGCGCCGATCACATGGTGGGCGGGGAGCTCCCCCGCGGGGAGCGGGGCGCTCTCGCCCTCGATCAGCGCCGCGTAGGCGGAGGGCAGGCGGCGCACGGTCTGCGTCGCGTTGTTGATGAGGATGTCCAGGGGACCCTGCTCGGCGACCTGGTCGGCCACGGCGACCGCCTGTGCGGGGTCGCGCAGGTCCATGCCGACCACCTCCAGGCGGTGCAACCAGTCCGCCGAGTCCTCCATGGCCTTGAAGCGGCGGACGGCGTCCTTGGGGAAGCGGGTGGTGACGGTCGTGTGCGCACCGTCACGCAGCAGCCGCAGCGCGATGTACATGCCGATCTTGGCGCGGCCACCGGTGAGCAGGGCGCGCTTGCCGGTGAGGTCGGCGCGGGCGTCCCGCTTGGCACGGTTCTCGGCGGCGCACTTCTGGCAGAGCTGGTGGTAGAAGTAGTCGACCTCCACGTACCGCGCCTTGCAGATGTAGCAGGAGCGCGGGCGCTCGAGTATCCCGGCGATCTGGCCCGCCTCGGTGACCGACGAGGGCAGGATGCCCTCGGTCTCGTCGTCGATGCGCACGGCGGAGCCGGTCGCGGTGGCCTCCGTGACCGCCTTGTCGTTGGCGGTCTTGGCGGCCCTGCGCTCCTGGCGGCGGCGCTGCTTCACCGTGCGGTAGACGCCCGCGGTGGCACGGCGTACGGCGATCGCGTCCGGGTGGTCGACATCGATGGTGTCGAGTTCGTCGAGCACGCTCAGGCAGACGGCAAGCCGCTCAGGGTCGATGCCGGGACCGAACTCACCGGCTCCGGGATCGATCTCCGGGCTGTCAACTGTCACCGTCATGCCGTTCCTCTGTTACTCGAAGATGCCGGCCACAGGCTGCGCCAGGCCGCGTTACTACGGGCCGAACGCCCCGATCAAGTTTGCCACGGCCCGGCGTGGCCCCGATGCGCCCTCGGAAGGCGCCGAGGAAACCGGAATGCATGACTTCGCCGGAGCCGGGCATACGAGCTTCCACACCATCGGCAATTGGGAGGGCGACACCATGACGGCAATGTCAGTGCGAACCACCGGAGCGGTCGGCGCGGACGCGTCGCAGGACCACCAGGTCGGTACGCGGACATGTGCCGCAACAGCCGCCGGGACCGGCACACTTCCCTGGATCGAGGACACCGGGAAGGTGGCTCCCCAGGACGCCCGCGCACTGTCCCGGATATTCTTCGACGAGCTGCAGACCCTCGAAGAGGGGACGCCGGAGCACCAGTACGCGCGCAACACCCTCATCGAGATGAATCTCTCCCTGGTGCGCTACGCCGCGTCCCGCTTCCGCAACCGCGGCGGTGACGAGGCCGAGGACATCATCCAGGTGGGCACGATCGGCCTGATCAAGGCCATCGACCGCTTCGACCTCTCGCGGGAGGTCGAGTTCGCCACCTTCGCCGTGCCGTACATCGTGGGCGAGATCAAGCGGTTCTTCCGTGACACCACCTGGGCCGTCCATGTGCCGCGCCGCCTCCAGGAGCTGCGGGTCGATCTGGCGAAGGCCAAGGAGCAGCTTTCGGCGGAGCTGGACCGCGACCCCACGGTCGCGGAGCTCTCCGCCCACCTGGACCTCCCCGAGGAGGAGATCATCGAGGGCCTCGTCGCGGCGAACGGCTACTCGGCCGGCTCCCTGGACACCCCGTCGGCGGACAGCGACTCCGGCCAGGACCAGCGGGCCTACGCCGACGTGCTCGGCGAGGCCGACCCCGGCATGGAGACCGTGGAGAACCTCCACACCCTCGCGCCGCTGCTGGAGAAGCTCGACGACCGCGAGCGCAGCATCGTGCAGATGCGCTTCGGGCAGGAGATGACGCAGTCCCAGATCGGTGACCGGCTGGGGGTCTCCCAGATGCACGTGTCGCGTCTGCTCAGCCGGATCGTGCAGCGGCTGCGCACCGGAATGTGCGTGGAGGTCTGAACCGCCGCACGGCGGCGGGCGAAGCGTCTAAGATCTGGGGGCATACCCCGGAGTGGGATCTCTCGACGCGGGTAGACGAACGGCGAGAACAGGTCTCCGACCTCCCTGCGGCGCCCTTGGCTGGAGCTATGAATGAACAGGCCACCTCACGGCCGGACGACCCCGGTCAGGGGTTCCGGTGCACGGAGGTACTGCACACCGCCGAGGTGTTCGCGGGCGAGCCGGGCTGCATAGCTCAGGCCCGTGCGCTGGCGGACCGCTTCCTGACCCGGCTCGTCGCCGAGTGGCTCGCCGTCCTGCGTGAGCACACCCGTAGCGATCTGATGCTCGCGGTGAGCGAACTGATCACCAACGCCGAGCGCTACAGCCACGGTCCGTACCTGCTGGAGCTGGAGGGCACCGCCGAGAGCATCAGCGTCACGGTGTACGACAGCAGCACCGCGCTCCCCGTCCTCTACGCGCCCGACCCCGCCCGCCTCGGCGGTCACGGGATGGAGATCGTCGTCGCCCTGTGCGACCGGCTCACCGCGGAGCGCGTACCGGTCGGCAAGCGCATCCGCGCCGAGTTCCAGCTCAGCACCTGAAGCGCCCGCCCCCGGCCACCCGGGGCGGGCGCTTTCCGTCCCGGGGTGCGCGTCACCCGGGAGCGACGCCCTTGGCGGCCCCCGGCCTGCGGTCGAAGACGCAGTCGCCGCAGAGACCGCCGTCCGGGCACCGGTAGTACAGACAGCAACTGCGCCGTCGGAACGCGGGCCCGTGCGGGGTTCCCGTGGAGCGAAGGTCCGGATGGCCGAAGAGCTCGGCGGCCAGCGTCCGCGCCCGCTCCGCCGCTTCCGGTCGCCCGTGGGCGCGCGCCCACGTGGCCAGTTCCCTCACGGCGCCGCCGAGCGCCGAGCCCGCGTTGCCCCAGAGCAGCCGCTCGGAGATGGTGCCTTCGGCGCGCATCGCCGCGGCGAGCGGCACCAGGTGCCCGAACTGGACGGCTTCCCGGATGCCCTCGGCGGTACCCGGCAGCGTGTCGGTGCCCGACAGCCACAGATCGTCGGGCGAGGTGTGCGCGGGGTCCCAGAAGAACCGGTCCGGCGAGAGGTCGGGCAGACGGCCGAAGAGGGCCGCGTGCCCCAGCGCCACGGACCAGAGCCGGGCGGCCAGCCCGAGCTGCGCTATGGACGCGGCGACTCTGCGCTCGGGGGTGCGGAGCCGGGCGGCGACCGTGTCGACACGGGCCGTGAGAGGGCCGAGGTCCCCCGCGTAGAGGTCGGCCAGCGGGCGGTGGGCGCCACCGGGGACGGCGTCGGTACGCAGGGCGAAGAAGCCCCCGGGCATGCTCGGCTCGGTCCTGTCCATCGACTGCTCCCCCTCGGACCGGTTCCTGCCCGTCCGTCCCGTTCGACCACCCGCGGTGCCGGGTTCGGAGCTCACCGTACCGGCCGGGCCCGAACTTCTGAGGACCTGGGCGAGGAGGACTACCGTCGGGAGGAGGACGAAGGACTCGCGTTCGTACTACTAGAGCAGTACGTCGAATCGCCGCCTCAGGGACGACGACTCGGCGGCCCCGACAGGACATCGTGGTCTACATGAGCTCACTCGCGCTGTCTGTGCTGCTGTCACTGGTCTCCGCGGTCGCCTACGCGGCCGGGGCGATCGTCCAGGAGCGCGTCGCCGCGGGTGGGGACGGCCGCTCGTACGCCGCCCTTCTGCGCAACGCCGCCTGGTGGGCCGCCGTGGCCCTGAACGGCGTGGGTGCGGTGCTCCACGTGGTGGCCCTGGCCTACGGGCCGCTCAGTCTCGTCCAGCCCCTCGGTGCCCTGACGATCGTCTTCGCCCTGCCCATGGCCGCGCTGTTCGTACGCCGCCGGGCGGGGAGGACGGCCTGGCGCGGCGCCGTCATGGCCACGGTCGGTCTCGCCGGTCTGCTGGCCCTGGCGGGGAACACGGAGTCGCACGCGCTGGGCGCTCCGCAGCAGATGATGCTGGCCACGGTGACGTTCGGCGGGGTGGCGGCGCTCTTCCTCGTAGCGAAGGGGCTCCACAGCCCGATGGTGCGCAGCGTCCTGCTGGCCACCGGTGCGGGGATCGCCTTCGGTATGGGCTCGGTGTTCACGAAGACCGTGGCCGTGGAGTGGACCTCCGGTCCGGTGGGCTCGGGGCTGCCGACCCTCCTGGTGATCGCGGGCCTCGCGTCGGCGGGACTGCTGCTCTCCCAGGCCGCGTACCGCGGAGCCGGTCTGACCGCGCCGCTGGCGATCGTCACGGTGGTCAATCCGGTGGTCGCGGCGGCGGTGGGCATCACCTTGTTCGGTGAGCAGTTCCGTTACGGCCTCACCGGCACCCTGCTCGCGCTGTTCTGCGGTGCGGTGACGGCGGCCGGGCTGATCCTGCTCACCACGGAGCGGCTCGGGGCGGAACGGACGGGGACGGCACCGGGCGCGCTGCCGGGCGCCGTGCCCGCACAGGCCGCCGGGGCGGGTGGCGCCGCCGAGGCCCTGGCAGGAGGCTCCACGAGGGCCGTACGCGCGCCGCGGAGCCGCGCCGGCCGTCGGCCCGAGCGTGCGGTACCGCCCACGCCGAAGCCGTCCGTCGGAGCTCCCTCCGTGGCCTCGGACCGTCCGTCCGTGACCTCGGACCGGCCGTCCGCCGAGGGGGCGTCCACGGCTTCCTTTCCGGCGCCGAACTCACTGCCGCTGACCCTGACGCTGCCACAGGGGCGCGGTGTGGGGAGCGTGAAGTTCAGCGGCGGGCGCACCTTCGCGGGGCCCGCCCGGCACGACGAACCGTCGACCGGGAGCACCCGGCGGACCGGACCGGTTCAGATCTTGACGCCGCCTGCCCGGAGGTAGGCCAGCGGGTCGATGTCGGAGCCGTATCCGGCTCCCGTACGGATCTCGAAGTGCAGGTGCGGGCCGGTGCTGTTGCCGGTGGAGCCCGAGCGGGCGATCCGCTGGCCGCCGGCTACCTGCTGTCCCGCGCGTACGTGCAGCGCCGACAGGTGGGCGTACTGGCTGTACCTGCCGTCGTTGTGCCGGATGACGACCTCGTAGCCGTACGCCCCCGCCCAGCCGGCCGAGACGACCCTTCCGGCGGACACCGCCTTCACCGAGGTGCCGGTGGGGACGGGGAAGTCGACGCCCGTGTGGTAGCCGCTCGCCCATGAGCCGGACTGGTGGTACGGGGTGCCGGTCCGGGCCGCGACCGGTGCGGTGAGGCCGGACTGCTTCTCCGCGCGGTCCGACGACCGGTCCGAACGCGCGCTCTTCTTGGGCTGCTGCTTCGCTTCCTGCTTCGGCTGCTGCTTCGCTTCCCGCTTCGGCTCCTGCTTCGGTTCCTGCCGGGGCTTCGCCGCGGGGGCCGCCGACTTCTTCGGGGCCGGTTCGGCCTGCGCCTCGGCGACGGCCTCGGCCGCGCGCTTCGGTGCCGCTGCCGCGGGCTTCCGGGCGGTGCCCGACGCCTTGGCCACGTCCAGGCTGAGCCGCTGCCCGGGGAGGATGAGGTCGGGGTCGTCCCCGACGACCTGCCGGTTCGCCGCGTAGAGGCGCTGCCAGCCGCCCCGGACCTGTTCGGTCGAGGCGATGCCGGACAGCGAGTCGCCCCGGGCGACCGTGTACGACTCCCGCTGGCCGGGCACCGTCGTCGGCGTGGCCGCGGTCTTCGGCTGCTCGCGCGGGGCGGCCTTCTTCGGCGCGGCGGCGGGTCTGGTCCCCTGGGACTGCGGGGCGATGTCGGGGGCGTCGCCCCCGCGGGTCAGACCCGCGCGTACGGAACAGGTGGGCCAGGCGCCCGGCCCCTGCCCGTCCAGCACCTTCTCGGCGACGGCGATCTGCTGGTTCCTGGTGGCGAGGTCGGCACGCGGCGCGTAGGCCGTGCCGCCGTACGCGGCCCAGGTGGACCGGGTGAACTGCAGGCCGCCGTAGTAGCCGTTGCCCGTGTTGATGTGCCAGTTGCTGGTCGACTCGCAGGCGGCGACCTTCTCCCACACATCGGTCGTCGCGGCACCCGCCGACGCTGCGGTGATGAGCGGGAGCGCGATGCCCGCGCCGCCCGCCGTCACCGTGAGCGAGGCACGGTTGATGCGGCTGGGCTGATATCTGCGGTGCCGTCCGTTCGCGGCCATGACTTGGCTCCCCCACTGGCAGTAGGACACGTCGCAATCGGCCAACTTAGGTGCAGCGGGCGGGTGATGACAAGGGAGCCAGGGGCGCGCGGCCGTCGGAGCGCCGTACGCCCGGCTCCGTGGGAGGTGGTGCGGGTGGGGTGGGGTACGCACACACTCACGGTGCCAACAGGGGATATCCCGCCGCCCGCCACAGCTCCCGGGAGGCGTCCGGCGTTTCGCTCCCGCCCTCCTCCGCGCCCCAGATCCGCACGGCGTCCGGGGCCGAACCGGTCCGCGGCCAGCCGGGGTCGCCCGTGGCGGCGAAGTCCGCCCAGGACCGCATCATCCGGTGGGACAGCGTGCGATCGCCCGGTCCGGGAGGGCCGCCGATCAGGAAATGGACGCTCTCGTCGTCCAGGGTGCCGAAGACGAAGGGGACGTCCGCGCAGTGCCACGCGCGGACCGGCCGGCCGTCGCCGCCGCGTTTGCGGGCGAAGCGCGACAGGTACGCCCTGCCGCCCGCGCGGGCGTGGGACTCGGCGAGTCTGCCGCTGTACTCGGCGAAGAGCAGGTCCCCGTACACCGCGAGGAAGACGTCGAGCACCGGCGCCCCCGGCAGGAGCGCGCGATAGCCGTCGACGAGCGCGGCGGGAAGCCCGAAGTCTGCCGCGAATGCGCTCAGTTGACTCTCCGTGGTGATCTTCGCACTGCTGCCCACGGCGTCGAGCAGCCAGTACTCCTCCGTGGCATGACAGATCATCAGGTCCACCTCGCGGCCCGCCCCGGCGGCGATCGCGGTGAGGGGGTCCGTACGGAGGGTGTCGCCGTCCACGACCGGGCCGTAGATCGCCGGATCGTAGTGGCGCTGCCCGGACGACGGATCCCCGCGATAGGCGTCGACGACCTTGTCGGAGGCGGCGACGAGTTCCTGCGGGGAAGCGGAGAGGAGACCCGGGCGCGACGGAGCGACACCTGCCGCGGCGGCGACCTCCGCGGTGGTCCGCGCGGCGGTCCGCAAGGACGCGCACGCGTTGACGGCGCTGTGGGCGACGGCACGGCGGAAGAGTCCCCGCGCGCGCTCCATCGACATCAGGCAGGCGACGGCTGTCGCACCCGACGACTGTCCGGCCACGGTGACGTTGCCGGGCGCTCCTCCGAACGCGGCGATGTTGTCGCGCACCCACTCCAGTGCGGCGATCTGGTCGAGGAGCCCCCGGTTGTCCGGGCAGGTGCCCTCGTCGCCCGAAGCCGGAACGTGGCCGAACCCCTCGAAGCCCAGACGGTAGTTGAGGGTGACGACGACCAGCCCCTGCCCGGCGAGCGCGGTGCCGTCGAAGTCGGGCTGCGCGGAGGATCCGAAGACGTACGCGCCTCCGTGGATCCAGACCAGCACCGGGAGGGCGTCGCCCTCGCCTCCCGGGGTCCAGATGTTGACGGTGAGGATGTCCTCATCGCCGGGCGACCAGCGGGGCGAGCCGGGGAGTTCAGCCGACTGCGGGGCGACAGGGCCGAACGCCGCGCAGTCCCGTACGCCGTCCCAGGCGGCGGCCGGGCGCGGCTCCCGGAAGCGGTCGGCGCCGAACGGCGGTGCGGCGTACGGGATGCCGAGCACGGCGACGACTCCCGTGTCGCGGACGGCCGGCCGGCCCCGTACCTGCCCGGTCCCCGTCGTGAACACCGTCATCGCCACTCCCTCGCTCGCCTTCGTGCCGCGCCTCCCCCGGGCGCGGGTTCAGCATTCCAGTGAGCGGGCTCCGGCGGCCAACACCGGAATCGTGGCTATTGACGCGTCTTCGTTGTCAGTCGCTGACGGCGGCCAGCGCGGGCAGGTCCTGGTCCTCGGTGAGTTCGCGCACGGTGGCGATGTCGCTGAAGGGAAGCAGGGCGTCGCCGACGATCTGGTGCGGCTCGCTGCCCTTCCCCGCGATCAGGACGATGTCGTCCGGTCCCGCGGCGGAGAGGGCGAAAGCGATCGCCTCGCGCCGGTCCACGAACCGTTCGAAGGGGGTTCCGGTCGCCACGAGGGCCGGAGCGATCTGGTCGAGGATGGCCTCGGGGTCCTCGTGGCGGGGGTTGTCCGAGGTGAGGACGCAGAGGTCGGATCCGGCCCCGGCGATCGTTCCCATGTCGGCCCGCTTGGTGGTGTCCCGGTCGCCGCCGCAGCCGAAGACGGTGATGACCCGGGCGCCGGCGAATCCGCGAATGGTCGTCAGGACCTTGCTCAGGGAGTCCGGTGAGTGGGCGTAGTCCACGATCACCGAGGTCCCGGACGGGGTGCGGACACGCTCGAAGCGGCCCGGGATCTGCGGCATCCGTTCCAGCGCGGCGACCAGGGCGGCCAGATCGTGGCCGAGGACGTGGCAGGCGGCCACCGTGGCAAGCGCGTTGGCCACCGAGAACCGGCCCGGGGAAGAGATCGCGGCCGGGTACGCACGGCCGTCGTGATGCAGGGTGAACCGCGTGCCGGAGGCATCGACCGTGAGGCCGGTGGCGCGGTAGTCGGCCTCGGCGTCGAGGGCGTACGTGGTGACGGCGCCGGGCGCCGCGTCCCGGATCGCGGCGCCCACCGGGTCGTCGACGTTGACCACGGCAAGCCGGCACAGGCCCTCGAACAGGCGCAGTTTGGCGTCCCGGTAGTTCTCCATCGTCCCGTGGTCGTCCAGGTGGTCCTGGGTCAGGTTGGTGAAGACCCCGACATCGATGAAGGTGCGGTCCACACGGTGGGTCAGCAGGCCCATCGAGGTGGCCTCCAGCACCACGGTGCCGACGCCGCGGTCGCGCATGCGGCCCAGCAGGTACTGGAGGTCCGGTGCCTCCGGTGTGGTCAGGACCGACTGCGGCATCGGGATCAGCTCGTCGCCGATCCGGCTGCCCGCCGTTCCGATGACCCCGGCCTTCGCGCCCTCGGCGATCCGCAGCACGGATTCGACCATGTACGAGACGGAGGTCTTCCCGTTCGTTCCCGTGATCGCGATCAGGTCCATCCCGCGGCCGGGTTCACCGAAGTAGCGCGAGGCGACGACCGCGGCGGCGGCCCTGATGTCGGGCACCCTGACCACGCACACGTCCGCCGAGGGTGCCGGGTGCTCCGGCGCGTCGGCGCCGACGAGCACCGCCGCCGCCCCGCGTGCGACCGCCGGTGCGACGGCTTCGGGGCCACCGCCCTGGTAGCCGGGCACCGCGACGAACAGCGAGCCGGGAGCGGCCAGTTCGGCGTCGAACGTGGTGCCCGCGGTGATCAGGATCCGCGCGGGGTCGCCCTGGAGAATCTGGTGTTCCTGTCCGGCCAGCAGCTCGCTCAGCTTCACAGTGATCCCTTCGAAGTGGCCCGGCCCGGTGGTGCGGCCGCGCCGGACAGCGGCACCGGCGGTGTTCCGGAGCTGCGTGGTGATGTGGAGCCGGTGGTGCTTCGCGCGTTCGGGGGGGGGGACGGGACGCGAAAGGTCAGCGGGGCAGGAGGCCCGCTGCGTAAGGGAAGGAACGTCGGTCAGGGGCGGAAGCCCTGCCGGAAGTGCCGATGGTCACGGAACGTGACCGGAGGGCGTAGATCGCTAGCCGTGACCGTGCAGTGCGGTGCGGCAGGTCCCGGACGCGCCGATGGTGGCGGCGCCCGCGGGCCCGGTGCGTGCCGGACGGACCGGGGCCGGGCGCAGCACGGAGGTGGCCTGCGGCAGGCTCTCCCCGGTGGCACGTGTACGACCCATGGGCCGAGTGTACGTCCGGTCGGACCTTTCGGATTCCGCTCCCGGGCGGAGCGGGTGCAAGTGCCGCGAGCGGGACGGCGGAGTCACTCCGTCGGCCGCGCCGCCGCTGGTGGGGATCGGGGCCGGCTCCCGGGCCGCCGCGGTCCCGGAGCCCCGGGGAGCGGCCTCCGACGGTTCGTACGAGGACTCCGGGGCCCGGTCCGCCGGCCTCTTCCGTTGGCGACTCCTCCCGGACCGGAGTGGAATTGCATACACAGGGACGTGGGCCCAGACGCGAAAAACGTCCCGGGCGCTCCGCGCACGCGGGGCACCGCACTCGCCCCCGGATCGAAAGGACATGCCATGACTGACAGCGACCGGGGGGACGATGTCTACCAGCCCCAGGCGCCGGAAGCCTCCGACCCGGACGACCTGCTCGATGTCGAGGACACCCTGGACACCACCGGCATCACCGACGTCCTCGACGCGGGGTACTCCCCGCCCGAGCGGCCGTGGGTCGTCGACGACGAGGGCACCACCGCCGCGGAACAGCACAGCGGTCAGTCCCTGGACCGGCGGCTGACCCGGGAGCTGCCCGACGTCTCCGACGCGGACGACGGACCCGGGGACCTGGCCGGGGGCGACGGGGAGCTCTGGGACACCGAGGTCGGCGTCATCCGTGCGGGCCGGCTCACCCAGCAGGCGGAGGGCAGTGTGCCGTCCACGCTGACCGCCCAGGACGTCGGAATCGACGGGGCCGCCGCGTCGGCCGAGGAAGCCGCCATGCACGTCGTCCCCGACGACGAGGAACCGCTCGACGGCACCCCGCTCGACGACGAGTCCCCGCCGGCCGGAGACGTCACGACGCGCTGAACCCGGCGGCGCCCCCGTACGTATCCATCCGGCCGTCCCGGGAACACGGCACCTCCGGGAACCCGACAGATTCAGGAGCACACCACAGATGACCGGCACTGCGCAGATCGGCGTCACGGGACTCGCGGTGATGGGCCGCAATCTCGCCCGCAACTTCGCCAGGAACGGCTTCACCGTCGCGCTGCACAACCGTACGACCGCGAGGACCGACGAGCTGGTCGAGGAGTTCGGCGACGAGGGCGACTTCGTCCCCGCGCACACGCCGAAGGAGTTCGTCGCCGCGCTGGAGCGCCCGCGCCGCCTGGTCGTCATGGTGAAGGCGGGCGAACCCACGGACGCGGTGATCCAGGAGTTCGCCCCGCTGCTGGAGGAGGGCGACGTCATCATCGACGGCGGCAACGCCCACTTCGAGGACACCCGCCGCCGCGAGAAGGAGCTGCGCGAGCGGGGCATCCACTTCGTCGGCGCCGGCATCTCGGGCGGCGAGGAGGGCGCCCTCAACGGGCCGAGCATCATGCCGGGCGGTTCCACGGAGTCGTACGAGTCCCTGGGCCCGATGCTGGAGAAGATCGCCGCCCGTGCGGAGGACGGCACACCGTGCACCACGCACATCGGTCCCGACGGCGCCGGGCACTTCGTGAAGATGGTCCACAACGGCATCGAGTACGCCGACATGCAGCTGATCGCGGAGGCGTACGACCTGCTGCGCGCCGTCGCGGGCTACTCCCCCGAGCAGATCGCCGAGGTGTTCCGCACCTGGAACACCGGGCGCCTCGACTCGTATCTGATCGAGATCACCGCCGAGGTCCTCGCGCACACGGACGCGGCGACGGGAAAGCCCTTCGTCGACATCGTGCAGGACCGTGCGGAGCAGAAGGGCACCGGGCGCTGGACGGTGCAGATCGCCCTCGACCTGGGCGTGCCCGTGTCCGGGATCGCCGAGGCCGTCTTCGCGCGGTCGCTCTCCGGCCATGTGGACCTGCGGGAGGCCGCACGCGATCTGGCGGGCCCGTCGGCCGTGCCGCTGAGCGGGGCGGAGGCGGCTGCCTTCGCCGACCGCGTCGAGCAGGCGCTGTACGCCTCCAAGATCGTCTCGTACACCCAGGGCTTCCATCTGATCAGGGCGGGCAGCGAGCAGTACGGCTGGGACATCGACCTCGGTGCCGTCGCCGGGATCTGGCGGGCGGGCTGCATCATCCGGGCCGCGTTCCTGGACCGGATCAGGTCGGCGTACGACGCGCGGCCCGAGCTGCTGAGCCTGCTCTCCGACCAGCAGTTCGCCCAGGAGATCGGCGCCGCCCAGGACGACTGGCGGACGGTGATCGCCGAGGCGGTGCGCCAGGGGGTGCCGACCCCGGGGTTCGCCGCCGCGCTCTCGTACTACGACGGGCTGCGCGCCGGCCGGCTGCCCGCCGCGCTGACCCAGGGCCAGCGGGACTTCTTCGGCGCGCACACCTACCGCCGCACGGACCGGGAAGGCTCCTTCCACACGCTCTGGGGCGGTGACCGCTCCGAGGTCACGGCCGGCTGAGTGTTCGCCCGGGCGGCCCGCCCGGGGTGCGGGCGGGCCGGTGGCGTGCGTTAGTAGCAGACGAGTGCCGCTGCCGTCCCGTACCGCCGACGCCCCCACCTCATGGAGTGCGCGCATGCCCGACGCCATCCCGGACCCCGTCGCGGTCCAGCCCGTCGTAGCCCCGCTGACCAACGCCGCGCTGATCCTGGTCGGCACGATCGAGCCGGGTGGCGAGGGTGCCGTACGCGACATGCTGCCGGAGCTCCCGGCCGTGGCCCGGTCGCTCGGCTTCCGGTTCCCGGACGCCGGTCTCGCCTGTGTGATGGGTTTCGGATCCGAGGCGTGGGACCGGTTGTTCGCCGGTCCCCGGCCCGCGCAGCTGCATCCCTTCCGCGAGCTGCGCGGACCCCGCCACCACGCGCCGGCCACTCCGGGGGACGTCGTCTTCCACATCCGGTCCGAGCGGATGGACGTCTGCTACGAGTGGGCGGCTCAGTTGCTGGACCGGCTCGGCGGGGCGGTGCGGATCGTCGACGAGACACAGGGCTTCCGCTACTTCGACCACCGCGATCTGCTCGGCTTCGTGGACGGCACGGAGAATCCTGTCGGTGCCGACGCGCGCTCGGCCGCTCTCGTCGGCGACAGGGATCCGGAGTTCGCCGGGGGCAGCTACGTCATCGTGCAGAAGTACGTGCACGATCTGGACTCCTGGAACTCGCTGACCACGGAAGAGCAGGAAAGGGTCATCGGGCGCACGAAGTTCACCGATGTCGAGCTGCCCGACGACGTCAAGCCCGCCGACTCCCATGTCGCGCTGAACACCATCACCGACGCGGACGGGACCGAGCACGACATCCTGCGCGCCAACATGCCGTTCGGCAGCTTCGGACAGGGCGAGTTCGGGACGTACTTCATCTCCTACGCGGCCGATCCCGACATCACCGAGCAGATGCTCCGCAACATGTTCCTGGGCAAGCCGCCCGCCACGCACGACCGCATTCTCGACTTCTCGACCGCGATCACCGGCTCTCTCTTCTACGCCCCTGGCGCCGACTTCTTCGACGCCCCGCCGCCCGCGCCCGCCCTCGCCGGGACCGAGGCCCTGACGGAACCGGCGTCTGCGCCGGTGCCGCAGGCCGCGGCCCGGGCGGTGGTTCCGGACGGGGGCTCGCTGCGAATCGGCAGCCTGCAAGAAAGCACCCCGCGATGAACAACCTCCACCGCGAACTCGCCCCCGTCACGGAAGCCGCCTGGGAACAGATCGAAGAGGAGGCCCGGCGCACGTTCAGCCGCCATGTGGCGGGCCGCCGGGTCGTCGATGTCACCGGCCCCGAGGGACCGACGCTGGCCGCCGTGGGCGACGGTCATCTGCGCGACATCGATCCGCCCGCCCCCGACGTGCTGGCCAGGGCCCGGACCTCGATGCCGGTCGTCGAGTGGCGGGTCCCGTTCACCGTGACCCGGGCCGCGGTGGACGACGTCGAGCGCGGCTCCGACGACAGCGACTGGCAGCCGGTCAAGGACGCCGCGCGCACCTGCGCGTTCGCCGAGGACATGGCCGTCATCGACGGGTACGAGGCCGCCGGGATCACCGGTCTGCGCACCGGCTCCTCGCACCCCCCGCAGCCGCTGCCCGCCGATGCCCGCGACTACCCGGCGGCGGTGAGCCAGGCCCTGACCCGGCTACGGCTGGCGGGGGTCGACGGGCCGTACCGGCTGCTGCTGGGCGCGGACGCGTTCACCGAGGCCACGGAGACCTCCGACCACGGGTACCCGGTCGCGACGCATCTGGGCCGGCTGCTCGACGACCAGATCCTGTGGGCGCCGGCCGTGACCGGCGGAGTGCTGCTGTCCACGCGCGGCGGCGACTTCGAGCTGTGCCTGGCCCAGGATCTGTCGATCGGGTACGAGAGCCACGACGCGACCAGCGTCCGCCTCTACTTCCATCAGGCGTTCACCTTCCGGATGCTGACGCCGGAGGCCGTGGTCTCCCTCATCGCGTGAGAGGGAGACCACGGCCGGCGACTCCTATCCGAGGCGGGCGCCCGGGGCGACGGTCCAGGTGAGCCGGTCCGTGGCCAGGTTCCGGACCGCGGGGTCGCGCACCGCGTCCGTGCGGTCGACCAGGGTCGCGGTCACCCGGTGGCCGCGCCCGTCCTTGCGGACGCCGAGCGCTGCGGGGGTGACGGTGGTGCGGCCCCGCGCCTCGGCCTTCTCCACGCCGTCGACGTACCAGCGCAGTTCGGGCCGGGCGAGCGCGCCGAGCTCGGCCACCCCCACCGTGAGCCGCTGCGCGGAGCCGACGGCGGACTCCGTACCGACGGTGGAGCTCAGCGCGTTGCCCGCGCGGTAGAAGCCCGCGATCATCGCCTCGCGCCCCGGCAGGTTGAACTCGGTGCTGCTCAGCTCGCGCATGAGTGAGGTGCCGGTCGGCCGGAAGATGCCGTACGGGTAGTAGAAGCTGCCCTCGTACGTGCCGACCGTGCCGCCCGTGGGGTCGGGGCGGCCCAGCCAGCGGTACCACTTGGCCTGCTTCGCGGTCAGCTGCGCCGGTGTGTAGGTGGTGGAGTTGATCCCGGCCGGTTCGCCGCCGGTCCAGGTGCCGTACGAGTCGTACGTGTACTCGTCGTCGAGCAGACCGACGGAGTGCCCGATCTCGTGGGCGGCGATCAGGCTGGACGAGGCGTGGTCGGAGGAGAGGGTGGAGACACCGTTGAAGGGGTACCCCTCGTCCGTCAGGCCGGAGTAGCCCGCGCCGCCGTATTTGGTGGAGTTGGAGACGACGACCACGAGGTCGGCGGCCGGGGCCTTGGCCGCGTAGGCGGCCACCTTGTCGATGTCGGCGCAGATCAGCCGTTCGATGCCCTCGCACCAGAAGTAGCTGCCGAGTGCGGTGTCCTTGACCTGGTCCGCGGTCGGATCGCCGCTGATTCCGGACTCGTTGGACACGGCGTCCACGGTCCAGACGTTGAAGAGTCCCTGGTAGCTCTTGTACGGCTCGATGGCGGTGATGTCGGCCCACTTGGCGGTGGCGTCCGCGTGGAAGTCGCCCTGCTGGCCGGCCGTGTAGCCGTCTCCGACGATCACGATGTCGAGGCGGTCGTCGGTACTGCCGGTCACCGCGAGCCCGGCAGCCGTGCCGTCCACCGCGGCCTCGGAAGCGGAGAGAGGTGCGGTGGTGCGGCGGTCCCCGGCGCCCTCCTCGCCCTGTCCGTGGCCGTCCGCCGGGACCTGTACGGTGCGTCCCTCGCCGCCCGGCTCGGGGAAGTACTCGGCCTTGAGCCGGTCCTGTCCGGCACCCACGGCCGGGGCCGCGGGTGCCGCCGCGGTGGCCGAAGCGGCGGGGGCGGCCGTGACGGCAGCGGTGACGAGCAGTCCGGCCACGGCGATTCCTGCCATGGATGCCGAGGTTCGGCGCATGCCGAGGCGTATTCGCATGTACAACTCCTTCAAGTCCCTGCGGTGTTCCACGCGGTGAGTGAGCACGGAGACGAAAAGCCCCGGCACTTAACGTGCGAGTTAAACTGAATTAATGTGCCGCTTAACCTAGAGCTCCCGGCGACGCGGAACAAGACCTGGGAGCAAGGGGGTTGACGCCCGCGAGGGAGTCCCCACCCCGGGTGCGGGACACAGGGCAGGGCAGAAAGGGTGACGCAGTGGGCGAGAGGCACGCGGCGGGTCAGGGCCCCCGGCACAAGCAGTCCGACGATCCCGGCGCCGTCGGCCGCCGGGTACAACGCCTGCGCGCGGAACGTGGACTGACGCAGCGCCAGCTCGCCGAGCCCTCGTACACCCCGGCGTACATCTCCACTCTGGAGGCGGGCCGGGTCCGCCCTTCGGAGGCCGCCGTCCGCCATCTCGCCGAACGGCTCGGTGTCACCTACGAGGAGCTCGCCACCGGTCGCCCCGCCCATCTCGCCACCGGCCTCCGGCTGAGGCTCGTCGAGGCGCAGCGCACCCTGGCGACCGGAGCGGCCGAGGACGCCGCAGAGGAGTTCACGACACTGCTGGGCGAGGCCGGACGGCTGGGGCTCGACTCCGAACGGGCCACCTCCCTGCTGGGACTCGGCCAGTGCGCTCTGGAGACCGGGGATCTGCCCGCGGCCCGCCGGCACTTCGAGGCGGCCGAGAAAGCACTCGCCGACGCCCCGCTCCCGCAGCGCGCCCCGGCCGTCCGGGGCCGGGCGGTCGCCCATCTGCTGGCGGGTGAACTCCGGTACGCCTGCTACCTGCTGGAGAGCGCGATCGACGAGCTCAACCATTCGGGACTCCAGGACCCCGGCGCGCTCCTGCTGCTCTACACGGCGGCGATCGCGCCGTACATGGACATGGGCGCCCACGCCCGCGCCGCCCAGGCGGGTGAACTGGCCCTGGCCCTGGCCCCCCGCGTCTCCGATCCGGAACTGGTCGCGGGGCTGCACCGCGGGGTCGCCCGGACGCTCATCGCGGCAGGCCGCATCGCGGAGGCCGACGCCTCGCTCGCCAAGGCGGCCGAGATCTACCAGCAGCTCCAGATCCGCACCGAGATGGCGCACTGCCACTGGATGCGCGGCTACGTGCGCGCGCAGGACGGAGATCTGAACGGCGCCGAGAGCGAACTGCGCGCCGCCCGCGACATGCTGGCCTCCAAGCGCGCCGCGCTCTACACCGCACAGGTCGAGGTGGAGCTGGCCGACGTACTGCGCCGGCAGGGCAGGGGTCGGGACGCCGAGGAGCTGCTGCGACGCCTCATCGGCGAGCTCCACCCTGACCGCGGATCGGTCCACGCGGCCGGAGCGCACCGGCTTCTCGGCCTGATCTGCGAGGAGAACGGCGCACTCGAAGCGGCCGAGGAGCACTACGTCAACGCCCTCGCCCTGCTGGAACGGGCGGGCGCGGCGGGTGATCTCGCCGACATCTGCCGCCTGCTGGGCGATCTGTTGCGCAGAACGGGCCGTACGGAAGCGGCACTCGACGCCTACCGCACGGGGCTCGGCCACCGGGCGTCCCCGGGAAGCACCACGCTGGGCCCCGCCCCCGTACGTCCGCAGCATCCGCACGTCGCGGCGCCCCACGGCACGCCCTGACGGTCCGCGCACCCGGCCGCCCCCGAGCTCCGGCCGTTCTCCCCGGGTGGTCGCGCTCGTATGCTCGGGAAGGTGACGAGCCAACCGCCCCACGACGTGCCGGCACAGGGAAGCACACTGCGCGAGATCCTCGCGTTCGACGACAGCGGGACGTTGCGGCTGCTGCTCGCGCCCGCCGGCCAGGACGTCACCGTCCGGGGCGTGGTCTTCGGCGACGAGGAGGGCGCGCAGGCGGCCGAGGCGTGTGCCGTGCTCGCGGTCGGTCCGCCGGTCTCCTCCGCCGGGGCCGTGGCGCCGGTGCGCGAGGCGGCCCGGCGCGGGGCCTGCGCCGTGGTGCTGCGCGAGACGGAGGGCGCGTCGCCCGCGCCCGAAGTGCTCGCGGCGGCCGAGGAGTCGGGGCTCGCGCTGCTGGTGCGGGCCGCGTGGGCGGACTGGACCGGCACGGCCGCCCTGCTGCGCTCCGCGCTCGCCTACGCGGGGACGGGACGCGCCGGGGAACCGTCCGGGGAGCCCGACGGCACGGCGGGCGGTCTGAGCGCGCTCGCCTCGGCCATCGCCGAGTACACGGGTGGGGCGATCACCATCGAGGACACCCGGTTCCGGGTCCTGGCGCACTCCGCCACCCGGCCCGAGGCCGACGGAGTGCGCCGCTCCACGATCCTGGGCGGCCGGGTCCCCGAGTGGCGGGTGGCCGAGCTGCGCCGCAGCGGGATCCTGCACGCGCTGTGGACCTCCCGGGACGTCATCCACCGTCCCGCCCAGGGCGACAGCCCCGAACGCCTGATCATCGCCGTCCGCAGCGGACCGGAGGTGCTCGGCTCGATCTGGGTGGCCGCCGACGGCCGCAGCCTCTCCCCGCAGGCACCGGACGCCCTGCGCCGGGCGGCGGAGGTCGCGGCTCCGCATCTGGTCGGGCACCGGCTGCGCGAGAGCGCGGCCGTACGCCGCCGCGACCACGCCCTGCGCGGTCTGCTGTACGGCCGGGGGGACCAGCGAACGCACGCCTGGTCGCTGGGCCTCTCCCCCGACGCCCCGTGCGCGGTGCTGATCGCCGAACGGGCCGGTGACGTCCGTCCGTCCGCCGACCGCACGCTGGACGTGCTGGCGCTCCAGGCGACCTCGTACCGTTCCACGGTTCTGGTGCTCCGCGAACGGGAACGGCTCCTGATCCTGCTGCCGGTCGGCAACGCCCAGGACCGGGACGCCGCACGCATGGCCAGGGAGCTCGACGCCCTCGCGGCCTCGCTGCCCGCGGGCGTCCCCGTCCGGGTCGGGGCGGGGTCCGTCGTCGCCTCCGCCCTCACCGCCTCCGCTTCGTTCGAGGAGGCGGCCCTCGTCGTACGGGTGCTGCGCGAGCGCGAGCGCCGCGGCCCGGCGGAGGGCGAGCCGCGCCGCGCGACGGCAGCCGAGCTCGGGCCCTCACTCGACGTGCTGCGCGTCCTGGACGCCGTACGGCCCTTGTGGGAGCAGGGCAGCGGGCCGGTGCACGATCTCGTACGGGCCGATCTGGCGGCCGGTGGCGAGCTCGTCCGCACGCTGGCGGCCTACCTCGACGTGTCCGGGGACGTCGCCCGGGCGGCACAACGGCTCGTACTGCATCCCAACACGCTGCGTTACCGGTTGCGGCGTGCGAAGGAGCGTTTCGGTGTGGACATCGACGACCCCGACACCCGGCTGCTCCTCACGCTCGCCGTCCGCCTCACGCCTGGGGTCTGAGCGTTTCGGTACGATTTAGTAGGGCAGTTGCCCGGACGGCCAAGGTTCGGCAGGAGTCTTGGCCTGTTCGACAAAGACCTGTGGGGCCGCCATCAACGACTCTCGCGGTATGACGCAGATGACTCCCACGACCCCCGTGGCGCCGACCGGTTCCGAGCGCTTCGCCGACGCGGTCCGCCAGGCCGTGACCGAGGGCCTCCTGGGCGAACAACAGCCCGTCGCCGGCTTCATCGACACCGACGGGGTACGCGGATCCGTGGCCGCGCTCCGTGCCGCCTTCCCCGCCCTGCCCGGCACCCTCCACACCTTCGCCGCGAAGGCCGCCTCCCTCGTGCCCGTCCTGCGCCTGCTCGCCGACTGCGGCATGGGGTGCGAGGTGGCGAGCCCGGGCGAACTGCGGCTCGCGCTCGACGCGGGTTTCGCCCCGGCGGACATCGTGCTCGACTCCCCCGCCAAGACGCGCGAGGAGATCAGGCTGGCGCTCGCCCTCGGTGTCGCCGTGAACGCCGACAGCTTCGACGAACTGCGCCGGATCGACGCCCTGCGCACCCCGGACTCGGTCTCCGTCCTCGGACTCCGGGTGAATCCGCAGGTGGGGAGCGGCTCCATCGGAGCGATGAGCACCGCGACGGCGACATCGAAGTTCGGCGTGGCGCTCCACGACGCGGGCGCTCGCGAAGCGGTCGTACGGGCCTTCACCGGGCGGCCGTGGCTCACTCGCCTGCACGCCCATGTCGGCTCCCAGGGCTGCCCGTTGGAGCTCATCGCCCGGGGCGTCGCGGAGACGTACCAGCTCGCCGAGGAGATCAACGCTTCGCTGCGCACCCAGCAGATCACCAGCATCGACATCGGCGGCGGACTGCCGGTCAATTTCGCCGACGACACGGTCCGGCCGTCGTACGCCGCGTACGTGGCCGCGCTGCGGGAGGCGGCGCCCGGCCTCTTCGACGGCCGATACTCCCTGGTCACCGAGTTCGGCCGGTCGCTGCTCGCCAAGAACGGCTTCATCGGGGCCCTGGTCGAGTACACGAAGGACGCGGGCGGGCGCAGGATCGCTCTCACCCACGCGGGTGCGCAGACCGCCACGCGCACGGTCTTCATGCCCGACGCCTGGCCTCTGCGCGTCGGCGCGTTCGACTCCCAGGGGCGTCCGGGCACCGGCCCGCTGCTGGTCCAGGACATCGCGGGACCGTGCTGCTTCGCCGGGGACGTCGTGGCGCACGGCCGGGAACTGCCCGAGCTGCGGGAGGGCGACTTCGTCGTGCTGTACGACACCGGGGCGTACTACTTCTCCACCCCGTGGGCGTACAACAGCCTGCCCAGGCCCGCCGTTTACGGCTTCGCCCGGGCGGCCGACGGCGAAGGGGTGCGGTTCGCTCCGGTGCGCGACGCGCAGTCGCTGGACTCGATCGCGGCGGAGAGCGGTCTGGCCCATGCCGATGCGCTGACCCGGCTCACTTCGGGGGCATCCGGTATTTAGTAGCCATGTACATAGTAGCCATGTACTCTATTTTTCATGAGCAGCACTGACGGCACGAGCCGCCCACCCGCGGGCCCCACACCGGGATTCCTCGTCTGGCGGCTTTCGATGAAGTGGCGCGTCGCGGTGGACCGGAGCCTGGCATCACTGGGGCTGACCCATGCGCAATACTCACTGCTGGCGTCCCTGCTGGACCTCCAGCAGGACGGGACCCGGCCCAGCCAGCGCCGGCTCGCGGACCACACGGGCCTCGAACCGCTCTACGTGTCCAAACTGGCCCGGACGCTGGAGACCGCCGGCCTCCTGAAACGCACTCCGGACCCGGCCGACACCCGTGCGGTACAGCTGGCCCTCACCGCACACGGGCACACGCTCACCTCGCGCGCGGTCGTGCTCGTACAGGAGCTGATGGACCGGCTGCTGGAGCCGCTGGGCGGACTGGGCGGACCGGACACCTCCGCCTTCACCCGCGATCTCACGGCGCTGCTCGACGTACCCCTGGACGCACCGCCGACGAACGAATCGACGAAGAGACCGACGAACAAGGAGTAGCGATGTCCACCACACCTACCCTCAACGGCCAGATCATCGGCATGGCGCACTACGCCACCCGGGCCGTTCTCGAACAGCTGCTGGCCGAGTCGGGGACCACCTTCCACCAGGGCGTGGCGCTCAACGCGACCGCGGACAAGGGCGGCACGGCCGAGCAGGCCGGGCTCGTCGAACGGATGACCGGCACGCTCAAGATCGACCGGGCGACGGCCGAAGCCACGCTCACGGAACTCACCACCGCCGGGCTCCTCGAGGAAGCGCCGGGCGGCGGGGCCCTTCTCTCGCTCACCGACGCCGGCCGCGAACGGCTGGCGGGCATCAGCAGCGGAACGAAGGAGATCGCGGCGCGCCTGTACGCCGGCCTGCCCGAGGAGGAACTGGCCGCGGCGGGCCGTGTGCTCACCACGCTCACGGCCCGGGCGAACGCCGTACTCGCCGCCTCCGACGCCGGCTGACCGGCCGGTGCCCGTCAGCCGGTCGGCTGCGGCGAGGGCTCGGGTTCCGGCACCGGTTCGGGGTTGGGCGAGGGCGGCTGCGGAATCGGGTCCGGCGCCGGACCGGGCGGCACGGGGCCGGGGCCCGGCGGTACGGGCGGCGGCCCCGGCAGCGGCCCGGGCGGGCCGGGCACGGGGTTGGGCGTCGGCGGGGGCGGCAGGGGGTCGGGGTAGGGATGGGTCATCTCGGTTCTCCAGCCTCCGAAGTCGTACGAGTGGAGCTCATCTCCACCGTCTCCCGGAGCGGCTGCCCGCGCCTGCCGAGTCCACACGCCCGAACCGGCGGACTCAGAACATCTCGGGGTGCGACCTGAGCTGCCGCTCCGCCTCCCGCACCAGCTCGGCCGGCGCCTCGGGAGCCTCGTCGGGGTGACGCAGCGCCCACTTGGCCGCGTACGGGCAGAGCGGAACGACGGGCACGCCCTCACGGGCCGCCATGGCGTAGAACTCGCGCACGAGTGCACCCGCGATGCCCTTTCCGGCATGCTCGGGCTCGACCACCGTGTGGACGGCGACGAGGGCGCCGGGAGCCGGGTCCATCACGAAGTACGCGATGGCACCGGTGGCCTCGCCGTCCTCGTAGGCCACGAGACTGCCGTGTTCCCGGTCGTCACGGATGTCGAGTGCGGTGTTCTCTGCCATGGCGGATGCTCCCTCGTGCGTTCGGGTTCCGACCCGTGCGGGTCAGAGCTGTGCGGGGACGGCGTGTGGACTGCGCTCCGTAGCGGTACCCGGCACCGGCGCGGAGGCGTCCGCGCCGAGCGCGACGATGCGGTTGTCCGTGTCGACGTGCACGATGCGCGGCACCAGCGAGCGGGCCTCCGCGTCGTCGACCTGTGCGTAGCTGATCAGGATGACCAGGTCGCCGGGGTGGACGAGGTGGGCTGCGGCGCCGTTGATACCGATGACGCCGGAGCCTCGCTCCCCCTCGATGACGTACGTCTCCAGGCGGGCGCCGTTGTCGATGTCCACGATATGCACGAGCTCACCGGGCAACAGGTCGGCGGCTTCCATCAACGCGGCATCGACCGTCACGGAGCCGACGTAGTGCAGGTCGGCCTGGGTGACGGTGGCACGGTGGATCTTGGACTTGAATATTGTTCGCATCATCGAGGTACTCCTGGACATAGGCTCCCTGCCTGCGTTTTTGCAGGTCAAGTGCTGTTCCGTCACCCTACAACGAGTCGCATGTCCGGTCAGCATTCCCTAGGTTTTTCAGGACTCATGCTGACCACTTGCCGACTTTCCTGACGCCTCGCCAGTCGGCTACAGGAGGGCTTCATCGCCCTCCTGGACCCACCGCAACGACGGCGCAAGCCTACTCAGCAGCCCTCCAAGGGCGTCAGTGATCACCGTCACTCCGGTTGTCTGGGCGGCCGCCAGGAGGTCGACCAGGGAGTCGGGCTGCACACAGCCATGGGTCAGCCAGCCCAGACCCTTCCATCCGCCTCAACGGAGAAGGCAGCCATGGCTCGACGAGACCCTGAGGGTCCGAAGCGGCGCGGCAACATAGCAGCGGATCGCCGGTGAGCACACGACCCAATGCCGCGATCAGGCTCAGGCCAGCCTCAAGGAGCCATCTTGCCCGTGGAATCGCACCCCGACGAGACCCCCACCGATATCAACTCAGCGCGCAGGCGCCGTAGCGTCGAGCCCGTCCTTATGGACACCTCTGAGGTCGCCGCCATGCTCAGCATTCGGCCAGCGTAGTGGCGACCACGCTGCGAAGTGTTTGAGCACGTCGAACGGGACTTCCTGGGCACCGTCGAAATGGGCGTGAGGCAGCTTTCCCACGGCCGGATCATGGGCGATCACGGTGACGGCCGCGGGACCTGCCAGGAAGCCGCTGCGGCGGGGACCGGCCGTCCTGGTTGCAGGGCGTGCCCGTGGGGAGATGGCCCGACGCGAGCGGCCCTGCCGCGCAGCACCCCTGCGCATGTAGCAAGATGAGCGAGCCCCACCGGTCAACGACTCGTCGTTACGGCGGGCCCCGCGCATCCCGGACTTGGGTGGCCGGAGCCACGCTGCTTGCGATCGGCCGCTGACCTGTGCGGAGAGGACGGAGCCCCCAGCGCCGCATCAGGCCACGCTTGCCTTGTAGTTCGTGGCGCTCTGACTGATGTCCGCACGCAGCCGGGACCCGCGCGTCCGAGGCGTCGAGTCACGGGCGCAGTTGTGCGCGAATGAGCGTGTCGAGTCGCTGCCATGCCGGGGACGAGGCGTTGACCGTGTCCTGGATGAGGGCGGGGATCTCGGAGGCCGCATCCAGCCCGGGCAGTGCGTCGGTTCCGTAGCGTTCCCGGGTCGCCTCTGCGATCCGGCGGGCGAGGTCATCGATGTGGGGATCGTCGGCGTCGAGGTCGTACGCGTGGTCGTAGTCGAGGAAGAGCTGCCGAAGTGCCGGGTCGGACAGGGTCGCGGCCTGGTCGTGGAACAGCGAGACCGCGCGGTCCGGGTGGGTGGCGAACACGAGGATCCACAGGTCGCGTTGCAGGTCCACCCATCGAGGCGTGAATCCCCAGCGGGCCAGGTGCTCCAGATGCGCACCGACCTCGGTGGGCAGCGGCTCCAGCTGTCCGGCGGCAAGTTGACGCAGGCGCCCCTGCGTTGCCCGCAGGCCGCTGATTCGGGTGGTGAGCCCGTCGTCGATCTCGCGCAGCCCCTGCTGGAACTCCTCGTCGGTCGCTGATCTCAGGTCCCGGATCCGGGCCAGGGGGACGCCTGCTTCGGCGAGCGTCCGGATCTTGATCAGGTCGACGGCGTCGTTCGCGCCGTACCGCCGGTAGCCGGACGCATCGCGGTCGGGCTCGGGGAGCAGCCCCTTGTCGTGGTAGACGCGGATGGTCTTGACCGACACTCCGACGTACCTGGCAAGCTGCCCGATGGTGATCACCCGGGCATCGTGCCACTTGACCCTGCCCCTGGGGCAGGGGTGCAGCATGGCGTCATGGCGAACATGAGTATCGATCGGGAGACCCTGCGCGCGCTGGCCGATGAGGGCAACGAGAGCGCATTGGACCGGCTGGCCGACCTCGCCGAGGCAGCCGGCGACCTCGGGGTGCTGAGCGAGCTGCTGGACGAGGGATCCATGCACGCCGGATTCCTGCTCACCCGACGCGCTGCCGCGACAGGCGACCTGCGCGAGCTGCAACGGATCTCCGACGCCGGGTACGACGAGGCCGGGTACGAGCTGGACCGGCTACTGAAGGCGCCGGCCGACGCACATCGGGATTGAGAGGACCCCGACCGACCGCCGTGGCGGTGTTCCGAACCGGGCCCTCTCGTTCGGCTCATGGCTGGCGTGCTCGAGCCAGAGCCTTCGGCATGGCCGCTGTTGCGCGTGCGCGAGATGGACAATGAGGAGGGTCGGCACCTGCCGCCGATCATTCGCCCCCTCCGTGCGTACCCAAGCCCCGAGTCCGGCTGACCAGCCGTGTTCACGTCGTCTATTCCGCCGAAAGCTCCGGCCGGGAGAGGGGCAGGTCGTCAGCCATGCGCAGGTTGAGGGCCATCGTCAGGCCGCCGCCGGGGGTGTCCTCGGCGGTCACCGTGCCGCCCATTGCCTCGACGAAGCCGCGGGCGACCGCGAGTCCGAGGCCCACGCCGGCACCGCGCGGGGCGTCGCCATAGCGTTGGAAGGCGCCGAAGATGCGGTCCTTGGCCTCGTCGGGGACGCCGGGGCCCCGGTCCACGACGCGGAGTTCGACGCGGTCGGCAATCGTGCTCGCGGCCACAAGGACGGGTTCGCCGTCGGGGCTGTACTTGACGGCGTTCTCGACGATGTTGGCGACAGCCCGTTCAAGGAGGCCGCGGTCGACGGCGACCATCGGCAGCGTCTCTGGGATGTCCAGCTGGACGCTGCCCTCCGGGACGCCGCCGAGGGCCATCGGGACCACCTCGTCGAGGTCGGTCCGCCGGATGACGGGGGTGACGGTGCCGGTCTCCAGACGGGAGACGTCCAGCAGATTGCCGACGAGGTGGTCGAGCCGGTCGGCTCCGTCCTCGATGCCCGCGAGGAGTTCGGCGCGGTCCTCCTCGGAGAACTCGATGTCCTCGGCACGCAGGGAGGTGACCGATGCCTTGATGCCGGCAAGCGGAGTACGCAGGTCATGGCTGACGGCGGCGAGGAGAGAGGTACGGATCTTGTCGCCCTCGGCCAGCTTGCGTGCCACCTCGACCTTGCCGACGAGCCGCTGCCGGTCCAGTACCACCGCGGCCTGCGCGGCGAAGGCGCCGAGGACACGACGGTCCTCGGCGGGCAGGGCTCGGCCGGTCAGCGCCAGGGCAAGATGGTCGCCGACGGGCATCTCCACGTCCGCGTCCTCGGGCCGACCGACGGATCGCGGGCCGACGACCGCGACGCAGCGCCAGGGATCGGATTCCTCGTCGCGCTCCAGGAGAGCCACCGACTCCATGGCGAACGTCTCCCGCACCCGTTCGAGGAGGGCGTCGAGGCTCGTCTCGCCTCGCAGCACGCTGCCGGCGAGGAAGGAGAGCGTTTCCGCCTCGGCGCGCAGACGGGCGGCCTGGTGGGTGCGCCGGGCCGCGAGGTCCACCACGGAGGCGACCGAGATCGCGACCCCAATGAAGATCATCAGGGCGACGATGTTGCGGGGGTCCGCGATCGTGAGTTCATGGATCGGCGGGGTGAAGAACCAGTTGAGCAGCAGGGATCCCACAGCCGCGGAAGCCAGGGCCGGCCGGAGCCCGCCGAGGAGGGCCGCGGCGACGGTGAGGGTGAGGAAGAGGAGAACGTCGTTCGCCAGCCCCAAGTCGGGTATGGCGGTGCTGAGCAGCAGGGTGAGCAGTGCCGGGCCGATGATGCCGACCAGCCAGCCCCAGATGGTCCGGGAGCGGCCGAGTCGCGCGCCGCCGACGACGGGCAGTCCGCGACCCTTGGCCGCCTCGTCGTGGGTGACGATGTGGACGTCCAGGTCCGGGCCTGATTCTCTGGCGACCGTGGCGCTGACACCAGGACCGAACACATAACGCCATGAGCGACGCCGGCTCACGCCGAGCACGATCTGCGTGGCGTTCACGCCCCGGGCAAATTCGAGCAGGCCGGAGGGGATGTCGTCGCCTATGACGTGGTGGAACGTGCCGCCCAGGTCCTCGACCAAGGTCCGCTGGACGGCGAGTTCCTTGGGCGAGGCGGAAGTCAGTCCGTCGCTGCGGGCGATGTAGACGGCAAGGACCTCTCCGCCCGCCCCCTTCTCGGCGAGCCGGGCGGCGCGCCGGATGAGGGTACGGCCCTCGGGACCGCCGGTCAGGCCGACGACGATCCGCTCGCGGGAACCCCAGATCTTCGAGACGCGGTGCTCGGTCCGGTACTCCTGGAGGTATTCGTCGACGCGGTCGGCGGTCCACAGCAGCGCGAGTTCTCTGAGCGCAGTGAGGTTGCCGGGGCGGAAGTAGTTGGACAGGGCCGCATCGACCTTCTCGGGCTTGTAAATATTGCCGTGGGCCATGCGGCGCCGTATGGCCTGCGGGGACATGTCGACCAATTCGATCTGGTCGGCGCGGCGCACAACCTCGTCAGGGACGGTTTCCTTCTGCCGGACACCGGTGATCGACTCGACGACGTCGCCCAGCGATTCCAGGTGCTGGATGTTGGCCGTGGAGACGACGTCGATGCCGGCGGCAAGCAGCTCTTCGATGTCCTGCCAGCGCTTGGTGTTGCGGCAGCCCGGGACGTTGGTGTGCGGGAGTTCGTCGACGAGCGCCACAGCCGGTTTCCTGGCCAGGACGGCGTCGACGTCCATCTCGGTGAAGGTGGTGCCCCGGTATTCGACGGTGCGGCGCGGGACATGTTCCAGGCCGTGCAGCATCACCTCCGTGCGGGGCCGGTTGTGGTGCTCGACGAAAGCGACGACGCAGTCCGTACCCCGCTCCACCCGGCGGTGGCCTTCGGAGAGCATCGCGTACGTCTTGCCGACGCCCGGCGCCGCGCCGAGATAGATCCGTAGCTTTCCGCGTCCCATAGTGTCGATTCTCGGTCGAAGTCGGACAGGATGATGTGCCTCACGACAGACGAATGCCGACCACCGGACGGGGCGGCGGGATCGTCATGCTTCGAAGCGGTAGCCCATGCCGGGCTCCGTGATCAGATGGCGGGGATGAGCGGGGTCCGCCTCAAGTTTCCGTCGTAGCTGGGCCATATAGACCCGGAGGTAGTTCGTCTTCCCGCTGTAGCTGGGCCCCCACACCTCCGTGAGCAGCCGACGCTGGCTGACGAGCACCCCGGGATGATTGACCAGGATCTCCAGCAGATGCCACTCGGTCGGGGTCAGTCGTACGTCGCGGTCCGCACGCCGGACCTTCTTGGCCAACAGATCGATGGTGAATACATCGGTGCTGACCACCATGGCCGTATGGGTCGGTGGGGGCGACTCCCTCGTGCGGCGTGTGGCGGCCCGCAGGCGGGCAAGGAGTTCGTCCATGCTGAACGGCTTGGTCATGTAGTCGTCCGCGCCCGCATCGAGCGCACGGATCTTGTCCTCGGAACCGCTGCGCGCGGACAGCACAAGCACCGGGGCCCGACTCCACCCGCGCAGTGCCTTGATGACGTCGATGCCGTCCATGTCGGGCAGTCCGAGATCGAGCAGGATCATGTCCGGTTGCTCAGCGGCCACGAGCCGGAGGGCGGTGCCACCGTCAGGTGCCGCGTCCACTGTGTACTGGCGCGCCTGGAGATTGATCACCAGGGCGCGGGCGAGTTGCGCGTCGTCCTCCACGACAAGCACCCGGGTCATCGGCGTGCTGCCTTCCTTTTGTCGTCGCCCGTGCGGCGGGAGTCGGCAGGCCCCGGGGTCGATCCGGGCCCGCCGACTCCCCACGTCCCTTGCAATAAGGCCATCAGTTTTGGGTCAGTTCCTTGAGCGCGATGTTGAGCTGGAGGACGTTGACACGGGGCTCGCCGATGAAGCCGAGGACGCGGTCGTCCGTGTGGTCGACGACGAGCTTGTCGACCTGCTCGACGTCGAGGCCGTTCTTCTCGGCGACACGGTTGACCTGGAGCTTCGCGTACGCCGGGGAGATGTGCGGGTCCAGGCCGGAGCCGGAGGAGGTCACGGCGTCGGCGGGCACGTCGGATGGGTCTACCGGGTGGCCCGGGACCGAGTTGTCCTTGACCACCGCCGCCTTGGCGTCCTTGACCCACTGGATCAGGTCGGCGTTGTCGCCGGAGCGGTTGGTCGCGCCGGAAAGGATCAGCGAGTACTGCGTGTTCACGCTGTTGCTGCCCAAGCCGTTGGACGGGCGCGGCTGGAACCACTTCAGGTCCGGGACCACCGCCTCCTCGGCGTCGTCCGGGTTCTTCTTCGGCAGGTTGTAGGTCTGGCCGATGAGTTCGGAGCCGACGACATTGCCGCTCGCGTCCTTGACCTCGGAGCCGTTGGCCTTGTCGTTGAACGCGACCTGGGCGATGCCGGTGACGGCCAGCGGGTAGAGCACGCCCGTCACCACGGTCAGGACGAGGAGGGCGCGCAGACCTGCCCAGAGCAAGCGTCCTGCGTTTCCTGCGGAGTTGTTCATGATCAGCCGATTCCGGGGATGGTGGAGATGAGCAGGTCGATGATTTTGATGCCGATGAACGGGGCGACCAGGCCGCCGATTCCGTAGATCCCGAGGTTGCGGCGGAGCATCTTGTCCGCGCTGGTGGGCTTGTACCGGACGCCCTTGAGGGCGAGCGGCACCAGCGCGACGATGATCAGCGCGTTGAAGACGACGGCGGACAGGATCGCCGACTCCGGTGAGGACAGGCCCATGATGTTGAGCTTGTCCAGGCCCGGATAGACGACCGCGAACATCGCGGGGATGATCGCGAAGTACTTCGCGACGTCGTTGGCGATCGAGAAGGTCGTCAACGCGCCTCGGGTGATGAGGAGTTGCTTGCCGATCTCGACGATCTCGATGAGCTTGGTGGGGTTGGAGTCCAGGTCCACCATGTTCCCGGCCTCCTTGGCGGCCGAGGTGCCGGTGTTCATGGCCACCCCGACGTCCGCCTGAGCCAGCGCCGGCGCGTCGTTCGTACCGTCGCCGGTCATCGCGACGAGCTTGCCGCCCGCCTGCTCCCGCTTGATGAGGGCCATCTTGTCCTCGGGCGTCGCCTCGGCGAGGAAGTCGTCGACTCCCGCCTCCTCGGCGATGGCCTTCGCGGTCAGCGGGTTGTCGCCCGTGATCATGACCGTCCTGATGCCCATGCGGCGCAGCTCGTCGAACCGCTCCCGCATGCCCTCCTTCACGACGTCCTTGAGGTGGATGACCCCCAGGACCCGTGCGCCCTCCGCGTCCTCCAGTGCCACCAGCAGCGGCGTTCCGCCGGCCTCGGAGATCCCGTCGGTCAGCGCCTGGGTGTCCGCGGAGACACTGCCGCCACGCTCCCTGACCCAGGCGACGACCGAACCGGTCGCGCCCTTGCGCACCTTGCGCCCGTCGACGTCCACACCCGACATCCGGGTCTGTGCGGTGAAGGCCACCCACTCGGCCTGCTCCAGCTCGCCCTGGTGGCGTTCGCGCAGTCCGTACCTCTCCTTGGCCAGGACCACGATCGAGCGGCCCTCGGGGGTCTCGTCCGCGAGGGAGGAGAGCTGGGCGGCGTCGGCCAGTTCGGCCTCCGTGGTGCCCCTGACCGGTACGAACTCCGATGCCTGACGGTTGCCGAGGGTGATGGTGCCGGTCTTGTCGAGGAGGAGGGTGGAGACGTCGCCGGCCGCCTCCACCGCGCGGCCGGACATCGCCAGGACGTTGCGCTGGACCAGGCGGTCCATGCCCGCGATGCCGATCGCTGAGAGCAGCGCGCCGATGGTCGTGGGGATCAGGCAGACCAGCAGTGCGGTCAGCACGATCATCGACTGCTCGGCGCCCGCGTACGTGGCGAACGGCTGCAGCGTGACGACCGCGAGCAGGAAGACGATCGTGAGGGACGCGAGCAGGATGTTGAGCGCGATCTCGTTGGGGGTCTTCTGCCGGGCCGCACCCTCGACCAGGTTGATCATCCGGTCGATGAAGGTCTCGCCGGGTTTCGTGGTGATCTTGACGACGATCCGGTCCGAGAGGACCTTCGTACCACCGGTGACCGCGGAACGGTCGCCGCCCGACTCACGGATGACCGGAGCGGACTCACCGGTGATCGCGGACTCGTCGACCGAAGCGACACCTTCGACGACGTCGCCGTCACCGGGGATGATATCGCCGGCCTCGCAGACCACGAGATCACCGATCTTGAGTTCGGTGCCGGGGAGGCGCTCCTCGTTCTTGCCTATGATGCGGCGGGCGACCGTGTCCGTCTTGGCCTTGCGGAGCGTGTCGGCCTGGGCCTTGCCGCGGCCCTCGGCCACCGCCTCCGCCAGGTTCGCGAAGATCGTGGTGAGCCACAGCCAGGCGGTGATCGCCCAGCCGAACCAGTCGGTCGGGTCCTTGACGGCGAAGACGGTGGTCAGCACGGAGCCGATCAGCACCACGAACATGACCGGCGACTTGATCATCACGCGCGGGTCGAGCTTCTTGATCGCGTCAGGGAAGGACGTGATCAGCTGCTTGGGATCGAACAGACCCCCACCGACGCGCCCGGCCGGCTTGTGGCCGGCGGACAGGTCGCCGTGCGGCGCCTTCGTCGGAGTCGTAGACGGCTGATGCACAGAATCCTCGTGATTCTTTGCGTCGATGGTCATGACGCGAGCCCTTCGGCGAGCGGTCCCAGCGCGAGCGCCGGGAAGTAGGTCAGACCGGCGACGATCAGGATCGTGCCGACCAGGAGGCCCGTGAACAGCGGCTTCTGCGTGCGCAGCGTGCCCGCCGTCTCGGGGACCGGGGTCTGCTCGGCCAGCGAGCCGGCCAGGGCGAGGACGAACACCATGGGCAGGAAGCGGCCCAACAGCATCGCGATGCCGATCGTGCTGTTGAACCACTGGGTGTCGGCGTTCAGACCGGCGAAGGCCGAGCCGTTGTTGTTGGCGCCCGAGGTGTACGCGTACAGGATCTCGGAGAAGCCGTGCGCACCGGAGTTGGTCATCGAGTGGGACGGGGTGTCCAGGGCCATCGCCGCGGCGGTGAAGCAGAGGACCAGCGCCGGGGTGACGAGGATGTAGCAGGCGGCGAACTTGATCTGCCGCGTGCCGATCTTCTTGCCGAGGTACTCGGGGGTCCTGCCGACCATCAGACCGGCGATGAACACCGCGATGACCGCCATGATCAGCATGCCGTAGAGGCCGGAACCGACCCCGCCGGGGGCGATCTCGCCGAGCTGCATGCCCAGCATCGTGATGCCGCCGCCGAGGCCGGTGTACGAGGAGTGGAAGGAGTTCACCGCACCGGTGGACGTCAGGGTGGTGGCCACCGCGAAGATCGACGAGCCGGCGATCCCGAAGCGGGTCTCCTTGCCCTCCATCGCGCCGCCCGCGAGGTCGAAGGCCGGTCCGTTGTGCGCGGACTCGGTCCACAGCATCAGGAGACTGAAGCCGATCCAGATCGTGGCCATCGCCGCGAGGATCGCGTACCCCTGCCTGACGCTTCCGACCATGCGCCCGAAGGTGCGGGTCAGCGCGAACGGGATGACGAGGATCAGGAAGATCTCGAAGAGGTTCGAGAGGGGGGTGGGGTTCTCGAAGGGGTGGGCGGAGTTGGCGTTGAAGTAGCCGCCACCGTTCGTGCCGAGCTCCTTGATGGCCTCCTGCGAGGCGACCGCGCCGCCGTTCCACTGCTGGGTGCCGCCCGTGAACTGGCCGACCTCGTGGATCCCGGCGAAGTTCTGGATCGCGCCGCACGCCACCAGCACGATCGCGCCGATCACGGAGATCGGGAGCAGGATGCGGACGGTGCCGCGCACCAGGTCGGACCAGAAGTTGCCCAGCTCACCGGTGCGGGCGCGGGCGAAGCCCCGTACGAGAGCGACCGCGACCGCCATGCCCACGGCGGCGGACACGAAGTTCTGCACCGCGAGGCCGCCGGTCTGTACGACGTGGCCCATGGCCTGCTCGCCGTAGTAGGACTGCCAGTTGGTGTTCGCGACGAACGAGGCGGCGGTGTTGAACGCCTGGTCCGGGTCGATCGAGGAGAAGCCGAGCGAGCCGGGCAGGGAGCCCTGCACGCGCTGCATCAGGTAGAGGAAGAGGACGCTCACCGCCGAGAAGGCGAGGACACCGCGCAGATAGGCGGGCCAGCGCATCTCGGAGGCGGGGTCGGCCCCGATGGCCTTGTAGATCCACTTCTCGACGCGCAGGTGCTTGTCGGAGGAGTAGGTGCGGGCCATGTAGTCGCCGAGCGGGCGGTACACGAGGCCCAGCGCGGCGATCAGGGCGAGCAGCTGGAGCAATCCGGAGAGGACAGGACTCATATCCGTACTCAGAACCTCTCCGGCTTGATGAGGGCCAGCACGAGGTAGCCCAGCAGGACGGCGGCCACGACGAGGCCGACGACGTTCTCGGCAGTCACAGCTTCGCCACCCCTCTGGCGATGAATGCCACCAGTGCGAAGACCGCGACCGTGGTGACGACGAAGGCCATGTCGGCCATCGTGAGCTCCTGAATGAAGAACGGATTCTCGGACATCCCGAGGAAACCGCTTCTCAGGCGGGCCGCAGCTCCCGTTAACGGGTCCCATACGAATCACGGGGCGCTCTTGACGCTTCCCCTACGGCCTTTCCCGCCACGGCGCGGAACAAGGTCACTCTCCGGCCCGTTCGCCTCTGCGTCCCGGTGGGTGCGGTTGCACGCCCGTCATCAGGAAGTCGAGTCCCCGCCGCGTCGTGGCCAGCACCACCCGGTCCCCGGCCCGCAGCACACGTCCGTGCGGCGGGCGCCAGTCGAAGCCCGGAAGGCGGCCAGGCCGGAACCCGGCGAGCGTGTCCGTCGCAGAAGCGTCGGCATAGGGCGATGGTGGGCACGAGGCGGCCTGGCCAACCGCCAGAACACGCCATTCGTGTGCCCGGAACGCCTCGTGGACCGAGCGCCCCTCCAGCTCCGGGTGGCCCGCCACGTCAACGACGGTGAACAGCAGCGATCCACGCTCGACGGGCATCACTCCGAGCACGTGGCGCCCCATCATCGCTGCGGCGAAGGACGGTGCGGCGAGGGCGGAAACGCTGCGGCTACGGGTGAGGGCGCCCGGGTACGAAGCCCTCATCGTCGCCGAGACGGTGGCGGCGAAGTCGTCGTCGTACAGACGCATCACCACCCGGATCCCGGGATTGATCTCCCGGGCGGCCATCACGATGTCCAGGTTCTCCCCGTCCCCGCCGGTGAGCACCAGAAGCGACCTGCTCTGCCGGATCCTCGCCAGATCCAGCACTCCGCGCGCCGCGGCGTCCTCGAGCAGCAGCGGGACGCCGAGCTCCCGGGCCGTGGCGACGCCTCGGGCGTGCGGGTCGCGTTCGATGACGACGACCGGATGGTCGGTGGTGCGCAGCTGCGCCAGGACCCGTGTGCCGATCTTCCCGAGACCGACGACCACGATGTGGCCGGTCAGCTCCTCCGACGGCGGATGGTTGGCGGATGCGGCGCGGAACGCCTCGCTCGCGTTCATGGTGGCCGCGACCACCAGCGGCAGCACGGCGAGGCCGACGAAGCCCGCGATGAGCTGGAGGATCCGACGGGCCGGGGACTCGCTTTCCCCCGTCGCCGGATCTCCCATCGTGAAGATGTCCAGGAGCGGCAGGTAGACGGACTTCCACAACGGCCCGTCCTCGACCAGCCACGTGGCCATGGCAAGCGCGACGACGATCACGGCGAGGGCCCCGAATACCGCCAGGACCTCGCGGGCGAGGAAGACCTTCCAGGGCAGATGCGCGATCCTGGCCCGCAGCCAGCCCCGATAACCGTGCCGGTCGTCAGGCATCTGCGGGGCCTGGTGCCGGGTGACCTCTTCCAGCATGAGACGGCCGTGCGTGAACTGACGGCGGTCCGCGGTACGGGTGTCCGGCAGCAGCTGAGTACCGTCGCCACCGGGCGTCTCCGCGCTGTCTTCGCTCGCAGGGTCGTCCTGGTGTGCGCCCGAGAGCACGGCGAGGGTCGCGAGGTCGGCCGAGCGGGGCGCGGTTCCCGCCGGGCGTACGACGCCGCGGAACACCTTCCCCTCGACCTGGAGCGTGGGCCCTCGGCCGACGGCGGCAGCCGACACGAGTTCCGGCACCGCCGTGTCGCTGTCGGACAGCACGGTGGTCGAGGCGTCCGGCTCCTCCCGCACCTGCGCGGCACGGTCCAGGAGCCGTTCCAGATGGCGTCCGCGCTCGCGCCGGTACATCCGGATGACCAGGCGTACGGACGGATTGAGGCTTCGCGCGAGCAGTGCGGCCGTCATGTTGACCTGGTCGTCTGCGTAGGTGAGCGCGAGGGCGGCGGCCCGCTCGATCCCCGCCGCCCTCAGGGTGTGCTCGTCGGGCCGGGACGCCACCAGCAGCTCGACCGGTGAGCGCGGGTCACGGTGCAGGGCGGCGATCTCCGCTCCGTGCTCGTCACGCCGCGAGGGCAGGACGACGGTGACGGCTTCACCGCACACGGCGTCGAGTTCGATGGCGAGGCGACGGGCGAGGCCGTCGTCGCCGCAGATCACCATGTGCTGGGAGCGTTGACCAAGTGGCATGCGCAGATGGATGGTTGAGGTCACAACCGTCTAGATTGCCAACCGCCGGGCGCCGGGTCCCGCTCGTACTCAAGTTCGGCGTCAGAGTTCCGTATGGGACCTCGGGAAGGCGCCGGAAGGCTCCGGGCCCGGAGGGACGGCGTGCTCGGTACGAGGACGAGTGCGGTGACGAGGAAGGGCGGTCACGCAGGGGGTATCCGCTCACATCCCTGCTCCTGCTCCTGCTCCTGCTCCTGCTCCTGCTCCTGCTCCTGCTCCTGAGACCCTCATGGGCCTTCACGGATCATCTTGTGTGTTCTGCGCATCACGGCGCCGGGACGGCCACGCGGCCACAGGTTCCTCCGCACAGGGAAGGGAAAGCACCATGGTCAGGCCGCCGCCAGGGGTGTCCTCGGGGGTGACCGTGCCGGACATGGCCTCGGTCAGGCCGCGGGCCAGGGCCAGGCCCAGGCCGACGCCAGTGGTGTTGTCGGTGTCGCCGAGGCGCTGAAACGGCTCGAAGACGCGTTCACGATCGGCCCGCGGCAGGCCGGGCCCCCGGTCGACGACGCGCAGTTCCACGCGGCCGGCCAGGGCGCTTGTGGTGATCAGGACCGGGTGGCCGGGCGGCGCGTGCCGTACGGCGTTGGCCACCAGATTGGCGATCACCCGCTCCAGGAGCGGTGGATCCGCGAGGACGGGCGGGGTTTCGGCCAGGCGGCGTACCACGGGCCGCGGCGCCTCCGGCGGCAGCGCGTCGAACGCCGCCGGCAGGGCTTCTTCCAGCGTGATGGCCCGGAGGTCCAGGGTCAGGGCGCCCGCCTGGAGGCGGCTCATGTCCAGCAGGTTGTCGATGAGACGGCTGAGGCGGGCCATGGACTCGTCGGCGGTGGCGAGCAGTTCGGCCCGCTCCTGTGCCGTGAACTCCACATCGACGCTGCGCAGTGAGCCCACGGCAGCCCAGCCGGCGGCGAGCGGGGTCCGCAGGTCGTGGCTGACCGCCGCGAGGAGCGCGGTCCGCATCCGGTCGGCGGCCCTGACCGGTTCTACCTCGGCCGCCGCCTCCACCAGTCGGGCCCGCTCGACGGCCGCGGCAAAATGGGCGGCGAAGGCTGCGAGCACACGGTGTTCGGATGCGGGCAGGGTCCGGCCGCGCAGCACGAGAAAGAGGTCGTCGCCCACGGCGACCTGGCTGGCCGCCGGGTCCTCCAGCGGCTGTGCGGCGAGTTCGGCGGAGGCGGCGCCGAAGGTCTCACGCGTACGGGTGAGCAGGTCCGGCACACTGTGCTCACCGCGCACGACCGACCCGGCGAGCGAGGACAGTATCTCGGCCTCCGCGGTGGCTCGTGCCGCACGTCTCGACAACCGCAGGGAACGGTCGACGACAGCGGCCACCACGACCGCGACCGCGACGAACACCGCGAGCGCGAGCATGTTGTCGGCATCGTCGAAGGTGAACCCCCCGATGGGTGGTATGAACCAGTAGTTGAGCAGCAGGGAAGCCGTCACCGCCGAGACGAGCGCGGAGACGACGCCTCCTATGCATGCGATGCCCACCACCGCCACCAGGAACAGCAGTGCCTCGCTGGTCAGGTTGAAGGTGCCCCGGGTGCGGTCGAGCAGGAACGTCAGCAGCAGAGGAAGAAGCAGCCCCGCCACCGGACCGGCGACGAGCCGCGAAGTCGGCAGCGTACGGCCGCGGGAGGGCAGCAGACGGCCGTGTCCCGCCCGCTCGTGCGTGACCATGTGGACGTCGATGTCCGAGGAGAGCCCGACGGTCGTCTCACCGATGCCCCGCGTGAGGAAGCGTTCCAGGCGGCCTCGGCGGCTGGTCCCGAGGACCAGCTGGGTGGCGTTCTCGGCCCGGGCGAACTCCACGAGCGCGGTGGCGACGTCGTCGCCGACTACCGTGTGATAGCTGCCGTCCAGACTCTCGACGAGCCGACGCTGACGGCCCAGGGCGGCGGACGACGCCCCAGTCGTCAGGCCGTCGCTGCGCACCACGTGCACCGCCAGGAGCCTCCCCCGGGCGGACCGGGCGGCGATCCGGGCCGCGCGCCGGATCAGTGTCTCGCCCTCCGGTCCGCCGGTGAGCGCAACCACGACCCGCTCGCGGGTCTCCCACACCCCCGCGATGCCCTGTTCGGTGCGGTACTTGAGCAGGGCTTCGTCGACCCGGTCGGCCACCCAGAGCAGGGCGAGTTCCCGCAGGGCGGTGAGGCTGCCCGTCCGGAAGCGGCTGGCGAGCGCGGCGTCGACCTCCTCCGGCGGACAGATGTTGCCGTGCGCCATCCGTCGGCGCAGCTCCTCCGGCTCCATGTCCACGAGCTCGATCTGGTCTGCGCGGCGTACGACGGCATCGGGGACGGTCTCCTCCCGCGGCACCGCGGTGATCTTCTCGACGACGTCACTCAGGGACTCCAGCTGTTGGATGCCGACGGTGGTGATGACGTCGATGCCCGCCGCCAGCAGCTCCTCCACGTCCTGCCAGCGCTTGGCGTTGCCCCGTCCCGGCGCGTTGGAGTGCGCCAGATCGTCGACGAGGACCAGCTCGGGACGGCGCCGCAGCACCGCGCCGACCAGGGACCGGTCGTGGGTCTCCAGCCCGTCGGCCAGGGGCGCCGGAGTCTCGTCGTCCAGGGACTGATCCAGCGTCTCCAGGCCGACGAGCTTCGCCTCCGTCTGTGCGCGGCCGTGGCACTCCACAGGTCCGGCCACCACATCGGTGCCTCGGGCGGCCCTGCGTCGGCCCTCGTCGAGCATCCGGTAGGTCTTGCCGACGCCGGGCGCGCCGCCGACGAAGACCTTGAGTCTTCCCGGCCGCGGGCGGGGAATCAGAACTTCTCCGGGTTGATCAGTGCGGCCACCAGGTAGCCGACAAGACAGAAGGCGACAAAGAGGCCCACTACGTTCTCCACGCTCATCAGCGATCAACTCCTTTTGCTGTACAGCCTGTTGCATCAGTCACACCGCATACAGAAGCCTGGACCCTGCCACCTGCACAGTCACCTTTACGGCACTCTGGCGCGACCCCCGCAGATGCTGACGACGCCTTGACGGACTCCCTACGGGCCGGGGGCGAACCCGTGCGAGCCCCGTAGCCCGGGCCCTTCCGAGTACGGGACGCTCAGGGCGGTGCTCGCCCGCGTCTCCGTTCTCCAGCAGGGAGTTGGCGGCCTGGGCGTCCATGTCGTCCCGGGCGAGAGCGATGCCTGCGGCGCTCACCCTGCGCGGGACGTGGCGGTCGGCGACGGCGTCCCAAGTACCGGATGCGGCGGGCCGGCCGCCCAGAAGCAGTGCGGTGCAGGCGGCGGCGGTCAGGAGGGTGGCCTCGCGCAGCAGACGAAGTCTGGCGGGCAGGGTCGCCCAGTAGCGCGCCCTAAGGCGTCGCTACTGGCCCGGGTACGGGGAGGTCCGCCCGGCCGCGGCCCCCTCGTGGCCGCGGACCCGGACGGCCCTCGTGCGGGTCGACCGACTGTGAGGTGACTGCGCCCTTCCGGGCCCCGCCTCCGGACTGGGCCTGCTTTCGGCGGTGATGGTCACTCGTCCTCCAGCGTCACGCCACGGACGGTCGTCCGTACCCCGCAGCGTTCAGTCTGCGATTCGTTCCGGCCGGGGACGACGCACCTTGACGCCGTACTGACGTGCTTCCAGGCCGACTTGACGCCCTCTTGACAGGGGCCCCGCGCAGCCGTCAGAAGTCCGTCAAATCCGGCGACCGGTGGACGTCGGGCGTCCGGAGTGCCCCTAGATTTCGTTCGGCCGCTCAAAGCCGTGGACGTCAGTGGCATGACCGTCCCCGGGCCGCGAGGGCACGTGCCGCCTCTCCCAGTGGGCTGCCGTGCCCTCGCTTCGCGGTCGTCGGCCGCCGGTTCACAGCGGTCTTCGCCGGCGCCGGTACCCGCAGCCGCACTGCGGGTACCGGGACGGCCACGTAACCCCAGGGCGTGGGCGACCCCGCGACCCCACCCACTCTCCCCCGGCGCCCGCCGCGCGCGGGTGGCCGGGCCCATCGATAGGTCCTCCGCGATGCATCCCGCAGCGCCCCGTCAGGCGCCCCCTGCACCACCCGCCCCCTCCACCCCACCCCGCTACCCCGCTCCACGGCCGGAACGGCAGCGCGGGGCGCAGAGCGGGCTGCTCGATCCCGTACAGGTGCTGAAGTGCTTCCCGGAAGCGTTGCGCAAGCTGCACCCGCGGGACCTGGTGCGCAATCCGGTGCTGTTCGTCGTCGCGGCCGGCTCGGTTCTCACCACGCTCTCGGCCGTGCTCAACCCGTCCGTCTTCACTTGGGTGATCAGCGTCTGGCTGTGGCTGACCGTTATCTTCGCGAACCTGGCCGAGGCGGTCGCCGAGGGCCGCGGCAAGGCGCAGGCCGAGTCGTTGCGCAGGGCGCGTACGGACACGGTCGCGCTGCGGCTGCGCCACTGGCGGTACGGAACGGATCTCGACCGGGCCGAGACGGAGGCAGTAGCCGCCACCGAACTCCGGCTCTTCGATTTCGTCCTGGTCGAGGCGGGCGAACTGATCCCGGCCGACGGCGACGTCGTCGACGGCGTCGCCGCTGTCGACGAGTCCGCCGTCACTGGTGAGTCCGCCCCGGTGATCCGCGAGTCGGGCGGCGACCGTACAGGGGTGACCGGCGGCACGACGGTCCTGTCGGACCGGATCGTCGTACGGGTCACCTCCCGCCCCGGCCACTCCTTCATGGACCGGATGATCGCCCTGGTCGAGGGTGCCTCCCGGCAGAAAACCCCCAACGAGATCGCGCTGAACATCCTGCTCTGCGCACTCACGGTCGTCTTCGTGCTCGTCGTCGTCGCACTCCAGCCGATGGCCGCCTACGCGAACGCCGCCCAGTCCACCACCGTCCTGGTCGCGCTCCTGGTGACGCTGATCCCGACCACAATCGGGGCGCTGCTCTCGGCGATCGGCATCGCGGGCATGGACCGGCTGGTCCAGCGCAACGTCCTGGCCATGTCCGGCCGAGCGGTCGAGGCAGCGGGTGACATCAACACCCTGCTCCTCGACAAGACCGGCACCATCACCCTAGGCAACCGCCAGGCCGCCGCCTTCGTGCCACTGCCGGGCGTCGACGAGTCGAAGCTCGCGGACGCCGCCCAGCTCTCCTCGCTCGCCGACGAGACGCCGGAGGGCCGCTCCGTGGTGGTGCTGGCGAAGCAGCGGTACGGACTGCGGGCGCCGGCCGACGGCGAGCTCGCGAACGCCCGTTTCGTGGAGTTCAGCGCGCAGACCCGGATGAGCGGCATCGACCTGCGCTGGGACAACGGCGCCGTCTGCCACATCCGCAAGGGAGCGGCGGCCCAGGTCATCGGCTGGGTGGAGATGTACGGCGGTACGGTGCCCGGCGAGGCCCGCGCGTGGAGCGACGCGGTCTCGGACGCGGGCGGTACCCCGCTGCTGGTCGCGGTGCACGACTGGGACGGGCCGCGGGTCCTCGGGATCATCCACCTCAAGGACGTCGTGAAGGAGGGCATCCGGGAGCGGTTCGCGGAACTGCGCCGCATGGGCATCAGGACGGTCATGATCACGGGCGACAACCCGCTGACCGCGAAGGCCATCGCCCAGGAGGCCGGTGTCGACGACTTCCTCGCCGAGGCCACCCCGGAGGACAAACTCGCCCTCATCAAGCGGGAGCAGGCGGGCGGCAAGCTCGTCGCGATGACCGGCGACGGTACGAACGACGCGCCGGCGCTGGCTCAGGCGGACGTCGGGGTGGCCATGAACACCGGCACCTCGGCCGCCAAGGAGGCCGGGAACATGGTGGACCTGGACTCCAACCCCACCAAGCTCATCGAGATCGTCGAGATCGGCAAGCAACTCCTCATCACCCGAGGCGCGTTGACGACCTTCTCGATCACCAACGACGTCGCGAAGTACTTCGCGATCATCCCCGCGATGTTCACCGGTGCCTATCCCGGCCTGCAGGCGCTCAACATCATGGGCCTGCACAGCCCCACCTCGGCGATCACCTCGGCCATCATCTTCAACGCCCTGATCATCGTGGCGCTCATTCCGCTCGCCCTGCGTGGCGTCCGCTACACCCCCGCATCCGCCCACGACCTGCTGCGCCGCAACCTCACCGTGTACGGACTCGGCGGCCTGGTCCTGCCGTTCCTCGGCATCAAACTCATCGATCTGGTCATCTCCGCAATCCCCGGCCTCGGCTGACCACCGCCCTCGTCAGGGGTACGTCAGGGAGCGGCAGTTGAGCTTGTCCACGGAGCCCACCGAGGGTTCGATGGAGAGCATGGACAGCGCGTGGCTTCTGCTCGACCGGCCGCCTCATCGGGCGCCCCGTCGCGTGCCCCGCTGCCCGGAGACGCGCGCCCCGCGCTGACGCGTCGTCCGTAGCCCCCGGGGCGCCGAGACCTCCCGTCCGGCGCCCCCTTCTTCATTCCCGTAAACCTCCCATGGATGGACCAGTCATGCCTGTTTCCGACCTTTCCTCCCGTACCGCCCTGGTCACCGGCGCCACCACCGGCATCGGCTACCAGACCGTCCGGCTTCTCGCCGAGCGCGGTGCGACCGTGCTGGTCCACGGCCGTACGGCCGAAGAGGCCGCCGCAGCCACCGACCGGCTCGTCTCCCTCCACGGGATCGACGCCCGTCTCCTGTGCCCGCTCGCGGCGGACTTCGCCGTACTCGAAGAGGTCGAGCACCTCGCCGCCCGGGTACTGGCCGAACACCCGCACCTCGACGTGCTCGTCAACAACGCCGGCATGGCGGCACCCGAGCGCCACACGGTCACGGCGGACGGCAACGAGATCGCCTTCCAGGTGAACTTCCTCGCCCACTACCTGCTGACGCATCTGCTGGAGCCCGCGCTGACGAGCGACCCCGGCGGCCGGGTCGTCAACGTGTCGTCCTCCCTCCACCGCACCGGCTCCATCCAGTGGAGCGACCCCAACCGGGTGCGCCGCTACTCCCGGCTCGCCGCCTACGCACAGTCGCAGCTCGCGCTGACCGTCTTCGCCGCCGACCCGCGGGTGACCGCCGTCTCCGTCCACCCTGGCGTCTGCACCACGAGCCTGCTTCCGCTCTACGCCCACGAGGGCGTTTCGCCGGCCGAGGGCGCGGCCCACGTCGTACGGCTCTGCGACCCGGCCGTCGAGATCGTCAACGGCGCCTACTACGACCGTGAACACCGTGTCGAGCCCGCCCAGGCCGCCACCGAGACGCGCAACGTCAAGCGCCTCAGCAAGCTCGCCGACCTGCTTGTCGGCCATTCCGCCTGACTGCCTCAAAGGAACCGGACCACTCATGTCCAAGCGCACACGCAAGAAGAAGGCCCGTCGCAAGAAGAAGGCGAACCACGGCCGCAAGGCCGGCCAGCGCTGAACTCACAGGGGCGGCCCGAACCCGGGCCGCCCCTCCTTCCGCACCAGGAGGTGCCCGTGATCCCGCACGCGTCCCACCAGCCCCCCGTGCCCATGCGCGTGTTCCTTTCCGGCGAGCCCGGCACCGGAACCCTCGCCGAGCACGTCCTGACCACCGGCCATGGCCAATGGTGGTCCGACCACGCCAAGGTGCCTCGCGTCGTGGCCGTCACGTGTGGCGGACACGCCCTCCTGGCCGGCGACCCCAGCGCCGTGAGACCGGACCAACTTGCCCCACTCGCAGAGCACTACGTCGAAACCCCGGGCCGCTTCGTCCCTGTACTCGGCGCGGCCTTCGACCACCTCCAGCCCTGGGAGCGCATGCTCTACGTCCACCGGGCCCCGGCGATCGCACCCCGCGTGCCTCGCGGCGTGGCCGTCCGCCGCATCTCCCCCGATGACGCCCCGGCGGTGGCGGCTCTCGACCCCTCCATGGCGTGGATCCACGGCACCTGGGGCGGCCCGACCGCCCTGGCCGCGTCGGGCCTGGCCTGGGCAGCATTCCGTCGGGGCCGGGTGGTCGCCGTGGCCTGCACACGGTTCCTCGGCAACCGCCAGGAGGACGTCGCCTGCGCCACCGCGCCCGACGAACGCCGTCAACACCTCGCTCTGGCCTGCGTCGCAGGGCTGACCACCGACATCGCGGCACGCGGCCACCGTGCCATCTGGAGCTGCTCCCGCGGCAACCGCCCCAGTCGGCTCCTCGCCTGGACCGCGGGCTTCCGGCTGGCGCACGAGTACGTCCACTACGCCGCCGGGCCCGTCAGACACGCGTCAAAGTTCGCCAACGCGGCATAGGTACCTCGTCAAGACGGACCGGCATCGGTCGGCCGCGCCTCTAATGTCCGTTCCATGGAGCCACGATTCGTCCACCCGTCGGAGTCCGGTGACCTCTGCGTCCACGACAGCACGTGGGCCGGCGAGGCCCGGGCCGCGGCCGGCTGCGCCGGGCTGCTGCTCGCCCTGTCGCTGACTGTGGACGCCGGGGACGCCGGCCTGACGCTGCCGAGCGCGGTGATGTGGATCGTCCTGGCCGTCGCGCTCTTCGTGATCCTGCTGCCCGCCAGGGTCGTCGCGGCCCCGGGCCGGGTGACCGTCCACGGCCTGTGGACCCGACAGACCGTGCGCACCGACCGGCTCGCCGCCGTCCGCTGGCCCAACGGGATCGAGCAGCGCCTCGTCATGAGCGACACGGACGGCGGCCGGGCCGAGGTCGACCTGCGCGTGCTCCTCGCGAATCCGTCCCTGTGGCTGCTCCTGGAGGTCGACGCCCGGTTGTCCGCCGAAAACGGCACCCTGCTGAGCGGAGCGGACGACCTCGATCGCCTCGCTCGCCGCGTCGAACGGGACACGGCTCACTCGGTGTTCACGATCTCGGGCCTGCACTGACGCTGTCGTCGTCCAGCGCGGCGGCGGCCTGAGCCGCCAGGTCTGCGGCGACCAGCCGCGCCTCCAGCGGCGGGGGTACGGAACCGGGTTCGGGTGTCAGCAGGAAGCGGCCCTGGTACCGCCCGTGAACGATGGCGCGCAGTTCGATCTCACCGTCCGGCCAGCCCTGCAGTTCCAGATCCCAGATCCAGCCGGCCACCGTCACCGTCCCGTCCGGGGCAAGTCGCGGCGGACGCCCGACGAGAGTGCCGTACTCAAAACGGCACGCCCGTAGCTCCAGGACGTCGACCAGTTCGCGCCCCACCCGTTGGACGACGTCGTCGGAGGACGTACTGGAGCGGGCGAGGCGGGTCGTGCCGTGCAGCCGCTCCAGATACGTGGCGTCCGTGACCGCCACCCGCTTCAGCGTCCGGGCACGCGCGGCCAACTGCGACACGATCAGGCCGACGACCAGGAGCAGGACGGCGGTCTCGATGTCGGCCCGGTCCTGGATGTGGAAACTCCGATACGGCTCGGTGTGGAAGAAGTCGAACCAGGCGGCGGCCGACAGGGCAGCGAGCGCGCCGGCAAACCGGTTTCCGAGCGCCGACACGGCCACGACCACGACGACGAGCAGCAGCGCGAGATTGGTATGCGTGACGGACGTCCGCAGCGGCATCAGCACAAGAGCCGCGGCAAACGGTGCCAGGGCTCCGGCGGCGACGGCGGCCGTGTCCCGAAGCGGAAACCTCATGATCCACCTCGCAGGATCCAGCCCCCGCCAAACCTCTGACACGTCCAGCCTCCGCCCGGTATGACGTGGGTGGCGCCGGGCGGAGGGGGCTTTGACGGATCCCTGATGGTCAGCAGCGGAAGCGGAGCCGGCACACGACCGCGTTCGTATCGCGGCGGACGGCATGGGCGACGACCGCGCCCCGCTGGTTCTGCAGGGTGCGCTGCCAGAGGTACTCCGGTTCGGCCTCCGGGATGAGCACGGTGACCCGGGTGACACGGGCCGTCACGGACCAACTGGTCAACGATCCGGCCCGGCGACCCCGCCGCCGGGCCGGATCAGCAACCGTGGAACACCAGGGGCTACAGACCGACGTCGCGCGCCTTGAGGTCCTCCAGGGTCTCCCTGCGGACGAGGAGCCGGGCCCGGCCGTCGAGCACGGCGACCACCGGCGGACGGCCGACGAGGTTGTAGGAGGAGGCCATCGCCAGGTGGTACGCGCCGGTCGTCGGCACCGCGAGCAGATCGCCGGGGTGGGTGTCGGCGGGCAGCGGGACGTCTTCGGCCAGGACGTCGCCGGCCTCGCAGTGGCGGCCGACGACCGTCACGCGCTCGGCTTGGGCCGGCGAGCGGCGGCCGATGATGCGCGGGGCGTACCGCACTCCGTACAACGCCGGGCGCGGGTTGTCGCTCATCCCGCCGTCCACCGCCACGAAGGTCCGCCCGGGTGTGCGTTTCACCGCGAGGATCCGGTAGACCGCGACCCCGGCCGGGCCGATCACGGCCCGCCCCGGTTCGATGATCAGGCGCGGGACAGGCAGCCCGGCCGCCGCGCAGCTCTCGGCCAGTTCGGCGCGCACCTTGCGGGCGAGGGTGGTGATGTCGAGGGCGGGTTCACCAGGTCGGTAAGCGATGCCGTGGCCGCCGCCGAGGTCAAGCTCCGGCAGCGTGACGCCACGGCTGTCGCGTATGCGCGCCATCAGGCCGACGAGCCGTCGCACAGCCACCAGATAGGGCTTGACATCCGTGATCTGCGAGCCCAAGTGACAGTGGAGTCCGGTGAGTTCGAGCTGCGGCTGGTCGAGTATGCGGGTGATGGCGTGCTGGGCGTGGCCGTCCCTGATGGAGAGGCCGAACTTCTGGTCCTCCGATCCGGTACGGATCTTCCGGTGGCCGCCCGCGCTGATGCCCGGCGTCACCCGGACCATGACCTTCTGCGGGCCGCCGCTGCCGACCGCCGCCGCGATCCGGGCGATCTCGGCGGGGGTGTCGATGACGATCCGGCCGACACGGAGACGCAGCGCGGTCTCCAGATCCTGCGGCGACTTCGCGTTGCCGTGGAGCAGGATCCGCTCGGGCGGGAACCCACTGGTGACGGCGAGCTCCAGCTCACCTGCGGAGCACACGTCCAGACCGAGTCCCTCCTCCTCGATCCAGTGGGCCAGGGCGCGGCACAGGAACGCCTTGGCCGCATAGTGGATCTCGGCGTCGGGGAAGGCCGTGCGGTAGGTACGGCAACGCTCGCGCACCTCGGCCTCGTCCAGGACGTACACGGGAGTACCGTGGCTCTCGGCTATCTCGGCCAAGGGGACCCCGCCGACGAGGAGCCGGCCGTGTGGCTGTTCGGTGGTGGTGGCGGGCCAGACGGCGAGCGTGTCTCCGGGCTTCGAGCCGACCGTGCCGGTCGGGGCGGCCGCGGCGGAAGTGGCGGGCAGGGGAAGGGTGGTCATCTCTGCGGCTCCCTTCACTTCACGAGCGCGGCAAGTGGCCGCGGACGCGGATCTGACACGGCTGCGATCGTGACGGCGGGAGTCGGCGCCGTGAGGACGGGGTCGATTCTCAGCTCGTGGATGCCCAGCGGTTCCATGAGCGCGCGCAGCGCCGGCTCCGCGAGGACGATCCACGGCTGAGCCGCCCCCAGGACCGCCGTCAGCCGATCCGCGTCGGTGAACGCGACGGCGGTCCTGCCTCCGACCGGCGTGCGGAAGAGCCGGGTCACGCAGCCTTCGGCGCCCGGCCGGACGGGTACGCAGAGCAGTCCGGCCGGGGACGGTTCCCCAGGCTCCGCATCGTCTCCGTACAGGGCATCTGCCATGGGTTCCTCCCGAGGAACGAGGCACGGTCCCGGCTCGGTCGGGCCGGGGTGTGTCCTGACGCTATGCCCGGCGATCAGAGGTCCCCCGTCCCTCCTGACGCGGTCCTGACGCAACCAGGCGGGACGTATACGCCGCGCTGACAGCCCGGCTCCTGATCGCGGCCCTCCGCATCGAGCTCGTCCACCGCCCCTGACCTCGCCGTCGGCAATCCGGAAGACCGCGAACGTAGCCGTCGTCGGCTCTCCGCCGGGTCACCGGGTGGAGGGAGCCGGATGTGATCGAGACAGCGAAGACGAACGAGTGGAATGCGGTCTCGCCCGTGGCGGTGACGTTCCCTTCGAACGCCAGAGGACCGAGGTCCGCGTCGGATTGGGCCCCTTCCTCCGCTCCGCGGATTCAGAGGCCGGTCCGTGTTCGCCGATCGCTGGCACCCTCCACTACTCGGTGATACCGTATAGTGGTACTCAGTAGCACGCAGTACCGATGTGCCCCGAGGAGGATTCGCAATGGACGACCTGACGGAGATGCTGAAGGGCACGCTCGAAGGGTGCGTGCTCGAAATCATCGGCAGCGAGGAAACCTACGGGTACGCCATCACCCGTCAGCTGAACGAGCTCGGCTTCACCGACGTCGTCGAGGGGACGGTGTACACCATCCTGCTGCGGCTAGAGAGGAACAAGCTCGTCCAGGTGACGAAACGGCCGTCCGGGGTCGGCCCGCCGCGCAAGTTCTACGCGCTCAACGACGCCGGACGCGAGGAACTCGCAACGTTCTGGAAGAAGTGGCAGTACGTCTCATCACGCATCGACAGCCTCAAGGAGGGCGGGAGATGAGCTTCTGGGAAACCATCACAGGCAGCGATCTCACCAGGGATTGGAAGGCGTTCGAAGCCAGGGCCGAGGCCCTTCCGGACGACTACCGGGCGGCATGGGAACAGATCAAGGGCCACCTCCTCCCCCACGGGGACTTCACCGGCCGCAACCTGATGCCGATCCTCGACGCCGCCCTGGGGCTGCTCGAAGAGACAGCGGCGGACGAGCAGAGCGTCGACGAGGTGCTCGGCGACGACATCCGGGGCTTCTGCACGGCTCTGGCCGGCGGAGAAGGAGCTCGAACCTATCGCGACCGGTGGCGTGAGCAGTTGAACAGGAACGTCGCAAAGAAACTGAGCAGGCTGGGAGGCTGACGTGAGCATCCAGGACATCATCGAGGGCAAGAAGCACTGGCGGGCCCACATGGCCCGGGTCAAGGCGCTCCCACCGGACTACCAGATCGTCTACAAGGAGATGCAGAAGTACCTGTTCAAGGTCGGACCGATCGACCTGGCCGACGGGCCCCTACTCCCCGGGATCGTCGACTTCTTCGAGGAGGGCGCCGCCACGGGCAAGGGGGTCCTGCAACTCATCGGCAACGACGTCGCCGCGTTCTGCGACGACCTGGTCAAGGACTCCCGCACCTACGCGGATGTCTATCAGGAGTCCATCAGCGGGGAACTCGGCACGGCCGAGAAGTAACGTCCGTCGCCGCATTCCAGTGGGCGTAGCCCGCACGCGCGTCGTTCGCCCAAGGCGCAGCGCGAAAGGACGCGAGACCGGCCACCAGCAGCCGCCGCAGATCCTGTCCACGAGGTGGTCGAGCAGACCGGGGAGACTTGGCTCAGCCCTGCCAACGCCGGCAGCGCCCCGGCGAGCAGGTCTCCGGCGGCCGGCCGCTCGACACCATTCCCCAGGGCGAAACGACTGACGCGTAGTCACGGCCAGTCACTCAGTCCGAGTTCCGAAACAGCTTCCACTCCCCCAGTGTCTTCAGCCCCAGAAAGGCAGGACTCCATGCCTTCATCTGTCATGCCCACATCCAGCCAGAGGGACGGTCACCCGTCGCCGGCCGCCGTCTCCGCCGTTGGTCTGCGCAAGTCCTACGACGAAAAGCTCGTCCTCGACGGCATCGATCTGCACATCCCGGCCGGGTCAGTGTTCGCGCTGCTCGGTCCGAACGGCGCCGGGAAGACCACCGCCGTGAAGATCCTTTCCACTCTCGTCACCGCCGACGCCGGCGAAGTGCACGTCGGCGGTCACGACCTGGCCACCGACCCTCAGGCCGTACGCGGGGCGATCGGTGTCACCGGGCAGTTCTCCGCCGTCGACGGCCTGATCACCGGCGAGGAGAACATGCTCCTCATGGCGGACCTGCACCACCTCTCCCGCAGCGAGGGGCGCAGTACCGCCGCCGAGCTGCTGGAGCGGTTCGACCTCACCGACGCGGCAAAGAAGCCGGCCTCCACCTACTCCGGCGGCATGAAGCGTCGCCTCGACCTCGCCATGACCCTCGTCGGCAACCCCCGGATCATCTTCCTCGACGAGCCCACCACCGGCCTCGACCCCCGCAGCCGCCACACCATGTGGCAGATCATCCGCGAACTCGTCGCAGACGGCGTCACCGTCTTCCTCACCACCCAGCACCTGGAAGAAGCCGACGAACTCGCCGACCGCATCGCCGTCCTCAACGACGGCAAGATCGCCGCCGAAGGCACCGCCGACGAGCTCAAGCGCCTGATCCCCGGCGGCCACATCCGCCTCCGCTTCACCGACCCGGTCGCGTACCAGTCCGCCGCTGACGCCCTGCACGAGGTCACCCGGGACGACGACGCACTGTCGCTGTCCATCCCCAGCGACGGCAGCCAGCGCGAACTGCGCTCCATCCTCGACTGGCTCGACTCCGCCGGCATCGAGGCGGACGAACTGACCGTCCATACCCCCGACCTCGACGACGTGTTCTTCGCCCTGACCGGCCCGGCCAACGTCCCCAACCAGCCCAAGGAGACTGCCCGATGAGCTCCCTCTCCCACGCTGTACGCGACTCCAACACCATGCTGCGCCGCAACCTCCTGCACGCGCGGCGCTACCCGTCAGGGACCCTGAACCTGCTGCTCACACCGATCATGATGCTGCTGCTCTTCGTCTACATCTTCGGCGACGTGATGAGCGCGGGCATCGGCGGCGGCGGCGCCGACCGCTCCGACTACATCGCCTACATCGTCCCGGGCCTGCTGCTGATGACCATCGGCAGCACCGTGATCGGAGCTGCGGTGTACGTCTCCATGGATATGACCGAGGGCCTCGTCGCCCGCTTCCGCACGATGGCGGTCTACCGCCCTTCGGTACTCATCGGGCACGTCGTCGGCAGCGTGCTGCAATCCGTCATGAGCGTGGTCCTCGTCGGCGCCGTCGCCGTCGCCATCGGCTTCCGCTCCACGGACGCCACTGCCCTGGAATGGCTCGCCGCCTTCGGACTCATCGTGCTCTTCGCCCTGGCCCTGACCTGGATTGCGGTCGGCATGGGCCTGGCCAGCCCGAACCCCGAGGCGGCCAGCAACATGGCCATGCCCCTGATCCTCCTCCCGCTCATCTCCAGCGCCTTCATCCCCGCCGACACCATGCCCGGCTGGTTCCAGCCGATCGCCGAGTACCAGCCCTTCACCCCCGCCATCGAGACCCTCCGCGGCCTCCTCCTCGGCACCGAGATCGGCCACAACGGCTGGCTCGCCGTCGCCTGGTGCGTGGGCCTGATCGCGCTCGGCTACCGCTGGTCGACGGCGCAGTTCAACCGCGACCCGAAGTAACCAGGACGACCACGCCGGCCGCCTCCCGCAGCTCGTCCCGCCCCGTCCGCGCGCAGATCCGCACCTGTTTGCCCGGCCGGTGGCGGGGCTGATCGCCGTAGCCCTCGACGGGCCGGCCGGCCTCCCGCCACACCGCACTGATCCACGTCGATTCGCAGGAGACCATGCGTGGCGAGCGCCGGCTCCCGCGGGGACCATGTCGAGGACATGGCAGGGTCTTGCCTCGGAGGAGGCGATACGGATAAGCCCGACCGGTGCATCTTGACGCTCTCCTGACGCGCCCGCCCACATCGGGCACTGACGTGCTGATTACGCTGGCCCGGCCGTCCGCACCATGGACGGCACCCCCCTCATCCAGCAGCAGCTCGGGAGCACCTCCAATGACATCCACGAAGGACGCGCGCACCGGAAACCTGCGCGCATGGATGCTGGAGGGCCTCTCCGACATGGGGAAGGGCAGGCCCTCCCGGCCCATGGACTCGGCCCCGGAGGCTGCGCACAAGGGGCAGCGCTGGTGGCGGGTGATGTGCCTGACCGGTGTCGACTACTTCTCCACCCTCGGCTACCAGCCCGGCATCGCCGCGCTCGCGGCCGGACTGCTGTCTCCCGTCGCCACCATCGTGCTGGTAATCGTCACTCTGGCCGGCGCACTCCCGGTCTACCGCCGGGTGGCCGAGGAGAGCCCGCATGGCGAGGGCTCGATCGCGATGCTGTCGCGGCTGCTCTCCTTCTGGAAGGGCAAGCTGTTCGTCCTCACCCTGCTCGGCTTCGCGGCCACCGACTTCCTGATCACCATCACGCTGTCGGCAGCCGACGCCTCCACTCACCTGGTGGAGAATCCACACCTCGCCGACGCCCTGCACGACAAACAGGTCCTGATCACCATGGTCCTCATCGCGCTGCTCGGCGCGGTCTTCCTCAAGGGCTTCCTGGAGGCGATCGGCGTCGCCGTCGTCCTCGTCGGCGTCTATCTCGCGCTCAATGCCGTCGTCGTGGTCACCGGGCTGTGGCACGTGGCCACCGAGGGCCATGTCGTCACGGACTGGAGCTCCGCTCTCACCGCAGAACACGGCAACGTCTTCGCCATGATCGGCGTGGCGCTGCTCGTCTTCCCCAAGCTCGCCCTGGGCCTGTCCGGCTTCGAGACCGGCGTGGCGGTCATGCCGCACGTCGCAGGCGACGCGGGCGACACCGAGGAGAAACCCACCGGCCGCATCCGGGGCACGAAGAAGCTCCTGACCACGGCAGCGCTCATCATGAGCGTCTTCCTGATCACCACCAGCTTCATCACCACCGTCCTCATCCCGCACGAGGAGTTCGAGTCCGGCGGCGACGCCAACGGCCGCGCACTCGCCTACCTCGCGCACGAGTACCTCGGCAACACCTTCGGCACGATCTACGACGTGTCGACCATCGCCATCCTCTGGTTCGCAGGCGCATCCGCCATGGCAGGTCTGCTCAACCTCATGCCCCGCTACCTGCCCAAGTACGGCATGGCTCCGCACTGGGCCCGCGCAGTGCGGCCCATGGTCATCGTCTTCACCCTGGTGGCGTTCTTGGTGACGTGGATCTTCGACGCCGACGTCGACGCCCAGGGCGGCGCGTACGCCACCGGCGTCCTGGTGCTGATCTCCTCCGCCGCCATCGCGGTGACGATCGCAGCCCGCAAGGCCGGCCAGCGCGGCTGGTCCATCGGCTTCGCCGTCATCTCGGCCGTGTTCCTCTACACCACGGTCCTCAACGTCATCGAGCGCCCCGACGGCGTGAAGATCGGCGCCTGCTTCATCGCCGGCATCATGCTCATCTCCCTCCTCTCCCGCCTCGGCCGCGCCTTCGAACTGCGCGTCACGCACGTCGGGCTGGACGAAACGGCCGAACGCTTCGTCCACGACATCTCGCAGCGCACAGCACGGTTCATCGCCAACGAGCCCGACAGCCGCGACATCGCCGAGTACCGCGACAAGATCGGGCAGATCCGCGCCGACAACGACCTCCCCACCACCGAGGACTTCGTCTTCGTCGAGGTCACGGTCACCGACCCCTCCGAGTTCGAGGCCGAGCTGACCGTACGCGGCGAAGTCCTGCACGATCGCTACCGCGTCCTGACGGTGGAGAGCTCCTCCGTCCCCAACGCGCTGGCCGCCCTCCTCCTCCACTCCCGCGACCTCACCGGCACCCGCCCCCACATGTACTTCGAGTGGACCGAGGGCAACCCCTTCGCCAACTTCCTCCGCTTCTTCCTCCTCGGACAGGGCGAAGTCGCCCCCGTCACCCGCGAAATCCTGCGCGAGGCGGAACCGGACCGTGACCGCCGTCCTCGCGTCCACGTCGGCTGAAGTTCCCCGGAGCAAAGCGACTCGACTGCGCATACGCGTCCGCGGTCCGACACCGCCAACCTCAGGCCGACCTGGAGCAAGCACCACATCGGCGTCCCGAGTATCGCAATCCTGGTCATTCGCACGGCCGTGCATGAACTGGGAGAGCCCGGCAGCGCTCGACGCCGATGCGGGTTCCTCCATGGCCGCCGGGCAGCATCGGCGGGCGCGACGGCGGCGTTCCTCCTCGGTCTGACGGAACGCGAACCTGCTTCTCATTACGCCCTCGCCTCCACGCGAACAGCTTCGCGTCAGGTGTCGAGGAGTCCCCCGCTGCCCGTCGGCATCACCACGACCATGGAAGCCGGGGGAGCCACAGCATGCACCCTCTCGCCGTATCGGGAGAATTCGAGTGTCATCTCAACGCCTTCGGACTGCCCCTCCATGAACCGGAGGTAGGGCATACCGTCCACGGCCACGTACATCCTCATCCCTCCGTCGCCCTGAGGTCCGCTCAGCGGGACGAGCCGCTCGCCGTCGCGCTCGACGGCCGTCCCCTGCCGTACACCCTGGCCGCTGCGAGGTACGGACGACAGCGCCTTGTCCAGATCGCACTGATCCTGCACCTCTGCCGAAGCCGACACCATCTTGAGGTACTTGCCGCGTGCCTGCGCGGTGCGCTCGTTCGCCCGGGCTGCGGCCTCGGGACCACGTCGCGCGCCCGCCGCGCGCATGGCAGCCAGTGAGGCGTCGCTGTAGCGAACGTACGAGGTGGCCTCGCCGGCCACCCTGATGATGTCCCCGCGTTGCATCGGACCAAGATCGAAGGTTCCCGTGCAGTTGCCTTCGCGGTCGGCATCCACCGCGATCCGCGACTGGCCCTGCGGAGCCCTCATGGAAATCGCGAGCCGCAGCGACTCCGTGTCCCTGAGCAGGTCGAACGCGTTCTCCGCGACGCCCGGCACCTGACCGATCGGCAGGGCCGCAAACGGTTCACCGGCCTCGAGCACGCGGCCAGCATGAGCATCCAGGACGCCGCCCACACTCTCTGCGGCAACGAGTACGTCGGCACCGACCACGTCTTCCGCCTGAACGGGCCTCGTGTCGAGGCGTTCTCCGGCGTGGACGAGGAGGTCTTCCGGCTTCTCGCCAGGGGCGACATCGAGGAATATCGCGCCCTCGTCCATGCGAGCCGCCACGTCCGCCCCCGCCTCACCTTCGACAAGGACTGGGGCGGCCCCGTCTCCTTCCACGCCGACGGATCGGTCCTCGCCCTGCGGCTGCTGCCGGGGCAGGACGAGGAGCCGCGTCCGGGCTCCCCCCGCTGACATCGGAAGGCTGCCGGGACCGGCTCATCTCAGAGCCGGTCCCGGCGGCAGGACGACGTACACGCTTGCTCAGAGCGACGCCTCGGCTCCGAGGCTTCCGGCGCCGACGGCTCCCCTCAGCACGTGCGCGATCTCCTCGGGCTTGAGGTCGATGCCGTCGAGCCCCTCCAGGGTCAGCGGGACCTCCTCCAGCGCGTACTCGCCGCGGCCTTCGGCACTGAACTCGGGGCCGGTGCGGTCGTCGAAGGACCAGGTCGCGATGCGGGCGAGGTAGAAGAGCTGGCGCTCGTCGTCGGTCTCCAACGTGTGGAGGAGTCGGATGATGTCAGCCTTTCCCGCGATCTCCTCGTGGATCTCCCGGTGGAGGGCGGCCTCCCGGGACTCGTCGCTGGGCTCGACACCGCCACCGGGCAGGACCCAGTACTCGGGGATGCCGGGCTTGGTGCGGCGGATGACCAGCATCGTGTCGTCGGCGGTGACGAGGACGGCGCGGACTCGTTCGATCATTTCGGTTCGTCTCCTTGCTTGTTGAAGGTCTCAGTGGAGCAGCCAGCCGCCGTCGACGTGGACGGACTGTCCCGTGATGAACGAGGCGGAGGGGCCGACGAGGAACGCCACCAGGGCCGCGACGTCCTCGGGCCGGCCACGGCGCGGGACGCACTGGCGCTTGATCTGGTCCTCCGGCCGCGCACGGTGCCGGGCGGGGAGGGCGTTCTCTGCCTCGACCTGGATGGCTCCGGGCAAGACCGTGTTGACGCAGATCCCGTACGGGCCCAGTTCCCGGGCGAGGGAGCGGGACAGGCCCAGCAGCCCGGCCTTCGCGGTGCTGTAAGCGACGAGGTTCGTCCGGCCGGCACGGGCGTTGACGCTGCCGATGTTCACGATCCGCCCCCAGCGGCGCTCGACCATGCCGGGCGTGAACGCGTGGCAGGTGCGGTAGTGGGCGGTGAGGTTCACTCCGAGGGAGTAGTTCCAGGTGACCTCGTCCGTGTCCTGCCAGGCGACGCGGGGGTAGGAGCCCGCGTTGTTGACCAGGATGTCGACGGGCCCGATCTCGGCGCGGACGAGGTCGGCCATGGTCTGGACGGAGCCCGGATCGGTCAGGTCGGCGTTGACCGCGATCCCGGGGCTGCCCGCGCGTTCGAATGCGGCGAGGAGGACGTAGGCGTCGGGTTCCTGGGCGAGGTGGTTGATCGCGACGGTCGCTCCGGCGGTGGCGAGCGCCCGGCCGATCTCGGCGCCGATGCCTGTGGCGCCGCCGGTGACGAGGGCGTTGCGGCCCTGGAGCGGGCGAGTCTGGAGAGGGCTCGAGCCAACACAGCGGGTCGGCGATGCAGCTGTGCCCACCCTTTCGCCTCGGCCCCGGCCTGCTCGCGCGTCGCCACCGGCTTGTGGAAGGCGCCTGCTGTCGTCGGAAGCCGTCGGGCGTTCACTGTGACTCCCCGGGGAGGGTGTCCAGCCAAGCCTGGAGGACGAGGCGGGCGAGCATTTCGGCGTCGGGCCGGTCGGTACGGGCGGTGGTGACCAGGCTCGTGTCCTGCTGGGTGACGTCGAGGAGGACGGTTAGGGCATCGCCGTCGGAGGGGCACTCGATCCCGCTGAAGCGGAGCTGGATCTTCGCGAGCAGTGCGGTGACCTTGTAGAGGGCGCGGAGGTCGGGGGTTCCCTTGAGGAGCTGGCGGCGGATCTCGATGGCGGCCTGGATGCCGTCGCGCAGGCTCACGGCAACGTCGGTGGCAGCGTCCGGAGCGGGCAGAGTCAGCCCGGGGGTGACCCACAGGGGGAATCAGGGCCCCGCTGCCGATGAGCGCGAGGACGTGGAGGAGCCGGGAGGTGACGACACCGGCCCGGCACTCGGCCCGGGTCAGTACGGTCATGCCCAGCTTGACCCCGCCGAGTTCCGCCTCCAGCTCCGCGAGGATCTGGCGCATCTCGCCGAGGGAGGATGCCTCGGCCACGACGAGGACGTCGAGGTCGCTCCAGCCGTGGTGGTACTTGCCCAGCGTGCCGAAACCGGACTCCTCCCGCTGCCTGCCGAGCGCGTCCCTGAAACGGATCATGTACGGGTGAGGGCAGCGGGTGGGCTTCGCGCAGCCGCAGCCCTTGAAGAAGGACCCGATGCCGCGGGCGAGTTGTCGGGCCATGTAGCGCACCATCCGATCCAGCGTCACGAACCATGCACCGGCGCCTCACTACGGGTCGTAGGTCAGTAAGCAGGGATACGACGAGGGCGCGTGCTGACCATTTGCTGACCTGAGGGAGACCATGATGCACCTGACCTGCGGCGACGCCGAATAGCTAGATCTTGGAGCGTGCCGCCCACTGCCAGACCGCCGCGACACAGTCACCGCCGGCCACCAGCCTCGCGCAGGCGGTCAGCACCAGGACCACGAGCGGGCGCCGCAGCCCGCGCCGCGCACGACGGTCCCGCACCTGGGCCAACCGCCGCAGCGGCGTCGACTCCACCTCGGCCGGCCGCTGCAAGCTCCGTTCCACCAGGGCCAGATCGGCGAGCTGGTCAACTGCGTCAGCGCTGGCTACGGGGTTACGTCCTTGGCGAGGCAGGTGGTCCCGTCGGCGCCGACGGGTGACGCGGACTGGTATCCCTCGCTCTGATAGAGGCCGATGTTCTGCCAACTGCCGGCGCCGGTGAACAGCACGATGCGGCGGCAATTCGGCTCGACAGCGGCTTCGGCGGCACGCAGCAGCCAGCGACCCAGGCCCTCACCCCGCAGGTCGGGTACGACGCCGAGTCGCCCCACGTGCCAGTCGGCGTCGATGCAGCGCGCCCGCACCATGCCCAGGAGCCGGCCGTCCCGCCACAGACCCGTGGTATTCCAGGTCGCCAGCCACTCACGTACCTGCTCCGGTGACTCGTGCAGGGCTGGGACGGTCAAGGTGTCGTTGGCGAGGGCCTCGTCCACCCAGCAGCACCGCTGCAGCACGGTGACCTCGGGCGCATCCTCAGGGGTCAATCGCCTCACGTAGGACCCCGGCAACGGGCCGGGCAGCGCCCCGGCCCGCGCCCGCTCGCGCATCGGCCGTAGGGCGTGGGCAACCCGGACCAACTCGTCCAGGACGCCGACGGCCGCCCCGTCGAGACCAGCATTCGGGCGGATCCGCCCATTCTCGACCGCGTCACTGATGCGGATCGCGACCGTGGAGGCCAACGGCACCAGACGTAGCGTGGTCACCACCTGCTTGGAGTGCTGGACCGACCGCGTGCCCGCCGAGGTGTGGCCGTAGCTGACGAAGCCGATGGGCTTCCAGGCCCACTCGCGGCCGAGATAGTCGAGCGCGTTCTTCAAGGCTGCAGGCATGCCGTAGTTGTACTCGGGCGTCACCACGATGAAGCCGTCCGCCGCGTCCACGATCGCGCTCCACCGTCGCGTGTGCTCGTGCCTGTAGACACCCGATGACGGATGTTCCTCTTCATCGAGGAACGGCAGATCGAGGTCGCCGAGGGCTACCGGCACGAGCTCGACGCCCAGTTCCACGGCACGAGGCGTGATCGTCTCGGCCAGCCACTTCCCGACCGCCGGGCCGAAGGCTCCGGGGCGGGTGCTGCATACCAGTACAAGGACACGTATCTTTTTCGTTGACATGGAAACGAAAGTAGCTGGTAAATTAGTTACATGTCAACGAAGCCGTCGACCGCGACTGTGCACTGGCTGAACCCGGGCGAGGAGCGAGCGTGGCGAGCCTTCCGCCGCATGATGATCGCCGTTCAGGCAGGCACGGCGCGTGATCTGACCACGATCGGACTCTCCGAGCCCGACTACGAGGTGCTGAGCACGCTGTCCGAGAGGCCCGACCGCACCAGCACCCTGCACGAGCAGGCCGCCAAGATGAGCTGGTCACGCAGCCGTCTCTCCCGGCACGCCACCCGAATGGAAGCGCGCGGCCTCGTACGGCGTACACCCGACCCAGCCGACGGCAGAGGCTGCTTCCTGGTTCTCACGGAGCACGGCCTGGACACACTCAAGCACGCCGCCCCGGCCCACCTTGCGTCGGTACGGCGCCACTTCGTGGACCGACTCACACCTGAGGATCTCGTCGCCCTCGAACGCATTGCCAAGAAGTTGGAGGACTCCGGGGGCTGAACCGTCGAGGCAACGCGGAACAACACCGGGGCCGCGCCCCGACGGTACCGATCGGTATTGGGGTTCTTGCCGCCAGGTTCGAGCGCGATCTTCTTCACGGTGGGTGCGGCAGCAGCCATGATGAGCCGTCCGGTGACCAGGCCGCCGGTGAAGGAGACCACGTCCACGCCCGCGTCCGAGCTCAGGGGCGCGCCCGCGGTGGCCCCGGCCCCGAGCACCAGATTCGCGACACCGCGCGGCAGTCCGGCCTCGGTGAGCGCCTTCATCAGGAGGATCACGGTGTGCGGTGTCAGCTCGCGGGGCTTGAGTACCAAGGTGTTGCCCGCGGCGCACCCGACGGGACACTCCCGCGGCCAGCAAAGCCGTACCGCTTGGACTCAACTCGCGCTTACCCAGCCCCGCTACCCGTCGCCTGCGCTTCCCCACTCCGCAGAAGCGGCCGGACCTGCCGGATTCACTCGGCGCTGGAAAGCGCGGACCAGCCCCCTCTGTCGCGTGCACGTGGTCGGCATGGGCGGGACCCGTTACCGGGACCGATGCTGAGCGCTTGCTGACCTGCGCCCAGGTGCAGGTGCAGGTGACCGGGATTGGGCCAGCGAGATCATGAACGGGGGCCGCCCTTGAAGGGACCCACAATCTCCGCCGTGATCCAACCACCGTAGAAGTTTCCCGGCTGAGGGCTTACGCGCTCCCCGTCGACGGTGCAGTCCACACGTCTCGGATAGAAGGCCAAATGTCCGGCGAGCAGGGCGTAGCGGGGTGCCGGAACCTCGTAGCTCCATGCGACATCGGGCAGAACGACCCCGTTGGCGGTCAGGCTCCAGTAGGTGGCTGCTCCCTTCCACTCGCAGAGGGACTCGGTTGCCGACCGCGACAGTTGGTCGATACGGACGTCCTCGCGCGGAATGTAGAACACCGGTGGATGGCTCGTCTCCAGAACACGCAGCGCGCGGACCGATTCGGCGAGCGTCTCACCTCGGCACCACACGGCGACCCGGCGTGTGTCAGCCTCCACCCTGGGTGGACGCGGATAGTCGCACACTGACTCGGTTCGTCGCTCTCGGCCCACTTCTGCAGCGTCGTTCATAGAGACCATCGACTCGAATTCTTTCGTACGCGAAGGATTCTTGGCCCTTCCGCTGGCGTTGTTGCTGATCGATCACACAGCGCTGCCTCTGGTCGTTGGTGCACTGATCAGGAACAGCTCGTCCACATAACACCAGGCCCAGTGCTCGTCCGGGGCCAGGGAAAGGACCAGGGGATGCCCTGTCGCCACATGATGGCTGTACGCGTGACGGCCCTGTGAGCTGTCGCAGCACCCGACGTGTCCGCACGTTGTGCACCAGCGCAGCCGCATCCAGCCGAAGCCCAGGGCGGAGCACTCCTCGCAGTTCTCGGACAGCGGGTCGGACGGTGTCGACATGGCTCCGAGATGGACACAGCTGCGGCCGTCCGGACGGCCGCCGTCGGGCGCCACCGTCCACCGGGATGCGGATGTCATGGCGGTGTCCCTGGTCCGGGTGGCGACTCATCGCGTGCTCGCGGACAACGCTCGGCCAGCGCACGCGGGAGGCGTTCGACGACCTGGTCTGCGAGGCGCTCGAACTCAGGCCGGAGAATCGGCGTAGCCCCTTGCTCTGTGCGGCCGAAGTCCTTCAGGTAGGTGCCCAGTTCGTCCATGGGAAGGGAGACGAGGAGGCTCCGTTGAACCGTGATCACCGCGTATACCTCCTCCATCTGTAACGCCGGGCCACATCTGCACCGCCGGGCATCCGTGCGACCTCGCACATCACTACTTCCCGCAAAGAGGCATCCGCGGATGCACAGGGCCGCCACGGGGGGCGAACGACGTCGTCGCGATCGGTGCGATGGACAAGTCCGAGGAACTGGACGCCGCCATCCCTGGAAATGTGGACGCATACTGGCCATATGGACTCGTCCGCCCGTAGCGCAACCCGTCTGCGCGAGCGGCTCGGCAGCGCCGTCTTCGCCCGGGTCGCCGGTCCCGAAGGTCCCGAGAACCGCGCTCGTATCCACGGAACCCCCGGCCCGCGGTGGTTCGGTCCCGACCGGCCGATTCGGACTGTCCACGGTGATGCGTCCATGTTCATCGGCGGACTGCGAGCGCTGCTCCTCCAGTCCTTGCACCCGCTGGCCATGGCTGCCGTGGCCGCCCATTCCGGCTACCTCGGCGACCCGTGGGGCCGACTGCAGCGCACGAGTACCTTCCTCGCCGTCACCACGTACGGAACAGCGGAGCACGCGCAGCAGGCAGTCGACCGGGTGAGAGCCGTCCACAGCCACGTACACGGAACGACCCTCTCCGGAGAGGCATACGAAGCCGCCGACCCGCACCTTCTCGGCTGGGTGCACGTGGCTGAGGTCGACAGTTTCCTGCTCGCCCACCAGCGATACGGAGCCGAGCCCCTCGACGCCGCCGGCTACGACGGATACGTCCGCGACATGGCACGGGTCGCGGAGGCACTCGGCATCGCCGATCCTCCCCGCGACACGAAAGAACTCGACGCCCAGCTCGCCGCCTATCGGTGCGAACTGCGCCCGACAAAGGAGGCGCGCGAGGCAGCGCGCTTCATACTGCTGCACCCGCCCCTGCCCTGGGCCGCGCGCGCACCCTACGCGGTACTCGCCGCGAACTCCGTCGCCACGCTCCCCCGATCAGCCCGGACGTCGTTGCGACTGCCCCAACTACCACCCGTAGCCGAAGCCTGCGTGACTCCCACCGGACGAGCACTGACCGCCGTGATCCGCTGGGCCATGACGCCGCCACGCCCGCCGGCGTGATCACAAAGCAGACGCGGGCGAGCTCGCGGTGCGGGTGCGTGGGAGGCCGACTCTCGGCAGGCGTTCTCACTTTCGAGTGAATCTAGGCATGTTCAGGCCCGTTGGGCCCCGGTGAGTACGGATCCACGTTCACGCTCGGTCGAACGGACCCCAGTCATCGGGAGTGATCGCCGTGCGCATCCTGCTTCTCGCGAGCGCCTTCAACAGCCTCACCCAACGTGTCCAGGCCGAACTCGGTGACCACGGACACTCGGTGACCGTGCACCTCGTGGACGGGGACGACTCCGTCCGGGAAGCCGTGGGCCGGGAGTCGCCGGAGCTTGTCGTGGCGCCCTATCTCAGGACCGCGATTCCGGAGGACGTGTGGTCGGTCCACACCTGCCTCGTCGTCCATCCCGGGCCGGTAGGCGACCGCGGGCCCTCCTCACTCGACTGGGCCGTCCACGAGGGCGCGGACCTCTGGGGCGTCACGGTGCTGCAGGCGAACGCGGAGATGGACGCCGGCGATGTATGGGCGTCCGTGTCGTGCGCGTTGCCCCAGGTGGGCAAGAGCGACCTGTACCGCAACGAGGTCTCGGACGCCGCCATGGCGGCGGTACTCGTGGCCGTCGGGCGCTTCGCTTCCGGAACGTACACGCCGGCGCCGCAGGACACCGGAGCCGACGAGGGCTGCCGACCGTTGTTCCGCCAGTCCCTGCGGCGCATCGACTGGCAGACGGACTCCTCATCGACCGTTGTCCGCAAGCTGAGAGCGGCCGACTCCCAGCCCGGTGTGCTCGACGAAGTCCTGGGCGAGGAGTGGTTCCTGCACGGCGGCCATCCCGAGCCCCGGCTGAGCGGGCGCGCGGGGGAGATCGTGGCCACCCGGGACGGTGCCATCTGCCGGGCGACCACTGACGGCGCGGTGTGGATCCCCGAGCTGCGGCCCCGGCGGGCGCCGGGCGGTCCGGCCACCTTCAAGCTCCCCGCCACCGTTGCGCTGGCCGGGCGGTTGTCCGCCGTGCCGGCACGGCCGGCTCCGCTGCACCGGAGCAAGCACGAGGACACCTGGGCCGAGATCGGTTACCGGGAGGAGGCGGGCACCGGTTTTCTGTCGTTCTCGTTCCGCGGTGGCGCGATGAGTACGGAGCAGTGCCGGCGCCTGCTGCGCGCGTACCGGTTCGCCTGTTCCCGGCCGACTTCGGTGCTGGTCGTCGGAGGCGGCCGGGACTTCTTCTCCAACGGCATTCACCTCAACGTGATCGAGGCGGCAGCCGATCCCGGCGCCGAGTCCTGGGCCAACATCAACGCGATGGACGACCTGGTGGAAGCGGTGCTGACCACCACGGACCGGCTCGTTGTCTCCGCCGTGGCCGGAAACGCCGCGGCGGGCGGGGTGATGCTGGCCCTCGCCGCCGACGAGGTGTGGTGCAGGGCGGGCGCGGTACTCAATCCGCACTACCGCCTGATGGGGCTGTACGGGTCGGAGTACTGGACGTACTCCCTGCCGCGACGGGTGGGAGCGGCAGCGGCCGAGCGGCTCATGCAGGACGCGTTGCCGGTCAGCTCCGCGGCTGCCCACGAACTCGGGCTGGTCGACAGGGTGATCGCGTGTGCCCCCATGTCGTTCGACTCGGAGGTCGGCGCCCTGGCGGCCCGCCTGGCCGCGCTGCCCGCGACGCAGTCCCGTATCAACGCCAAGAAGGCGGAGCGGGACCGGGTCGACCTGGCACCGTACCGTGCGGCCGAACTCGCCCGGATGCGGCGTATCTTCGCGGACCCGCACCACCCGTACCACGAGTTGCGCCGGGCCTTCGTACGCAAGGAAGGCCCGTCCGGCTCCGCGGACCGGCCCCCACGTCCCCGGGGCTGACCGCGGCCCGGCGGCGCGGCTTCTACTGCTGTTCGGCGAGCCAGTCGTACCACTGGGCCAGGCCGTCACCGGTGGTCGCGGAGACAGTCAGCACGCGCACGTCAGGGTTGACCGAGCGCGCGTGCCGCGTGCACTGCTCGACGTCGAAGTCGACGTAGGGCAGCAGATCGGCCTTGTTGATGAGGATCAGGTCGGCGGCGGCGAACATGTACGGATACTTCAGCGGCTTGTCCGTGCCCTCCGTGACCGAGATGATCACGACCTTGGTGCGCTCACCCAGATCGAACAGTGCGGGACACACCAGATTCCCGACGTTCTCGACCATGAGCAGCGAGCCCGCCGCCGGGGACAGCGCCGTGAGGGCGTCCCGCATCATCTCCGCGTCGAGATGGCAGCCGGCCCCGGTGTTCACCTGCACCACGGCACAGCCCGTGCGCCTGATCCGGTCGGCGTCGAGCCGGGTCTCCTGATCGCCCTCGATGACGGCCACCGGCCGGCGGTGGCCGAGATCGGTGATGGTGCGTTCGAGGAGGGTCGTCTTCCCCGCCCCCGGTGAGCTCATCACGTTCACGGCCGCGACCCCGCGTTCGGTCATCCAGGTCCGGTTGCGGTCCGCGACGAGGTCGTTCTTGGCCAGTACCTTCTGCTCGATGGTGACGGTCTCACCGGCGCCGTCCGTCTTCGCGCGCTCGCCAGGGCGGGGGTGCGGATGTGCGTGGTCCGGTGCATCATCGTCCCGCAGCATCACCATCCTGGTCCCGCCGGGCTCCTCGGAGCAGCCGCAGGTACCGCACATGTTCAGCCCACTTTCATGGAAACGATCTGCAGTTCCTGTCCCGACGTGATCTTCACGTCCGCGCTGCCGCAGGGACACAGCAGAATCAGGTCGGTCAGGGTGAATTCGACGGCGCAGGTGCGGCAGAGGCCGGTGCCGGGCGGCTGGTCGATCTCCAACCGTGCCCCCTCGGCGGCCGTCCCCTCCGCGACCAGCCCGAAGCAGAAGCGCATGGCCTCGGGTACGACGGCGGTGAGCGCGCCCACCCGGACGCGCACCGAATGGACCGGACGCCCTGCGGCGCGCTCGCACACAGAGTCGACGACGCTCTGTGTGATGGCCAGCTCGTGCACCGCTGCCACGTCCTTCCGAGGGTGGCTCCGACAGTAGGGCCACGAGGTGGCCGCGAGGACCGCGGACCGGCCCGGTCACGGGGCCGGATCACCCGAGCGGCCCACCGCACGCGGCCGTTCGGCTGCCCGGGATGAGGCGGTCGATGGATTCCCTGAGTTGCCGGGGAGGTCGAACCGAGGCGTGATGGTAGCAATGTGCGCGTACCCATCCGTGGGGGCAGACGGCCGCGGAGCCGTCATCCTGAAAGGCGGCACTGCCATGCCGACAGAGGAAGCGACAAAGGCGGAGGACACCCTGATCCATGTCCTGTGGATCAACGCGGGACTGAGCTGCGACGGCGATTCCGTCTCCCTGACGGCCGCCACTCAGCCGAGCATCGAGGAAATCGCGCTCGGTGCCCTGCCGGGCCTGCCGCAGGTCGCTGTCCACTGGCCGCTCATCGATTTCGAGTGCGGTCCGAATGGCGGCGCCGACGATTTCCTCGAATGGTTCTTCAAGGCCGACCGCGGCGAGCTGGAACCGTTCGTCCTGGTGGTCGAGGGATCGATCCCGAACGAGCAGTTGCACGACGAGGGGTACTGGTGCGGTTTCGGCAACGACCCGGCCACCGGCCAGCCGATGACGACCAGCGAGTGGCTCGACCGGCTGGCCCCGAAGGCAACCGCGGTCGTCGCGGTGGGCACCTGCGCGACGTACGGCGGCATCCACGCCATGGCGGGCAATCCCACCGGCGCGATGGGGGTCCCCGACTACCTGGGGTGGGAGTGGAAGTCCAAGGCCGGGATCCCGATCGTGTGCGTCCCGGGGTGCCCGATCCAGCCGGACAACCTGTCGGAGACGCTGACCTATCTGCTGTACATGGCCACGGGCCAGGCGCCGATGATCCCGCTCGACGACGCGCTCCGGCCGACGTGGCTGTTCGGGTCGACGGTCCACGAGGGCTGTGACCGGGCCGGTTACTACGAGCAGGCCGACTTCGCGACGGAGTACGGCTCACCGAAGTGCATCGTCAAGCTGGGCTGCTGGGGCCCCACGGTCAAGTGCAACGTGCCCAAGCGGGGCTGGATGAACGGCATCGGCGGCTGCCCCAACGTCGGTGGCATCTGCATCGGCTGCACCATGCCCGGGTTCCCGGACAAGTTCATGCCGTTCATGGACGAACCTCCCGGCGGAAAGCTCTCGACCAACGCGGTCGGACTGTACGGGTCGACGATGCGGCGGCTGCGCCACATCACCACGCACACCCTGGACCGCGAACCGAAATGGCGTAAGCCCGGACCCGAGCTCAAGACCGGCGCCACACGCACCTGGTAATCGACCGCGTAATCACCGCGACGGAAAGAAAGACGAGGCGGCGCAATGACCGCGACGCAGCACAAGGGTGCCGAAGGCGGCCGGGGCAAGAACGACCTGGTCGAAATGGCGTGGGATCCCATTACCCGGATCGTCGGCAGCCTGGGCATCTACACGAAGATCGACTTCAAACAGAAGGTGGTCGCCGAGTGCCACAGCACCAGTTCCATCTTCCGCGGCTACTCGGTCTTCATGAAGGGAAAGGACCCGCGGGACGCGCATTTCATCACGAGCCGGATCTGCGGCATCTGCGGTGACAACCACGCCACGTGTTCCTGTTACGCGCAGAACATGGCGTACGGGGTGAAGCCCCCGCACCTCGGTGAATGGATCGTGAATCTCGGCGAGGCCGCGGAGTACATGTTCGACCACAACATCTTCCAGGAGAACCTGGTCGGGGTGGACTACTGCGAGAAGATGGTCGCGGAGACCAACCCCGGGGTGCTGGAGCAGGCCAACCGCACCCCCTCCCCGCACGCCGACGCCCACGGGTACAAGACCATCGGCGACATCATGCGGTCGCTGAACCCGTTCACCGGCGAGTTCTACCGCGAGGCGCTCCAGGTCAGCCGGATGACCCGGGAGATGTTCTGCCTGATGGAAGGGCGGCACGTCCACCCCTCCACGCTCTATCCGGGCGGCGTCGGCACCGTGGCGACGATCCAGCTGATGACGGACTACATCACCCGGCTCCAGCGGTACGTCGAGTTCATGAAGAAGGTCGTGCCGATGCACGACGATCTCTTCGACTTCTTCTACGAGGCACTGCCGGGGTACGAACAGGTCGGCAACCGGCGCATCCTGCTGGGCTGCTGGGGATCCTTCCAGGACCCGGAGCACTGCAACTTCGCGTACAAGGACATGACCGACTGGGGACGGAAGATGTACGTCACCCCCGGTGTCGTCGTCGACGGGAAGCTGGTCACCACCGACCTGGTCCAGATCAACCTGGGCATCCGGATCCTGCTCGGTTCCTCGTACTACAACGACTGGGACGAGCAGGAGACCTTCGTCTCCCACGACCCGCTCGGCAATCCGGTCGACCGGCGTCACCCGTGGAACCAGCACACCAACCCGCAGCCGCAGAAGCGGGATCTGGACGACAAGTACAGCTGGGTCATGTCGCCGCGGTGGTTCGACGGCAAGGACTACCTGGCCCTGGACACCGGTGGCGGGCCGCTCGCGCGCCTGTGGACCACGGCGTTGGCCGGCCTGGTCGACATCGGCTACATCCAGGCGACCGGGCACAGCGTCAAGATCAACCTCCCCAAGACCGCCCTCAAGGGGCCGGTGGAGCTGGAGTGGCACGTCCCGAAGTGGAGCAACACCATCGAGCGCAACCGGGCACGGAGTTACTTCCAGGCCTACGCCGCCGCCTGCGCACTCCACTTCGCGGAGAAGGCTCTCGTGGAGATCCGGTCCGGGAACACCAAGACCTGGGAGAAGTTCGAGGTCCCCGAGGAGGGTGTGGGCTGCGGATTCACCGAGGCGGTGCGCGGTGTCCTCTCGCACCACATGGTGATCCGGGACGGCAAGATCGCCAACTACCACCCGTACCCACCGACTCCGTGGAACGCGAGCCCCCGTGACACCTACGGCACGCCCGGTCCCTACGAGGACGCCGTGCAGGGGCAGCCGATCTTCGAGGAGAACGACCGGGAGCACTTCAAGGGAATCGACATCATGCGTACGGTGCGCAGCTTCGACCCCTGTCTGCCCTGCGGAGTGCACATGTATCTCGGCGAGGGCAAGAAGCTGGAACTCCTGCACTCCCCCACCCAGTCCGCGGGCAGCGAGTGATGGCGCGGGAGGACGCACCGGCCACGCCCGACTGGCGGACGACCGGTGAACGCATCGACACCCTGATCGCCGCCAGCAGCTCGGGCGGCGCGGTCGCCCGCGAGCGCAGCGAGGAACTGGTCAGGCTCGTCGCCGATTTCTACGGTGCCGGACTGGAACGGCTGCTGGACCTGGTGCACGAGCAGGGACGGCTGGACGACGATGTCCTGGCCGCGCTGGCCGGCGACGAGCTGGTGGCCAGTGTCCTGTTGGTGCACGGGCTTCACCCCTACGGCGTGGAGACCCGGGTCGAGCAGGCGCTGGAGAGCGTGCGCCCCTATCTGGGGTCGCACGGCGGAGATGTGGAGCTGCTCGCCGTCACCGACGAGGGCACTGTCCGGCTGCGGCTGCTGGGCAGTTGCGACGGCTGCCCGTCCTCCTCGGTCACGCTGAAGCTGGCCGTTCAGGGTGCGGTGGAGGCGGCGGCTCCGGAGATCACCTCGATCGAGGTGGAGACGGCGGCCGACGAGGAGTCCGCCGGGGCGGCCGGGCCGCTCGTGCCGGTGGATTCGCTGTTCGCCCGCCTGCACGCGGAGACCGGGGCGCCCGGCGACGACGACGGCGCGTCGTGGGAAGTGGTGCCGGAGCTGCCGGGCCTGGCATCCGGCGCGGTGGCCCGGGTCGATGTCGGCAGGATGCCGGTGGTGGTGTGCCGGGTGGGCTCCGACCTCTTCGCTTTCGAGGACCGCTGCGCACGCTGCGAGCAGCCGTTCGAGGGCGCCACAGTGGCGCGGCGGCTGGGAGGCGGGGCCGGCGACGCGGTCCTGCGCTGTGCCGGGTGCCGTGCGCACTACGACGTACGGCGGGCCGGGGTCTGCCTCGACGGGGACGGCGTGCATCTGGCACCGCTGCCCCTGCTGTCGGACGGCGCCTCCGTCTCCGTGTCGGTGCCCGCGGCGGTGGCGCCGTGATCACGACCGCCCGTGCCGCCTCCCCGGCCGCCACGCTGCTGCGGCTCACGCGCGACCGGCCGCGGCGGCCCGCCGGGGAGCGCTGCGAGATGTGTGCGGAACCGATCGGCGAGAGCCACCCCCATGTGGTGAACCTCGACAGCCGCGCCCTGATGTGCGGGTGCCGGGCCTGCTATCTGCTGTTCACCGACGAGAGCGCGGAGTTGCGCTACCGGGCGGTGCCCGAGCGCTATCTGCATTTCGACGGGCTGACCGTGGACGGGCGCGCCTGGGACGAGTTGCAGATTCCCGTGGGCCTCGCCTTCCTGTTCCGCAACTCCGTCCAGGACCGCATGGTCGCGTTCTACCCGGGCCCCGCCGGGGCCACCGAGTCGGAACTCCCGCTGGACGCCTGGGAGACCGTCGTCGAGGCGAGTCCGGAGCTTGCCGTACTCCGTCCCGACGTGGAGGCCCTCCTGATCCGGCGCACCGCGGACAGTGGCGGATCGTGCCATCTGGTCCCGATCGACGCCTGTTACGAGCTCGTGGGCCAACTGCGCACGCTGTGGCGCGGGTTCGACGGTGGCTCCGAGGCGCGTGCCGCGATGGACGGGTTCTTCGCACGGGTGGCGGACCGCAGCCGGCCCGCGGGGACCGGTGCGCCGTGAGCGACTTCGGGTTCTCCGTGCTCGACGTCTTCGCCGAGCCGTACACGGCCACGCCGCAGCTGACCGCCCGGCTGCGGATCGAGGAGCGGACGGGCCTGCGGATCCACGCCGTCGCGCTGCACTGCCAGGTCCGCATCGAACCGCAGCGGCGCCACTACGACGAGGCCGAACAGAGCGGTCTCCAGGGGCTGTTCGGTGGCCGGGACCGCTGGACCGACACCTTGAAGCCGTTCCAGTGGATGAGCTGCGACACGACGGTGCAGGGGTTCGACGGCGCCACCGAGTTCGATCTCGCTCTGCCCTGCACGTACGACTTCGACGTGGTCGGCTCCCGCTACATGCACGCACTGGGCGAGGGCTCGGTACCCCTCGCCCTGATGTTCTCCGGCACCGTGTTCACGCGCGGCAGCAAGGGTTTCGGGGTCGAGCAGGTCCCGTGGGACTGCGAGGCCCGGCATCAGATGCCGGTCGAGGTGTGGCGGCGCATGATGGCGGCGCACTTCCCCGGCACCGGGTGGATCAGGCTGGACCACGAGGTGCTGGCGCGCTTCGCGGACTTCCGGGCCCGGCGCGGGCTGATCAGCTGGGACGAGACGGTCCAGGCACTCCTGGCCGAGCACGACGAGGTGGCCCTGTGAGTCTTGACCAGGTGCGTTCGATCGCCGACGCCGTCCTGTACGAGGGGTATCTCCTCTATCCGTACCGGGCGAGTTCGCACAAGAACCGCTCGCGCTGGCAGTTCGGTGTCCTCGGTCCGCCGCAGGCCGCGGCGGCGAGCTTCGGCGAGGAGCCGGAGATGGAGACGCAGTGCCTCCTGGCACCGCACGACGGGGCGGCAGCCGTCACCGTACGCCTGCGCTTTCTCCAGCTCCAGGTCCGCGAGGTGCGGAGCACGGACGAGGACGGGGTGGAGGTTCCCGTCGAGCGGCTCACCGTCGACGGTGCGTCGGTGATGTCCTGGGACGAGGCGGTCGAACGCGAAGTCGTGCTGGCCGCACTGCCGTTGGAGCAGGCGACGGACGTCGTCCATCAGATTCCGGGCGGTGAGGACACCGAGCCGGTGGCCGATGCGCGGGGCGTGGTGGTGGGCCGGATCGTGCGGCGGCGGCTGCCGCTGGCGGTCCGGGTCCGTACACGTGCCGTCGTCGACGACGGGTACGTACGCCTGACCGTGACGGTGCGCAACGAACACCCGGAGCCTGCGGCCACCAAGGACGCCGCGATCCGCCGCTCGCTGATCGGCGCGCATCTGCTGCTGTCGGCCCACGACGCCGGGTTCGTCTCCTTGCTCGAACCGCCCGCCCCGGCGGCGGCAGCCGCGGGCCGCTGCCGGCAGCGCAGGTGCTGGCCCGTGCTGGCCGGTCCGAAGGGGACGACCGACACCCTGCTCGGCGCGCCGATCATCCTGTACGACTACCCGGAGATCGCCGAGCAGAGCCCGGGGGCGCTGTTCGACTCGACGGAGATCGACGAGATCCTGACCCTCCGGGTGATGACCATGACGGAGGAGGAGAAGACGGAGGCCCGGGCCACCGATCCCAGGGCGCGGGAGATCATCGACCGGTGCGACGGGATGTCGCCCGCGGACCTCCAGCAGTTGCACGGCCTGCTGCGCGACCCGCACGCGCCGCAGCCGGAGGCACTCGTGAGCCCGCCGCCCGATGTCCGGGACGTGGACCCCGCCGCCTTCGACACCGCGGGCGCGCCCTGGTGGGACCCGGCGGCCGATGCCTCGGTGCGCCCGGGAAGCGACGCGGTCGTGATCGAGGGCGTCCGGGTGGCCAAGGACAGCCTGGTCCGCGTCCACCCGTCCCGGCGCGCCGACGCACAGGATCTGTTCTTCGCCGGCCAGGTGGCCCGGGTGACCGCGGTGCTCACGGACGTGGACGGCGGTACCCACGTCGCCCTGGTCCTCGTCGACGACCCGGCATCGGATCTGCACGACTGGTACGGCCGCTACTTCTACTTCGCACCCGACGAACTGACACCCCTGACCGTCGAGGAGACGGCGCGGTACCGAGAGGAGAACCGATCGTGAAGAGCCTGGGCATCATCACCGCCGGAGCGGCGGCGGCCGTGGCGCTGATCGCCGTGGGAGTCGGGATCAAGTCGATCCCCGACATCCGCCGGTACCTGCACATCCGTTCGATGTGAATCCGGAGCCGAGTGACGTGAGTGAGGAGCAGCCATGACGGACGCACCTGAGTCGAGCAGCGGGATCCAGGAGGAACCACAGGAGGTACGGGGCCCGAAGGGATCCCGCGACACCGGCTCCGACCAGCCGGAAGCCGGCCCGGCCGGCCGCCCTTCGGGCACCTCGGACGAACGTTCCGACACCTCCGTACAGCCGCAGAGCCCCCGGGATCCGAAATCGCCCGACCTCCGCTCAGGGGGCGGCTGAGCCGGGATGACGCAGGAACCGGACACGGCCGGCCGGGTGCTGGTCGCGGGCATCGGCAATCTCTTCCTCGGCGACGACGGGTTCGGCCCCGAGGTCGTACGCCGGCTGGCCGGCGCCGGCGGTATGCCCCCGCAGGTACGGCTGGTGGACTACGGCATCCGCGGGATGCATCTCGCGTACGACCTGCTCGACGGGTACGACGCGCTGGTGCTGGTCGACGCGTATCCGGGCGGCGGCGCGCCCGGGGAGGTGACGGTGCTCCGCATCGGTGCGGAGGACCTCGGTACGGGTGAATTCGACGCTCATGGGATGAATCCGGTCGCTGTCCTTGCAAACCTGGATCAATTGGGCGGTACTCTTCCGCTCACCTACCTCGTCGGCTGCACACCCGCCGGAGTCGAGGAGGGCATCGGGCTCGGTGAAGCCGTCGGCAAAGCGGTTCCCGAGGCGATGCAGGCAGTGCACACCCTGGTGCGGCAGCTCGTTCCCGCCGTACCGACCGCGTCCGTGAGCAGCACCGAACCCCGGAGATCCTGATCATGTGCCTAGGAATTCCCGGCCGTGTCGTGGAGATCGTGGACGGGTACGCGGGCCAGCTGGCTCTGGTGGATGTGGAGGGCGCCCGGCGGCGCGTGAACATCGGCATGCTCGACGAGGCACCCGGGCGCGACGACTGGGTGCTTCTCCATATGGGCTTCGCCGTGGAGCTCATCGACCGGGCGAAGGCCCGGGAGGCTCTGTCGGGACTGGAGTTGATGGGACGGGGCCGGGAGCAGCGCGTCCGGCGCAGGTTCGAGGTGAGCGGTGTCGTGCAGGGAGTGGGCTTCCGGCCCTTCGTCTACGTCATGGCCTCGGAGCTGATGCTCAGCGGCACGGTGACGAACACCGGCGAGGGGGTGCTCGCCGAGGTCGAGGGACCGGCCGACGCGGTGGCGGAGTTCGGCCGCAGGCTCCGTGCCGATGCCCCGCCGCTCGCGGTCGTCGAGGACGTGCGCACGAGCGAGCAGCCGACGCGGGGCGGTACGGGATTCACCATCGAGCGTTCCAGCGCGCCCGGCCGGGCCAGGACGCTCGTCTCACCCGACATCGCCACGTGCCGGGACTGTCTGGACGAGCTGGGCGATCCGTCGAACCGGCGCCACCGCCACCCCTTCATCACGTGTACGCACTGCGGTCCCCGGTTCACGATCGTCACCGGCCTCCCGTACGACCGGGCCGCCACTACGATGGCGGGGTTCGAGATGTGCGGGGCCTGCCGTGCGGAGTACGAGGATCCGCGCGACCGGCGCTTCCACGCCCAGCCGATCGCCTGCCACGAGTGCGGTCCGCGGCTCGAACTCGTCGGCAGGGAAGGCGCGTCCGTGTCCCGGGACGAGGACGCGCTGCGGACCGCCCGGAAGCTGCTCGCCGAGGGCGGGATCATCGCCGTCAAGGGACTCGGCGGGTACCACCTGGTCTGCGACGCCCGTGACGACGTGGCCGTGACCGAGCTGCGGCGGCGCAAGCGGCGCGGTGGCAAGCCGTTCGCGGTGATGGTCCCGGACCTGGCCGTCGCGCGGGAGCTGGCGAGCATCACGGCGGACGAGGAAGAGCTCCTGGCCGGTGGCCGCCGGCCCATCGTGCTCCTGCCCCGTCATCCCGCCCGGCCCGGGGCCGGGGTGTCCGAGGCCGTGGCCCCCGGCAGCCCGCACCTCGGACTGCTGCTTCCGTACACCCCGTTGCACGTCCTGCTCTTCGGGATCGGGGACGACGCGCCGGGTCCGGACGCCCTGGTGATGACATCGGCCAATCTGTCGGGCGAACCGATCGTCACGGACGACGAGGCCGCGCTGCGTGTCCTGGCCCCGCTGGTCGATGCGTGGCTGCGGCACGACCGGCGGATCCATGTGCCCTGCGACGACTCGGTCAGCCGCTATGTCGCCGGTGCCGAACTGCCGCTCCGCCGCTCGCGCGGGTACGCCCCGCTGCCGCTCGCGCTGCCGTTCGACGTGCCGCCGACGCTCGCCGTGGGCGCCGATCTGAAGAACACCTGCGCGCTGGGCGAGGGCCGCTACGCCTGGCTGAGCCAACACATCGGCGACATGGACGACCTGTCCACGGTCGAGGCGCTGACCCGGAACGAACAGCACCTGGAAGACCTCACCGGGGTCACGCCCGTCCAGCTGGTGGCCGACCGCCATCCCGGATACCGCTCCGGTGACTGGGCCGCCGCCCGTGCGGCCGGGCGGCCGGTCCGCACGGTGCAGCACCACCACGCGCACATCGCGTCCGTGATGGCGGAGCACGGTCTGCGGTCGGACGAGCGGGTGATCGGCATCGCCTTCGACGGCACGGGACACGGCGACGACGGGGCGGCCTGGGGCGGTGAGGTCCTGGTGGCCGGCTACGCGTCGTTCCGCAGGGCCGCTCACCTGGGTTACGTACCGCTGGCCGGGGGCGACGCCAGTGTGCTGCGGCCCTACCGGATGGCCCTCGCGCATCTGCATGCGGCCGGTGTCCCCTGGGACGAGGACCTGCCCGCGCTCCGGGCGTGCCCTCCGGCCGAACGCGGCGTACTGGCGCACCAGTTCGCCACCGGCTTCGGATGCGTCCCCACGTCGAGCATGGGCCGGCTCTTCGACGCGGTCGCCTCCCTGGCCGGTGTCCGGCACGAGGTGGCGTACGAGGCGGAGGCCGCCATGGAGCTGGAGGGGCTGGCCCGGACCGAGCCCGTGGAGCCCGGCACGCCGGAGAACCACTACCGCTTCGCCATCCGGCGGGGTGCGGGAGAGGAACCCGCCGTGGCGGATCCCGGACCGGTCGTACGGGCGGTGGTGTCCGACGTACGGGCCGGCGTTCCCGCCGGGCTGATCGCCGCGCGCTTCCACGCGTCCGTCGCCGCCCTGGTGGCCCGCCTCGCCGACCTCGGCCGCACGAGCACCGGCCTGAACACCGTAGCGCTGGGCGGTGGCGTGTTCCAGAACGCCGTACTGCTCGAAGCCACGCAACGCGGCCTGACGGAGCTGGGGTTCACCGTCCTGCGGCCCCGGCTGCTGCCGCCCAACGACGGCGGGATCGCCCTCGGCCAGCTCGTGATCGCCGCATCGGGCTGACGGCACCGCACCTCCGTACCCCGACGGATCCACAGAGAAGAGGAACCATGTGTCTGGCTGTTCCGGGGCGTGTCCTCAGTACCGCCGAAGTCGACGGCACCCTGATGGCCGAGGTCGACTTCGGCGGGGTGTGCAAGGAGGTGTGCCTCCAGTACATCCCCGATGCGACCGTCGGTGAATACGTCATCGTGCACGTCGGCTTCGCCATCCAGCGCCTGGACGAACGGTCGGCCAGGGACACCCTCGCCAACTTCGAGCGGCTCGGCATCCTCGCCGAGGAGTTCGGCGACGGCTCCGAACTCGCGGCCCAGCAGCTCGCATCCCCCGAAGGAGCCCGCCCGTGAAGTACCTCGACGAGTTCAGCGACCCCGGTCTCGCGAAGAGGCTGATCGACGAGATCCACGCGGCCACCACACGTGAGTGGGCGATGATGGAGGTCTGCGGCGGCCAGACCCACTCGATCATTCGGCACGGCATCGACCAACTGCTCCCGGACGGCGTGGAGATGATCCACGGACCGGGATGCCCCGTCTGTGTCACCCCGCTGGAGACCATCGACCGGGCCCTGGCGATCGCCGCCCGCCCCGGCGTCATCTTCTGCTCGTTCGGCGACATGCTGCGGGTGCCCGGCAGCAGCCGGGACCTCTTCTCCGTCAGGAGCGCCGGCGGTGACGTGCGGGTGGTGTACTCACCCCTCGACGCGCTGAAACTGGCCCGCGAGAACCCGGACCGTGAAGTCGTCTTCTTCGGCATCGGGTTCGAGACCACCGCCCCCGCGAACGCCATGACGGTGTACCAGGCCAGGCAGCTCGGGGTGCGGAACTTCTCGATGCTGGTGTCCCATGTGCTGGTACCGCCGGCGATCGCGGCGATCATGGAGTCCTCGACCTGCCGAGTGCAGGCGTTCCTCGCCGCGGGTCACGTGTGCAGTGTGATGGGAACGTCCGAATACCCGCCCCTGGCGCAGAAGTACAAGGTGCCGATCGTGGTCACCGGCTTCGAGCCCCTGGACATCCTCGAAGGTATCCGCCGGACCGTCCTCCAGCTCGAAGCGGGCCGTCACGAGGTCGAGAACGCCTACCCCCGGGCCGTTCGCGACGAGGGCAACGCGCCCGCCATGGCGATGCTCGCCGATGTCTTCGAGGTGACGGACAGGACCTGGCGGGGCATCGGGGAGATCCCCCGCAGCGGCTGGCGACTCTCCGAGAAGTACCGGGAGTTCGACGCGGAGCAGCGGTTCGACGTGACGGGCATCCACACAGCCGAGTCGTCGCTCTGCCGGTCGGGCGAAGTCCTCCAGGGCCTGATCAAGCCGCATCTGTGCGAGGCGTTCGGCAAGGAGTGCACGCCGAGGAACCCGCTCGGCGCGACCATGGTGTCGACCGAGGGCGCCTGCGCCGCGTATTACACCCACCGCCGGCTGGAACTGGTCGATGCGAAGTGACCGAGACCATGCGGGATATGAGTGAGACGACCACCGTGACGGCGGAGCCGGCCGGCCTCGACTTCGAGGGGTGGACCTGCCCCGTACCGCTGCGGGACAGCCCCACGGTCGTGATGGGGCACGGCGGCGGCGGCGCCATGTCCGGTGAGCTGATCGAGCACCTGTTCCTGCCGGCGTACGGTGCCGCCGCAGCCGCGGAGCTCGGTGACTCGGCGGTCCTGACGGTCGGTTCCGGCACGCGTATCGCCTTCTCCACGGACTCGTTCGTGGTGAAGCCGATGTTCTTCCCCGGTGGGTCCATCGGTGACCTGGCGGTCAACGGCACGGTCAACGACCTGGCGATGTCGGGTGCGACGCCCCTGTTCCTGTCGACCGCCTTCATTCTCGCGGAGGGCACCGACCTGAGTGTCCTCGGCCGGATCGCCCAGGACGTGGGGAGCGCCGCCGAGGCCGCCGGTGTGCGTCTGGTCACCGGAGACACGAAGGTCGTGGAACGCGCCAGTGGTGACGGCGTCTACCTCAACACCTCGGGGATCGGTGTGGTTCCCTCCGGCGTCGACATCCACGCGCGCCGGGCGCGCCCCGGGGACGCCGTGCTGGTCAGCGGCGACATCGGCGTGCACGGGGTGGCCGTGATGAGCTGCCGGGAGGGCCTGGAGTTCGGTACGAAGGTCGAGAGCGACACCGCCGCGCTGCACGGACTGGTCGCCGCCATGCTCGCCACCGGCAGCGACCTCCATGTGCTCCGGGACCCCACGCGCGGGGGTGTCTCGGCCTCGCTGAACGAGATCGCCCGGGCCTCGGATGTGGGCATCGAACTGGTCGAGCGGCTGCTGCCGGTGCCGCCCGCGGTCCGAGACGCGTGCAGTCTGCTCGGTCTCGACCCGCTCCAGGTGGCCAACGAGGGCAAGCTGATCGCGATCGTCCCGGACGCCGACGCGGAAGAAGTCCTGGCCGCGATGCAGGCCCATCCGCTGGGCCGGTCCGCGAGCCGGATCGGCAGCTGCGTGCCGGAGCACGCCGGGATGGTGGTCGCGAGGACGGGGCTCGGCGGGAGCCGCGTGATCGGGCTGCCGATCGGCGAACAGCTGCCGAGGATCTGCTGAGTGAGTGCCGAGGGCGCGCTGCTGTTCGCGCGATACGCCTACCCGCCCAACGAGCTCGGCTACTGCGGCCCCGCCGACGCGGCGGGCCTCCTGCGCCGTGACGCGACCGCGGACATCGAGCGGCGGGCCCGCCAGTTCGAAGGAGCGTGGTGCTATCTCCAGTTCCTCGCGGAGACGGCCGGCATCCCCGACCCGCTGGACGTGCGGGTGGTCGAGGCCTACTGGATCGGCAATGAGCTCCTGGACCGGGCCGACCCCGCCGCGCTGGTGGAGCGTATGACGGACCGGTTCCGGGGGCAGCTGGGCGGCACCTGGCGCGAGGCCGCGACCCGAGCGCTGGCCCATCACAGTTTCCAGGTGTTCGAGGTGTATCCGTGGGCGCCGATGCTGCGGTCGAGCGGGCATCCGACAGCCCTGTCCGTGCTCGACCAGTGCCGCATCCGTACCGGAGTGGTGGTCGATGCCGACAGGGACGTGGCGACCGTGCGGTCACGCCCGCTGTGCTGGGACGGCGCGGGGCTGACCGACGGCGCGTGGCGGGAGGAGACCGTGCGCTGCTCGGCCGGTGGGAGGACGCTGATCGACGGGCTCTCCCCCGGTGACCGGGTGGCACTGCACTGGGACTGGGTGTGCGATGTACTCACCGATGAGCAGACGCGGCGCATCGAGGATCTTGAGGAACGCCGACGCAACGCACTGGGTCTCCTCGTCCGTACGCGCTGAATCCGGTGCGGGAGCCGACGGGCACGAGCCGGTGGCTCCACCGGCTCAAGAAGCCGGGTCCGACGGGGCGGTGTTCAGCGCCGGGCTGCGACAGCTGTCGCTGCCTCGGCCAGGATGCGGCGCAGGACGGGGACCGGGATCGACGGATTGGTGACCGCCGCGCCCGCCGTGTCCTGGTCGTGCAGCAGCCCGGCAAGGACGCGGGCCGGCAGCCGCGGATTGCGCATCGCGGTCACGCGCACGTGGGCCGCCGCGTCGTTCAGCAGCCGCGCCGCGTCGGCCGGTGACAGCCGGGTGTCCTCGGCCGCGCGGCGGCGCACCTCGGCTTCCGGGTCGCGGGCGAGGCGTGCGACGTCGGCAGGTGTGGACGCCGGATCGTCCAAGGCCAGGCGGCGCATCCGCCCATGGGGGTCGTCGGCGTAGCGCAGCAGGCCCGTACGGGGGAAGTTGGGGTGACCGCGAGGGCGGTCGGGGTGACTGAAGCTGCCGTCCCACCAGCGCCAGACCTCCAGCAGCATCTCGGCCGGCGCGTCATCGCACGATTCGGCGAGGAACAGGCGGACCGTCCGGTCCTCGTCCCGCGCCAGACGCTTCACGACGTCCGGTGGAAGATGCCGGGCGCGGGCCACGCTGCGGCGGATGAGTGGATGGGACGAAAGGGCGAGGCGGCGCATCGCGTCGGCGTCACCGTGCAGTCCCTCGACCCAGGGCAGAGTGCGCGACATCGACGTGGGGTCGACGTCGTGGCGCACCGCGGCACGCTGCTCCTCGTCGAGGTCGGGCCGCAGTGCCACCGCCGAGCGGATGTCGTCGTAGGGGTCCTCCGCCAGGACGGCGACGCCGTGCGCGCTGAGCCGCGGGTTGGCGGCCAGTGCCCGGCGTACATCCGCGTCCTCGTCCCGGACCAGGGCCGCCTCCAGCTCGGGCGAGAGACGGCACTGTTCGAGCGCGCGGCGGGGCGCGGGCAGCGTGGCAAAGACCTCGCGAGGCATGGGGACGCGGGTGTGGTGGGCCAGCAGCGCCGCCGTACGCACCGTGTCGTCGGTGTCGTCCAGCAGCCGCGCCCGCAGTGGCGGGGCGAGGTCTTCCCACCGGGCGCAGGCGGTCTCCCGCACTCGGGGATCGGCGTCGGCCGCGAGGCCGGGGAGGTGGTGTGCGGGGAGACCGGGGAGTTCGGCGGCCTGAGCGCGGGACGGGCCGACGAGGAGGTCGTCGTACAGGTCCCCGGGGAGTTCGGCGCCCCAGGCGCAGGCATGCTCGGCCCAGAGCACGCGCCGGCTCGGGGACGGTTCGGCGTGGATCAGGCGTATCCACTGATCGGACGTGAGCTGGGGCCGGAAGGTGTCCGCGGGCCGCGAGCGCACCCGCGGATCGGGGTGCGCCACGGCGGCGTCGAGTACGGCGGGCCGGTCGCAGCCGTGCAGGAAGCCCAGCTCCACATCCAGCAGCCGGATCAGCAACTCGTCCGGCGCGGTCGGATTGAACCCGATCCCCTCCGCCCAGTGCAAAGGCCACGCCGGCCGGCCGGGCACCGCAGCCCACACCTCGGCGCGCTCGACCTCCGTCTCGCGCCCGGCGGCCTCCGCGGCCTCCTCCAGCCGCTCCGGCAGTCGGTCGAGGGCCGTCACGCGAGGCCCGTCCGCGCCGGGCACCTCCGCCAGCAACACCTGCCCGTCGAGGGAGAGTGCCACGAACCCGGGGTCACCGGTCAGCCCCGGCGCACCGTCGCCGGCGTAGCGGACCCGGGTCCACCAGGAGTCGTTGCCGCCGATCCGATGTCCGAGGACGGCCACCAGGAACTCGCCGTCGGCATCTGCAAGGCGGCGCCACCACGCGGCGTCGAGCGCTGCCCGTACCGCGCCGTCCGGCGCCACGATCCCCCGCGCGATCCGCCAGCCGGCCTCCGGCGGAAACAGGCTGCCCGGGCGCATGTCCTCGACGACCGTGAGCCCGGCGCACAGGAGCAGTTCGTGGAGTTCCTCTCGGTGTTGCACGCGGTCATGATCCCCGCCGACCCGCGGGGGGACAAGGCCCTCGGCCCAGGCGCAACCACTGCGGCGGTTCGCCCGGTGGAGTGCGTACCGGGTCCGGAAACAGCCTCGCGATCAAGAACGGCTCGAACTGCGGGTCCGTCCGTGCTCATGAGGCAGACTCGGAAGGAGACATGCTCGCAGCCTGCCAGGACAAGGATCGCCTTCTCAGGCCACGGGCCACGGCGGCGCAGCTACGAGCTGCCGCCGGGCACGCCGCCCCGCCGCGTACCCGCCGATCCCCAGACCGATCCCGACCAGGGTCATCACGGTCCCGAGGGCCCCGAGAGCCAGCATGGCCGGCGGCGCAACGGAACCGTCCTTCACTCGCCCGAGCACCCCGGAGGCCGCGACGCTGCCGGACTGTTCGTCGAGGAAGTACCGCGAGTCGTTCGAGTTCCCCCGGTGATCGCCCAGCAGGAACAACCGCCCGTCCGGCACCTCCACGTCGTACGGCTCGGTTGCCGCGTTCACTTCGCCACGCATGACATACGGTTCGTCGACCGGTTTCCCGTTCACCGTGATCCGGTCCCCGTCGCCCACCACGTGATCGCCGCCCATCCCGATGACCCGCTGCAGGACCGGACCGCCCCTGTAGCGATCGGGCACGTCGACGAGTACGACATCGCCCCTGCGTACCTCACCCGCGTCGATGCGCTCGATGACCAGCCGCTCGCCCTGGCGGTACGTGGGCTCCATCGCCTCGCTCATGACGGTGACCCCTCGGTAGCTCGCGAAGAAGCCCCCGCACCCCACGGCCAGGACCAGCCCGAGTGGCACCAGTACCCAGGCCGCGACTCTCAGACCGCTGCCCGCTCCCCGCTGCTTCATGAACACCCCTCCCTGGAACCGCCCGAGGCCGGGCGGACCAGCAGAGGCTAAGCGGTCCCGGCGCGTACACGCACCTCGGCCCCCAGGCCACACACGCCGGTGAGGACGTTGACGCGGTCAAGTGCCGTCACCGACACCCTCTCAGGGCGATCCGTCACGAGAACCGGGGTGGGGGACGGCCTGTACGGGACGGCCCGCCGCTCACCCGTCATACGCGTAGGCCCGCTTGCCGGAGGCCGATCTCCGCCAGGTCGGCGATGACCTGTTCGTCGCCGCGCCGCCAGGCTGCCGCGAGGCCGCCGGGTGGCGTGGTCAGCGGTGCGAGGTCGCGCAGCGGGCCGGTGAGGACGCGCAGCGCGAGGAGGTCGGCGCCGCCCTGTTCGGTGGCCATTCGCCGGGTGACGGCGCTGCGGCGGATCCAGCGCAGCCGTGGGGGCAGCCACAGCAGCAGCACGAACACCACCGGGATGACGATCAGGGCGACCGCGGTCAGCGTCGCCACCTGGCCCACCGTGTCCTGGAGCGAACGGCCCGCGTCGGCCAGACCGGTGCCTGCCTCGGCGGCGGACCCGAGCGGCTTCTTCAACTGGTCGCCGACGAACGGCACCTTCGAGGCGGCGTCGCTGGCGTCGACGAGTCCGTCGGAGAGGCTGCTGCCGGCGCTTTCCGCCTTGCGCCCCGGTTCGGCCAGGAGCATGATCGCGTCGCGCACGGCCAGGGCCAGCTTCACCGCGGCGTAGATCAGGGCCGCCGCGATCAGGTCCGCGAGGACCTGGCGGCTCCGACGTGCCGGGGTCTGGGCGTAGAGGCGCATGAGCGTGCTCCTTATCCGGTAGGGCATCGACGGTCGGGCGCTGCTCATACGGCTACCCCGATCCGGTGGTGGCATCGGGAAGGCGCGACGCCGTGCCCGACGGCGGCCCATGGACGGACCCCTTCAGCGCACTGGTCGGCCTGCTGAGTATCGCGGCTGGTGGGCGAGTTGATCTCTGTTCGGCGACGGCGCGGCGGTCGTTGCGGAGCGGATGCCTATGATCATCGGCATGGCACTACGACCTGTTCAGGTGAACATCAAGGCCCTTGACGACTCGGCCGTCGGCCGGTTCTGGGCGGAGGCGCTCGGCTGGGGTCTCTCCAGCGAAGGCCCCGGCGTGACCAACGTCGAGCCCCTCGGCGGCTTCGTCTGGCCGGACCCGGTCGCCGTCTGCATCGATGTCGTCAAGGTCCCGCATCCCAAGACAGCAACGAAGAACCGCGTACACCTCGATCTCGCCACCACCTCTGCGGCCCATCAGACGGAGCTGGTCGCGCGCCTCCAGGCTCTCGGCGCCACGCCGGTCGACGTGGGCCAGGGTGACGTGCCGTGGACGGTCCTCGCAGACCCGGAGGGCAACGAGTTCTGCGTGCTGGAGCCTCGGGAGATCAACAAGGACACCGGGCCGATCGCCACGGTGGTGGTCGACTGCGAGGATCCGCGGGCCATGGCCCGGTTCTGGGACGAGGCGACGGACTGGACCCTGCACGAGGTGGACGACGAGCATGCGGTGTTGCGCTCCGCCAAGGGGGTCGGCCCGTATCTCGAGTTCCTCCGCAAGGGCCCGAAGACGGTGCCGGACCGCCTGCACCTCGACCTGCTGCCGTACGCCGGTGACGACAAGGCGGCGGAGGTGGCCCGACTGCGGACCCTCGGCGCCGTCGACATGGACCTCGGCCAGGGCGACGTCTCGTGGACGTGCATGGCCGACCCCGAGGGCCACGAGTTCTGCGTACTCGGCAGGTCCTGACGCGGAGCCCCCGGGACACCCGGGCATGTGAGCCCTTCGTGCTCATCCGCCCGGGGCCCGGGGGGTATGCCTGCGGCGTCACGGTCGATTCGGGGGCCGGCCGGAGCTTCACAGGCCGACGATCACCCATTCCTGGCCGGCTGCGCCGTCGGCGGGCATCTGGACGATCCTGGCCCCGTCTTCCGTGGACGCGGCCTCCACGTCCAGGCAGAGGCCACTGGAACCGTTGACCAGGTTGAAGTGGCCGCCGGTCCCGGCGGGGACCAACTTCCACCACTGGTTGGGGCTGTCCGTGTCCGCCCACTGGTCCATGGGCTGCCCATCGGTACGGGAAGCGCCGGGGTTGTCGAGGACCTTTCCGCTGTGAACGTTGTGGAGCCGGAACGAACCGGTTCCGGTGAACGAGACATCGTTCGGGGCCCCTTCGAGGGCGGTGTTGGCTCTGATCGTGGTGTCCACGGTGCGACCGGTGGCGGGGGTCGGTTCGTGGACGACGACGTCGTCCGGTCGGGCACACGCCACGCTCGGGGAGCGCTGTCTGCGGCGGGACCGCGGCCGCGGCCGGCGGTGATCCGACGCCGGGCAGGGCGACCGCGCCTGTGGTCGCAGCGGCCGTCGTGAGGAATCGTCGACGGCCGAGGGATGCGTCGGGGAGGCGCATGGTGCGGCTCCGTTCGCCAGGAGGGGGGCAGCGGCTCGCAGGCACACGTAAACGGCTCGCGGGAGTCCCGGCCCGACGAGGAGGAGGTGGCACGATCGCGCTCACCTCGCATGTTTACGTTGCCATCGCGCCGCCAGTGCAGCATGACGCCGAGAAGAGTGTCAATAACCGTGCGAGTGCGTTCACTTCTGGGGGCGCCGTCGACCCCGGCCGACGCACCGCTGCCGGCCAGGCGGGTGCCGCTTACGGACACCCTCGTAGCCCACTGCGCGGTGCCCGCCGTTTCACCGACCGGCCGCACAGGAGGCCGTTCGCACCGAGAACACCCTCGAAGGCTTGCCACCAGCGCTTGTTAACGTAAACATAGTGCAGGCAGGCTCTTCCCGCCGCGACAGCGCATCCCACCTCCAGCACAGGAGCACCCGTACATGCCCCCTCTTCAGATCGACGACGGCGGCTTCAGCATCAATGGCGAACCGTTCCGGCTCCTGTCCGGCGGGCTGCACTACTTCCGCGTGCACCCCGGCCAGTGGGCGGACCGGCTGCGCAAGGCCAGGCTCATGGGCCTCAACACCGTCGAGACGTACGTGCCCTGGAACCTCCACCAGCCGCAGCCGGACGAGTTCCGGACGGACGGCGGCCTGGACATAGCCGCGTTCCTCGACCTCGCCGCCTCGGAGGGACTGCACGTCCTGCTCCGCCCCGGCCCGTACATCTGCGCCGAGTGGGAGGGCGGTGGCCTTCCGTCCTGGCTCCTGGCCGAGCCGGACATCCGTCTGCGAACCCGCGACCCCCGCTTCCTCGCAGCGGTCGACGACTACTTCGCCCGGCTGCTCACCCCACTGCAGCCTTACCTCGCCACCCAGGGCGGACCGGTCGTCGCCGTCCAGGTGGAGAACGAGTACGGGGCCTACGGCGACGACACCGCCTACCTGGAGCACCTCGCGGAATCGCTGCGCCGCTGCGGGGTGGACGTACCGCTGTTCACCTGCGACCAGCCCGCCGACCTTGCCCGCGGAACGCTGCCCGGCGTACTGGCCACGGCCAACTTCGGCAGTCGCCCCGCACAGAACCTGGCCGCCCTGCGCGCCCAGCAGCCGAAGGGACCGGTCATGTGCACCGAGTTCTGGATCGGCTGGTTCGACCGCTGGGGAGGCCACCACGTGGTGCGGGACCACGACCACGCGGCGCAGGAGCTGGACGAGCTCCTGGCCGCCGGGGCCTCGGTCAACTTCTACATGTTCCACGGCGGCACGAACTTCGGCTTCACCAACGGAGCGAACGACAAGCACACTTACCGGCCCACGGTGACGTCGTACGACTACGACGCCCCGCTCGACGAGGCCGGTGACCCGACCGAGAAGTTCACCGCCTTCCGCAACGTGATCGCCAAGTACGCACCGGTCCCGGCCGAACCCGTCCCCCCGCGCGGCCCCAAGCTCGCGGCGACGGCCGTGGTCCTGCCCGAGAGCGCCGGCCTGCTGGGATGCGCCGAGGCGCTCGGCGAGGCCGTCGGCTCCCCGCAGCCGCTCACCATGGAGCAGCTCGGGCAGGACTTCGGCTTCGTGCTGTACGAGACGGCTCTGGCGTCCGCGGGCCCGGCGCTGCTTGAGGTGGAGCACGTACGGGACCGCGCCCAGGTCTTCGTCGACGGGCTCCCGGCCGGTGTACTGGAGCGGGAGAACCACGAGCACGCCCTGGCCGTCACCGCACCGCAGGAGGGCGGCGTCCTGAGCGTGCTGGTGGAGAACCAGGGGCGGGTCAATTACGGGCCGGGCATCCACGATCGCAAGGGCCTGCTCGGACAGGTCCTGCTGGACGGCGGGGAACTCACCGGCTGGACATGCCGGCCCCTCCCGCTGACCGACGTCTCCGCGCTCCCGTTCAGGGCGAGCACCGTGACGCCTCTCGGGCCGACGTTCCACCGGGGCTCCTTCGACGTCGACGAGCCGGCGGACGCCTTCCTCCACCTCGACGGCTGGACGAAGGGCAGTGTGTGGATCAACGGGTTCGCGCTGGGTCGCTACTGGTCGCGCGGTCCTCAGCGGTCCCTCTACGTCCCGGCGCCGGTTCTGCGAACGGGAGCCAACGAGATCGTCGTGCTGGAGCTGCACGCCTGCCCCCACGACCGGACCGTCCAGTTCCGCGACAGCGCCGACCTCGGGCCCACCGAGGAGTAGGCAGCCTTCGGCGGCCCACGGAAGCCGGGCTCCGACCCCAGGGTCGGAGCCCGGCTCCTTCGCGATCAGCCCTGGCGGACCTGCTGGCTCGCCGCGCCGTCACAGGTCCGCTGGACGGCGGGCGCGCCGACGGCGGTGGATCCGCCGCTCACGTCCAGACACTTGGCGCTGTGCCGGGCGGTCAGCGTGATGTGCCCGTCACCGGTGCTCCGCGCCGCCCACTCCTGGTTGCGGCCCCCGTTGCAGGCGTACTGGAAGACCTCGGCGCCGTCGGCCGTGGACAGACCGCTCACGTCGAGGCACTTGCCGCTGTGCCGGGCGACGAGGTTCACGTACCCGCCGCCGGTGGAGCGCAGCGACCACTGCTGGTTCGTGCTCACGGTGCAGCCGTACTGGACGACGGCCGCACCGTCGTCCGCCGCGTTGCCGCTGACGTCGAGACACAGGGAGCTGTGCCGGAAGGAGAGCGTCTTCCAGGCGTCCGGCACCGTGGCGGCGAAGGTCCAGGACTGGTTGCTGCCATTCGTCGGCCGATAGACGGCGACGGGCGCTCCGTCGGCGGTCGAGGCGTCGGTGACGTCCAGGAGCTTGCCGGTGGCGCCGTTGATCAGGGTGCTGTGGCCGTCGCCCGCGGTCGAGCGTATCCACTGCTGCGCGGTGGACGATCCGGGACTGCCGAACGTCAGCACGTCGCCCGTGACGGAGAGCGCCTTGCCGGTCCTGACGTTGGTGACGCGGTAGGCGGCGGTGTTGCCCCAATCGGTGGAGGACAGCTTGGTGAAGGTCCACTGCTGCGCGGTGTCGGCCGGGTCGGGGGTGCGCTGGACCGGGGTGCTCGTGCCGTTGACGGTGGCGACGGCGAGCGCCTTGCCGCTGTTGTCGTTGAGCAGCCGGCGCGGCGTGCCGGTGGGTGCGGTGGTCGCCGCCGTGTTCACACCCGAGACCGAGGGCAGGACGAACGTGGTGACGGAGCCGGCGCCTACGGTGGCTTTGAACGTCCTTCCGGTCACGGCCGCGTCGCTCTCGCGGTGGAGGTTCTTGGTGGCGTCGGTCGTCCAGCGCTCGACGGGTCCGTCCGCGACCGTCTGGAAGCCGTCGAGGTTAAGGGTCACCTCCCGCTCGGCGCCTGTCGGGTTGGTGTGGACGACGACCACACCGTTGCCGCCCGGCCGCACGGCCGCCAGGGTCTGCGGGTCGTCGGTGTTCGTGATCCGCGCGCCCGGGCGGACGAAGCGGCTGTAGTTCGCCATCGCCCAGTACTTCTTGTTCTTGCGCAGGGGCTCGGTCGCCGCGTCGCCGGGGGTGAAGTCCGCCTGGATCAGGCCCCAGTTGGAGTTCTCGCGCCCCGGGGTCATGTTCTCGTAGTCCTCGACCGCCTGCCACAGGACCCACGCGCGCGGCTCCAGCTCACGCAGGTCGTCGTTGATGCGCCCGGCGAGGTCGAGGGCGGGGCTCATGTCGGTGAAGCTCTGCGGGACGCTGCCGCCGAGGTCGACCTCGGACATCCACAACGGCGTGGCCTCACCCTTGGCGATGTCCCGCACCGCGGTGCGGCCGTTCGTCCCGTACGTGTGCGTGTTGAGCCGACCGACCGCGTCGCGGACTGCGGGGGCGTACGACTCCCAATTGGCCCGGAACACCTGGGGATTCGTCTCGTCCATGGCGGCGATCGGGGTCGTCATGCCCTTGGCGTCCAGGGCGGAGCGCAAGGTGGTAATCATGCGGGCCTGGGAGGCCGGATCCCAGTGCGAGCCCTCCTGGCGGCCTCCGGCGTGCCAGTAGTCGGTGTTGGGCTCGTTGATCGGAGCGAGGGAGTCGAACGTGACGCCCGTGGCGGACTGGGCCCGTTGCATCGAGCCCGTCAGGTAGGCGGCGAACCGGTCGTACTGGTCGGAGCGGAGGTTGTCATGCCACCCGTCGACCGCACCCGAGACCAGGCCGCTGTTGGTCATGAAGTACGGCGCGGAGTTGGAGAACGCCTCGAAGGTCGTCGCTCCGCGCGCCTTGGCAGCCGTGAGCCACCACTGCTGGTTGACATCGGCGTCGGGGTTCCAGTGGTCGGCCCGGGCCGGGTCCCACCAGTCGGGGGCCTCGGGGCCGGGCCTGTTCCAGTAGCCGGGGACGGCGCCGCCTGCGCGCATGTAAGGAGTGGTCTCGGGGCTGTCGCCGCCGCCGATGTTGTACCGGGCGATGGTGAAGCCGAGGCCGTTCGCGCCGTAGAGGTCGTCCGCAAGGCGGTTGCGCTGCGCGTCGGGCCATCCGCCCGTGACGTCGGCGAACCACGCCAGTGCGGTCCCCCAGCCCTGGAAGGACGGGTGCTGGTAGCTGGGGTCCAGGCGGACGGTCAGCGCCGCGGCCGGCGTCTCTGCGGCCGTCGCCGGGGACGAGGCGGGTCCGACGGCCGTGAAGGCGGTCGCCGCGAGGACCGCGGCGGTGGCGGCGACGACGAGCCTTCTGGGGCGGGAGGGACCGTACCGGGCCTGGGGGGACACCGGTCGCTTGCGCGTGGGGAACACGAACTGCTCCTTGGGGTGGGAGGAGATGACGGCCTGGCAGGTGGAGGGGCGGCGGAATCCGCCCTCGCCGCTGCGCCTCCTGACCGGGGGCCAGGAGGCGCAGATGATGCGGGCGGGGGGGGCGGCCCGGGACGGTGGCCGCACCGCGCCCCGGTCTCACGGCGGAGGGCAGGCCGGGCGGCCGGTACCGCCGACGCCAGGTGCTGTCGGTGCTGTCCGGGTACTGTCGCCGCTGTCCCGGTGCTGTCGCTGGTGTCGGTGCTGTCCCGGTGGGCGGTGGGCGGTCAGACCGCGGAGCGCCGCCACTTCTGGTTGTCGCCCCCGTTGCAGGTCCACTGCTCAAGAGCGGTCCCGTCGGCCGTCGACTGGTTGACGACGTCGAGGCACTTTCCGCTGTGCCGGGCGAGGAGCTCGACGTAGCCGGTGACGGCGGTCGTCCGGACCTTCCACTGCTGGGAGGCCGAGCCGTCGCAGGCGTTCTGCACGGCCAGGGCCCCGTCCACGGTCGATGCGCCGGCGATGTCGAGGCACTTTCCGCTGTGCCGGGCCATGATCTGGACGTAGCCCGTGTCCAGCTTCTTGATCCAGAAGTGCTGGTTGACGCCCCCGCCGCAGCCCCACTGGATCAGCTGCGCGCCGCCGTTGGTGTCGAACCCGGACACGTCGGCGCACTTGCCGCTGTTGCGGGCGGCCAACGTCTCCCAGGGCACGTTCATCCCGGTCGCGGTGCCCGCGGCGGTGTCGACGGTGATCTGCGGGGAGTACTCCATCGTCATCGTGGTGCTGGTGGGGAAGGTCAGCGGCAGCCAGACGTACTGGGAGTCGTTGACGGTGCCGCCCATGGAGTTGCCCCAACGGTCGCCCATGTAGAGGTAGCTGGTGCCCTTGGTGCCCTGGACCGGCAGGACGAAGGCGGTCTGGCTGCGGTAGGTCGTCGCGTCGCCGATGTCCTTCAGGTCGCTCCAGGAGCCGGTGACGCTGGTGGCCGTGGCGTACTTCTGCTGGTTCGGGGCCCATCCCGTGGCACCGGAGGTGAGCAGGAAGTACACCCCGTTGCGCTGGAACATGGCGGGTGCCTCCCGCCACTGGCCCGGCCACAGCTTCTGGACCTGGGACTCCACCGCGGTGTAGTCAGCGGTCAGTCGGTAGACGTGGAGATCGGCGTTCTCGTTGGCGGCCGAGATCATGTAGCCGGTGCCGTCGGTGTCGACGAAGGTCGTGATGTCCCGGGACATGTGGCCGAGGGGCCGGACACTGCCGCGCCAGGTGTAGTCGCCGTCCACCGTGGAGGACACGGCGACGGCGGCGCGCGCCTCGCTGTAGTCGGTGGCGCTGCCCTCCTTGTGCATCCACATCACGAACTGGCCGGTCGCGGCGTTGTACATGACCTTGGGCCGCTCGATGTTCGCGGTCGCCAGCTCCGGGTCGCCGGCCTGGGTCAGCACATGGTTCCGGAACTCCCACGTCCGCAGGTCGACCGAACGGTAGGCCGAGACGTAGCGGAAGCTGTTGTCGGCGTTCCGGTCCTCGCCGAACCAGTAGTAGTACTCGCCGACCTTGATCACGCCGCCGCCGTGGGCGTGCACGGGGTTGCCGTCGGGGCCGGTGAACTGCGTCCCGTTGGCGATGGGCACGGGGGCCGCGTGGGCGGTGCCCACGGCGGCGAGGAGGGAGAGGAGGAGAGCGGCAAGGGCAGAGAAGAGTGCCGCCGTCCCGAAGATCTTGAGTCGCATGTCGCGTTACCTCGTGGTGTTCGTCGGACCGGGCGCTGCGCACGGGCGGCGCGGCCGAGGACCGCACTGGCCCGGAGCGGTGGGCGCCTGGGAGGGGGGTGCCGGGCCGATGGGGACGGGTGGCCGGCCGGTCAGGACCGTTACGATCACTGGCCCTGCGTAATGTTTGCGTAAACACGATGTAGCCGGAAGTTTGCGAGGGGCGCGCGGCGCTGTCAAGGAGTTGGACGGAGCCAGTCGAGGTTTTTGACCCCGGGACGTGTTTGCGTCAACATTGAGGAGCGCGTGCACAGTGGGCGCAGACCCGCGCAGAACTCTCGGGGAAAGGCGGCCAGTGGTGGCGGAGAAGGCAACGCGAGCACCGCGCTCCCGCCCGCCCCGGAAGTGGCCGTCCATGGCCGAGGTCGCGGCGAAGGCGGGCGTGTCGTCCCAGACCGTCTCGCGCGTGGCCAACAACCACGACAACGTGGACGAGACCACCCGTGCCAAGGTTCTCGACGCGATGCAGGCCCTCGGCTACCGCCCCAACGCGGCGGCCCGCGCGCTGGTCACCGGGAAGTTCGGTGCCCTCGGAGTGGTCAGCTTCGACGTCGGCGCCCACGGCAACGCGCGCACACTCGCGGCCATCGCGGACGCGGCGCGCGAGGCCGGCTTCTCGGTGAACTTCATGGGCATCCGCGCCCAGACCGAGGCCGCCGTACGGCAGGCATTCCGGCACCTGATGCTGCAGTCGGTCGACGGCATCGTGCTGATCGAGTCCCAGATGCTCGACACCCCGTCGCTGCATCTGCCACCCACGATGCCGGTGGTCGTCGCCGACGGCGACACCGGACACCGCTACCCCAACGTCGACTTCGACCAGGCGCGTGGCACGCAGAGCGTGGTCGGCCATCTGTTGGAGCTCGGTCACCGCACCGTCCATCACGTCAGCGGCCCACGCGACTCCTTCGCCGCACGGCGGCGCGCCGAGGCATGGGAGCGCACGCTCGTCACGGCCGGAGCTCCCGTACGCCCGACCCTGTACGGGGACTGGACCGCAGAGTCCGGATACCTGGCCGGCCGGACGCTCGCGGAGATGCCCGACGTCACGGCCGTGTTCGCGGCGAACGACCAGATGGCACTGGGGGTGTTGCGCGCCATGCACGAGGCGGGGCGGGCCGTACCGGACGAGGTCAGTGTGGCCGGCTTCGACGATGTCCCCGAGGCCAAGTTCTTCGAGCCGCCGCTGACCACGGTGCACCAGGACTTCGACGTGGTGGGCAAGCACTGCGTGACCTTGCTGCTGGAGCAGATCGAACGCCGCGACAAGGGCCCGCACCGGCTGGCTGTGGAACCCACGCTCGTCGTGCGGGCGAGCACGGCACCCCCGCCCGCCTGACGGACCCTCGGCCGCCACGTGACGGCACACGCCTGCGGTGCGACCGCCCGGCCGCGGGGCGAGAACCGGCGGGTCGGCCAGGGCTGTACGGTCCGTGCTCCGTGCGAGCACCGTCGAGAATCCGCGTCCGCGCCGTACGGACGGACGGGTTCCCCCACCCGGACCGGGCACCGCGCGCTGAGCCGTCACCTCAATCCCATGTGTTCGCTACCGCGCCGTGCTTGACGCCCATCTGACGGCGGTGGCACCATCAAGCCACCGATGATTACGTAAACATGACCCATCGGATCAGCTTCTTCGGCACTCCTGCCCGAGGCCCTCTGCCTCCCTCACTCCGTTCCCGACCGGTCGGTCAACGACGCAAGGAACCACCATGACGCTGCTGTCGACGTCCGCACAGGCAGTCCCACCACCCAGGCCACGACGGCACCGCCCCCTCGGGAGGCACGGCCTCGTCGGGTGGGGATTCGCCGGCCCGTTCGTCGCGGTCTTCGGACTCGTCTTCCTGGCACCGATCGGATACGCCGGCTACCTGAGCCTCTTCAAGGACCGGCTGATCGGCGGCAGGTCCTTCGTGGGCGTGGACAACTACCGGCAGGCCCTGACCGATCCGCAGTTCTGGGAGGGTCTGGCGCGCGTCGGGCTGTTCCTGGCTGTGCAGGTGCCGATCATGCTGGGCATCGCGCTGCTGGTGGCCCTGGCCATCGACAGCGGGAGGCTCTACGGGAAGTCCTTCTTCCGCGTGTCCCTCTTTCTTCCCTACGCAGTACCGGCCGTCGTCGCGAGCCTGATGTGGGGGTTCATCTACGGGACCCAGTTCGGCCTGGTCGGCAATATCAACGACGCGTTCGGCGTGTCCCTGCCCAACCCGCTCTCCCCATCGCTGGTGCTGGCCTCGATCGGCAACATCGTGACCTGGGAGTTCGTCGGCTACAACATGCTGATCTTCTACTCGGCGCTCAAGGTCGTGCCCCGCTCGCTCTACGAGGCCGCCGCGATCGACGGCGCCGGCGAATGGCGCGTCATCGCGTCGGTCAAGCTCCCCGCGATCCGCAGCGCGCTCGTCATCGCCACGATCTTCTCGATCATCGGCAGCTTCCAGCTCTTCAACGAGCCCAGCATCCTGCAGAAGCTCGCACCCAACGCGATCACCAATGACTTCACCCCCAACCTGTACACGTACTCGCTGTCCTTCTCCGGCCAGCAGCACAACTACGCCGCCACCGTGGCCATCGTGATGGGCGTGATCACCGCGATCGTCGCGTACACGGTGCAGCTGCGCGGCATGCGGAAGGGCTGAGCCATGACCTCCTCCTTCACCACCGTCGCACCCGGGTCCTCCGCCCCCTCCCCCGAACCCGGCTCCCCGGCCGCGCCCACGACGGCGAGTGACTCCCGGACCTCGGACGCCTTCACGAGGAAGCGCAGAAGACTTCCCCACACTCCGCTCAACCCACGCCCGAGCATCCCGCTCACCCTCGTCACCGGCCTCGTGCTCGTCTACACCCTGGTCCCGCTGCTCTGGCTGGTCGTCAACGCCACCAAGGACCAGAACGGTCTCTTCGACTCCTTCGGCCTGTGGTTCGCGGACGACTTCAACCTCTGGGACAACATCTCCCGCACCCTCGCCTACGACGACGGCGTCTTCGTCCGCTGGTTCCTCAACACGCTGCTGTACGTCGCGGCGGGAGCGGGCGGCGCCACCGTGCTCGCCGTCCTGGGCGGCTACGCGCTGGCGAAGTACCAGTTCCCCGGCCGCCGCGCCGTCTTCGCCGTCGTCATCGGGGCGGTGGCCGTCCCGGGAACCGCCCTGGCCGTCCCCACCTTCCTGATGTTCAGCAACATGGGCCTGACCAACACCCCGTGGGCCGTGATCATTCCCTCCCTCGTCTCCCCGTTCGGGCTCTACCTGATGTGGGTCTTCGCCGCCGAGGCGGTGCCCACCGAGTTGCTGGAGGCCGCGCGCGTCGACGGCTCCGGCGAGCTGCGCACCTTCTTCCGGATCGCACTGCCGCTGCTGATGCCCGGGACCGTCACCGTGCTGCTGTTCTCCATGGTCGCGACCTGGAACAACTACTTCCTGCCGCTGATCATGATCAAGGACCCGGACTGGTACCCCCTGACTCTCGGCCTCAACGCGTGGAACGCGCAGGCCCAGACCGCCGGCGGCGAGGCCGTTTTCGACCTCATCGTCACCGGCTCCCTCCTGACGATCGTCCCGATCGTGGCCGTCTTCCTGCTGCTCCAGCGCTATTGGCAGTCCGGCCTGGCGGCGGGCAGCGTCAAGGAATGACCGCCCCCTGCTGAACCGATCCGCACCGCTCGATCCGGATGGTCCGCCCGATCCGGATGGTCCGCCCGATCCGGATCGCCCGTCCCGATCGTGATCCTTCCCCGTCCACCCGCACCACCGACCAGGAGCACATCCCATGAGAACGCACCGCACCCGCAGACTGCTCGGCGCCCTCACCGTGGTCTCCACCCTCGCTCTGACCGCGACCGCCTGCGGCTCCCCCGCCGGCGACGGCGAGAGCGGCAGCAGCCCGCAGGACGTCAAGGCCGCACTGGAGAAGGGCGGAAAGGTGACCGTATGGGCCTGGGAACCCACGCTCAAGAAGGTGGCCGAGGACTTCGAGGCGAAGTACCCCGAGGTCGACATCGAACTGGTCAACGCGGGCACCGGTGACAAGCAGTACACCGCCCTGCAGAACGCCATCACCGCGGGCTCCGGCGCCCCCGACGTGGCACAGGTCGAGTACTACGCCCTCGGCCAGTTCGCCATAGCCCACTCCATGGAGGACCTCGCCTCCTTCGGCGCCGCGGCCCAGAACAAGACCTTCACGCCCGGCCCCTGGAGCGCGGTCACCTACGACAAGGCCGTGTACGCGCTGCCCATGGACTCCGGCCCCATGGCGCTGTTCTACAACAAGAAGGTCTTCGACAAGCACGGCATCACGATCCCCTCCACCTGGGACGAGTACGTCGAGGCGGCGCGCACGCTGCACAAGGCGGACCCGAAGATCTTCATCACCAACGACACCGGCGACGCAGGCGCCACCACCAGCCTCATCTGGCAGGCCGGAGGCCGCCCGTACAAGAGCGCCGGGACCCAGGTCTCCGTCGACTTCGGCGACGCCGGCACCAAGAAGTACGCGGACACCTGGCAGAAGCTCCTCGACGAGGACCTGGTCTCCCCGGTCAGCTCCTGGAGCAACGAGTGGTACCAGGGCCTGGCGAGCGGCTCCATCGCCACCCTGTCCATCGGCGCGTGGATGCCGGCCAGCTTCGCCTCGGGCGTCGCCGCGGCGTCCGGCGACTGGCGCGTGGCCCCGCTCCCCCAGTGGACCAAGGGCGACAGGACCAGCGCCGAGAACGGAGGCAGCTCTCTCGCCATGCCGGACGGCGCCAAGAACAAGGAACTCGCCTACGCGTTCATCGAGTACGCCACGACCGGCGCCGGCGCGACCTCCCGCGTCGCCCAGGGCGCCTTCCCCGCCACCAGTGCAGACCTCGAGTCCAAGGCGTTCCTGGAGACGGAGTTCCCGTACTTCGGCGGGCAGCAGGCCAACAAGCTCTTTGCCGAATCGGCCAACAACGTCGGCGCCGACTGGTCCTACCTCCCGTATCAGGTGTACGCCAACTCCGTCTTCAACGACACCGTCGGCAAGGCATACGTCTCCTCCACGCCGCTCAGGGACGGCCTGAACGCCTGGCAGGAGGCCAGCGTCAAGTACGGCAAGGAGCAGGGCTTCACCGTCAACAAGTAGCCATCTACCGCACCTTGTGCGGCTCTGTTTGAATCACACGATCCCTCGCCATCTCGCACGGATCCCATTAACCCCCAGTGAGCCTTCGCGTGGCACCCACATCGGTGCCACGCGGGCCAACTGGGGGTTTTCTGCATGCATTTCATGAATTAGACCGACCAAAGATTACGAACTCATCTCGGCCCGCCCATCCCCTTGACGCCCAAGACATCACATTGTGTTATGTAACTAAACGTTGGAACCTGTTTGATTTAGAGAGGTCTTGGGTTCCCTGCCGAAGCACTCGAAGCCGGCAGCGTCTTCCTTCCTCTCCTCGAACCGACCCCCGCACATCTCTGAAGCGGCGGTCGCTGCCCGCACGAAGGAGCCCCCGATGTTCCGTTCCACTTCTCGGCGTACCGCCGTAGCCACCGGCCTGCTGCTCACCCTCGGTATGGGCACGGCGTGTTCATCGGGCAAGGAGGCCGCAACCGACGACCGGGTCTCCGAGGTCGGCGGCAAGATCTCGATCACGTACCTGCAGAAGCAGGGCGACCAGGAGTACTTCATCGGCGAGGCCGCGGGCGCGCAGGAGAAGGCGAAGAAGCTCGGGATCGACCTCAAGGTCGTCAACCTGGGCAACGACGCCAACAAGACGGTCAGTGAGGTCCAGTCGGCGGTCGCACAGAAGAGCGACGGGGTCATCGTCGTCGTCCCGGACCCGGCGGTCGGCCCGCAGGTCGTCCGGACCGCGAGGGACGGCAAGGTCGCACTGCTGACGTCCGACGACCAGATCTGCACGACAGGCCCGGACCCGGCCGCCTGCGCCAAGGACGACCTGGTGCCGCGGATCGGGTTCAGCGGCGCCCAGATGGGCGAGGAGGTCGGCAAGCGCGCCGCCGCCGAGTTCGAGAAGGCCGGCTGGACGGCCGCCGACACCCGCGTCGTCTCGGCATGGAAGCAGGACGTGACCGTCTGCGGCGAGCGCGTCGACGCCGCCAAGCACGCCTTCGACGCGGCCGTGCCCGGCGTGAAGACCATCGACGTACCCACCGACAACACGCCCACCGGTGCACAGGACAAGATCGCCGCGACGGTCACCGCCAACTCCGGCGTCAAGAACTGGGTGATCTGGGGCTGCAACGACGAGAACGTCATGGGCGGCGTCACCGCACTCGCGAACGCCGGTGTCAGCCCCGCCCACGTCATCGGCGTGGGCCTGGGTGCCTACCTCGCCTGCAAGGAATGGCAGTCGGACAAGCCGACCGGCATGAAGGCGGCGCTGTTCATCAACGGCAAGGACGTCGGCGCCCTGGCCGTCCAGACCATGTACGACAAGCTCAAGAACGGCAAGGACTTCCCCGCCGAGGCGTTCGCCCCGACCACCATGGTCGACCACGCCTCGTGGAAGGACGTCGGGCTCACCTGCGGCTGAGAGCTCCGGCCGGCGGCCTCCACCGAACGGCCGCCTGCCGGTGCCCCCCACCCGCTTCCCGATGCGTGCGGATACCTCCGACCACACCTGCCCCATGCCCTCGAGGTGAACCGACCCATGACCCAAGCCCACCCACCGACCCCTTCCCCGGGATCCCCCGGCAGCCCGTCCGAAGCAGCGTCTCCATCCCCTGCCGTCGGGGTGGCGGACCTCGTCAAGCGGTTCGGCGCAGTGCAGGCGCTCGGCGGCATCACCCTCGGTTTCCCGGCCGGGCGGGTCACTGCCCTGATGGGTGAGAACGGGGCGGGAAAGTCGACCCTGCTGAAGATCCTCACGGGCGACCACCAGCCGACCGAGGGACACGTCCTGATCGACGGGGAGCCCGTCGCGCTCTCCTCTCCGGCGGATGCCCGCGCCGCGGGCATCCGGATCATCCCGCAGGAGCCGGAGATCATCCCGCACATCTCGGTCGCCGAGAACGTCTACGCGGGCACGTTGCCCCACAGGCGCGGACGGGTGCTGGACCGGGCCGAACTGGACCGGCGCATCCGGGCCGACCTGGAGCGGCTGGGTTTCGCGCACGTCCTCGACCCGGACCTGCTCGGCTCGCAGCTCACACCGGCGCAGCGGCAGCTCGTGGAGATCATGCGCGCGCTGACCGGCGGGACGGCAGCGCGGCTCATCGCGTTCGACGAGCCCACCTCGTCGCTGTCGGAGCATGAGGTGGACGCGTTGTTCGCGCTGATCCGGCGACTGCGCGAGCAGGGCATCGCGATCGTGTACGTCTCGCACCGCATGCAGGAGATCTTCCAGCTCGCCGACCGCGTCGCCGTCCTGCGCGACGGCAGCCTCGCCGGCGTGCAGGACGCCGGATCCACGAACGAGGGTGAGCTCGTGCGCCTGATGGTGGGCCGCGACCTGTCCGCCATGTTCGTACGCCAACGGGTCGCCACGGACCGGCTGGTTCTCGACGTCAGGAACCTCACGACCGACGACGTCACCGGCATCTCGCTTCAGGTGCACGCCGGTGAAGTCGTCGGCCTGGCGGGCCTGATCGGGGCCGGACGCTCGGAACTCGCCCTCGCGCTCGCGGGCGATCTGCCCGTGCACAGCGGCACCGCCACCCTGGACGGGACCCGGCTGCGCAGCGGCCGGCCCGGCGAGGTGATCAGCGCCGGACTCGGGCTGGCCCCCGAGGAACGCAAGGCCCAGGCGCTGTTCCTGCGACAGTCCGTCAAGGACAACACCTCCCTCGTCGTACTGGACCGGCTGCGGCGCTTCCGCTTCATCCGACGCACCGCCGAACGCCGGCTCGCGCAGGAGTACTCCGACCGGCTGCGGGTCCGCACCCCGTCGATCCACCACGAGGTCCGCAAACTGTCGGGCGGCAATCAGCAGAAGGTCGTCCTGGCCCGATGGCTGGCCCGCAAGCCGAAGGTCCTCATCCTCGACGAACCGACGCGCGGCATCGACGTCGGTGCGAAGGCCGAGATCTACCAGATCATCGCCGACCTCGCCGCCGAGGGTGTCGCCCTGCTCGTCATCTCCTCCGAACTCCCCGAACTCCTCGGCCTCGCCGACCGGGTCCTCGTCATGCAGGGCGGCCGGATCACCGGGGAACTCGATCGCAACGAAGCCAGTGAAGAAGCCATCCTCCAACTCGCCATGACCGACGACATCGTCGGCACCGCCCCCGGAGCCCCCTCATGACCCTCACCAGCACGCCCGACCCTGCCGTGAAGGGCCGCCAGGGCGACGGCCCCACCTCGGGCCGCCCGAAGTTCGTCGCCGGCCTCGACGGTCAGAACATCAGCCTCATCGGTGCGCTCCTCGCCGTCCTCGTCCTGTTCGGCGTCCTCAACGACAACTACCTGAGCCTGTCCAACATGCAGGTCATCGCCGAAGCGGCGACCATCACCGGACTGCTCGCGATCGTGCAGACCGTCGTCATCATCTGCGGCGGCCTCGACATCTCCGTCGGCTCGCAGGTCGGCGTGGCCTCCGTCGTCAGCGCCATGGTGTTCACCGGCACCGGGTCCGGCGCCTTCCTCGGCATGGCGGCCGCGATCGGCGTCGGAGTGGTCATAGGCGCACTGAACGGCCTGATCATCGTCTACGGACGCGTCAATCCGACCATCGCCACGCTCGCCGGCCTGGCCGCCTACAAGGGACTCGCCCAACTCCTGTCCGACGGACGCGCCCAGGGCTACGTACTCAACAACGACGTCTTCATCTTCCTCGGCCGGGGCAAGATGGCCGGACTCCCCGTCATTGTCTGGATCCTGATCGTCGTGGCCCTCACCGTCCACCTGCTGCTCAAGTACACCGACATCGGCCGCAACCTCTACGCCATCGGCGGCAACGACACCGCAGCCCGCCTCGCCGGCATCGACATCAACAAGTACCTGATCTTCGTCTACACCCTCATCGGAGTGGTCGCCGCCGTCGCCGGCGTCCTGCTGACCGCCCGCACGGGCTCGGGCCAGCCCGTCTCCGGCAGCGAGGGACTCGAACTCAAAGCCATCACGGCCGCCGCGCTCGGCGGCGCCGCCCTCAAGGGAGGCAAGGGCGGCATCGGCGGCACGCTGCTCGCCGTCGCCCTCCTCGGCTGCCTCGAGAACGGCCTCACCGTCGAAGGCATCAACACCTTCTGGCAGAACGTCGCCCAAGGCGCCCTCCTCGTCATCGCCGTCGTCATCCAGCAACGCCGCAACGGGGAACGGGCCGTCGGCCTGCCTCACTGACGCCCGGCCTGCCCCCGCAGTCCGGTCTCCACGCGTCGTCAGGTATGAAGTGGGTCCCGGCACCGCAGTGTTGGGCGACGTCGTCCCACGGGACCAGAGGTACTGCGTCGCCCGAGGGTGAAGGCTGAACCGTGATGGACGGAGAACATGAGCGATCCCCAATCGGAGCGCCTCGGGGCTGCCGACGACCATCGCGCCCGCATGTGGGGCCCTGCCCCATGGACAGGGCGGCCGGCCGCACGGCTCGTGGTGAAGGGGGTGCTGCTGGGACTGACGTCTGCCGGTCTCGTCGTGGGGGCCGGGACAGCCGGAGTACTGACCGGTCACGGCGCCCTCGGTACCGGCGTCGGGGGTGTCGTGGCCTTGGCCTCTGCCGTCTACCTCTTCTTCACCCATGCCGGGCGCGTTCTGCTGGTCGGGGTGGCCGTTCTCGGCGGGGTGCTGGCCTGGTGGGTTCCGGATCAGGCGGCGGAAGCCGTACTCGCAGCCCGTGGCCGACCGAGGACCGTGGTGGTGACCGAGGTCCATGTCCACCGCTACGAAGGAAGGAACTACGTCAAGAACTCCTGCTCCGTGCGGCTGCTGGACAGCACGCCGGTCGCCGTCGAGGCGTGGAGGAGCTGCGGCAGCGCGGTGCGCACGGGGCACCACCTCACGATGGTCTTCGATCCCGAAGGCGTGGTCGACCCCACGGATCGGCTGCTCCCCGCCTCGGCCGCGGAAGCGGGCGCCGGGCCGGCGGCCGTTGCTCTGGCACTGGCTGTGCTGTGCTGCGTCGCTGTCATCAGGTCCCAGCCCTCCCACCCGTCGTGAACAACAGCATCAACTAGCCCGGCGATGTCGCGGTCTGAGCCATCCGGCAGCGTGTCCGCCCGGTGGCGACCTGGCGCCATGTCGTCCACTTGCCACCGGTTACGCGCGTACGGGCCCCCGCGCCTGTGCAGTTCCGAGGCATGAATTCTCAGCGAAGACGCCGACGTCTACCCGCAGCCGCCGCCCTGCCCCTGCTCCTGGGTGGCGCACTGCTGTTCTCGCCGCCCGCCGACGCGAGCGACACCCGCGCCGCCGTGGAAACGTCGGACCGCGCCCCCGTGGAAACGTCGGACGCCGCGCGGCAGCCTACGTACGACGTCACCCTGGTCACCGGCGATGTCGTGCACTACACGGACCGGCCGGGCCCCCACGACGACATCACCGTCGACCGTCCCGCGGGCGCGCGGGGCGGTGTCTCCTGGAACTTCCCCGCCTGGTCCGGCAGCGGCGAGCAGGCGCGGCGGGCGGTGCGGGTTCGTGGCACCGCCCGCCGTGCGAGCGGGCTGACACACGCACACGGAGACGGTGCGGTCCGGCGTGGGGCCCAGGTGGTCCTCCCGTGGTGCGTCAGAGGACCACGCCGGTGCGAAGCTCGCGCCAGACGCGGGGGGACAGCCCGTAGGCAATGCGGAACGCGCGGCTGAAGTGGGCCGGGCTGGCGAACCCCCAACGCTGGGCCACGGCTGACACCTTCATCTCCGTACGGTCACTGCGGCCGAGCTCGCGTCGGCACTCCTCCAGCCGCCGCTGCTGAATCCACCGGCTGACGGTTCCGCCCTCGTGCTCGAAGAGCTTGTGCAGACGGCGGACGGACACGTAGTGCGCTGCCGCGACCGCCTCCGGGCGGAGGCCCGGGTCCCCCAGATGGTGGTTCACCCACCAACGGATGTCGGCCAGGAGGCGGCGATCGCCCGGCCGGACCGCGCTCTCCCGGCCCGCGTCGGTGAGCGCGCGCTCCTCCACCTCGGCGAGGAGCGTCGCCAGGAGGTCGGCCAGGTGACACGCGAGGCGGTCGGATGCCAGCTGCGAGGCCGACTCGGGCCGCCGGGCGGCGAGGGCGAGCAGGAGCGGGGTCAGCAGCGCCGCTGTGGCGGTGCGGGTGACGTCGAGCGGCTCTTCCGAACCGGGCACGGGCAACGGGGTCCCGGTCGCACGGTCGGCGGGCGCATCGTTCCTGAAGAGGCAGGGGTGACCGATCCGGAGAAGAAGCAGTTCGCAGAGTCCGGTCAGCGGAGCGAGCGGGACGGGCCCGTGGGCGTCGACGACGAACGCGCCTCCCTCCTCGACGACGAGCGGGACAGCGGATCCTGCCGTGCCGGAGGAGCGGAGCGCGGCCACGGTCACTGCGCCCCTGCGGACGAGGCAGAGGACGGTCTCGGGTGGACGGGAAGGGCCTTGGCCGAGGGTCAATACGGGTGGGCGGTCGTGAAGGGCCGGGCCAGCGTCCTCCGTCTGCGCCGCACCGTGCGCGTCCCGGCCGTCGAGGGAGGCTGTCTGGACACGGGTGGCGGCCCGGCCGAAGACGGTCCGGACGCTCCAGCCGGTGGGACCGGAGCTCCGGGCGGCCTCCCGGCCTGCCGCGGTGACGGCCCCGGAGGAGGTCGTCCGATCGGGGCCGGCGGGCAGGAGTACGCCGATGACGGACGAACGTGAGGCGGCGAGGTGCACGGGCTTCCTCCACGGGCGGTCACGAGGGGGCGGATGATCCGGAGCCCGCGGCAGGATGCCGCGCGCCCGAGCTCCGAGAGCGCTTCTGCCATCGTCCGGGCAGGCTCAGTCCGCGCAGTAGGTCGTTTGACTGCAATCCCCTGCCGGTACGGGGAGTTGGGCCGTTCCGGCCGGGCGCCACCGGCGGGGCGACACCCCGTACACCGCCTTGAACGTGCGGCTGAAGTGGGTCGGGTTGGGGAATCCCCACCTCATGGCGACCGCGGAGATGCTGGGGCGTGCCCGGCCTCGCCGCGACAGCTCCCGTGCGCATTCCTCGACCCGTCGTCGCTGGATGAGCTGTCCCACCGTCAGCTCCTCCCCCTCGAAGAGCCGGTGCATGTAGCGGACCGAGATGTGGTGGGCGGCGGCTATCCGGTCCGGGGCGAGGTCCGCGTCCCCGAGGTTGTGGTCGATGTAGCGGCGGATCCGGGGCACGAGGCGGTCGCGGGCGGCCCCGCGGTGCCGGTAGTCGTCCCCGGCGAGTTCGTCGGCCAGGGTCGCGACGAACTCGACCGTGGTACCGGCCAGCAGGTCGCCGGTCCTCGGGGGGAGTTGCACGACGGCGGCAGCGAGGCCGGACAGGTAGGACGCCAACAGGCCGGCGCCACCGGGGGCGGCCACCCGCGCGGTGACCCGTTCCAGGCGGTCGGCGGGGATCCCGAGAGCGTGCTCCGGCACCCGCAGCAGCAACGCCCGGAAGGAACTGCGCTGTTCCAGGCAGAACGGGCGGCGCAGGTCGACGACGGCCGTGTCACCCGCGCGCAGCGCGGTGCTGCGGCCGTCCTGGGTGAGCGCGCCGTCTCCCGCTTCCTGCAGGACCACGGCGACGGCATCCGCGCTCGTCAAAGGGCCCACGGCCGCGTAACGCCTCCCGGCCGTCCGGCTCGCGGGGGCCTCCGGCCCCGAGATCAGGCGTGCGGTACGGCTGAGGCGCATCGGGCCCGCCTCCGCGGCGAGGAGGCTCAGATAGCCGAAGTGCGTGACGGTGAGCGTCGCCTCGGCCGGGTGCGTGACGCGCGGGGTGACCTGCACGGGTGCGAGCCACCGCCCGAGGGCCTCACCCCAGGCGTCGACGCCGTCTCCGCCCGGGGCGAAGGATGTGCGGAGTACCTCTTCCATACGTGCTCCTCGTTCCGGCCCCCGGCCCTCGGCCGACGGCGATCGGGCCGGCCCCGCCCGGCTCCCCGACGACGTACGGACCGCCGGATCGGGCACGGTCACCGCGCTGGTCCTTACGGGCAGTGTGCCGACGCGCGGACCGGCGCGATTAGGTCGAATGACCGTCATTCGACGACCCCGGTCATGCGGATCACCGGGCGCGTTCGTATGCCGTGGCGGAGAGGGCGACCGACACCGTGAGCGGCGCACGGGCCGGTGCGGAGCTGGTCCTGAGGCGCCCCGCGCCGGTCGCTCCGAGGTGTGCGCGTTGCGTCAAGGGGGTGTGCACCGCGCGCCGACCGTGGCCTCGCCCACGGACCTAGCGTCCTTTCCGTGCCCCTGCGGTGCTTCGGGCACGACCCGGATCAATCCGAAAGAGAGCGATGCCCGCATGTCCGACCATCACGTGATCTCCCGCCGAGCGGCGATCGCCGCAGGCGCCGGGGCAGCCGCAGCGGCACTGACCGCGCTGCCCGGCACCGCCGCGGCAGCCGGGTCCCCACCGGCCGCCGCCGACGGCGCCGGGCGAAAACCCACCGTCGTTCTCGTGCACGGCGCGTTCGCCGACGCCTCCAGCTGGGCCCCTGTCATCGGCCGACTGCACCGGCAGGGATACGACGTCGTCGCCCCCGCCAACCCGCTGCGCGGACTGCGTCACGACGCCGCGCAGGTCGCGGCGGTACTCGCGGGCGTGGACGGCCCCGTGGTGCTGGCCGGTCACTCGTACGGCGGGGCCGTGATCACGGAGGCCGCCGGCAGCGCCGACGCGGATGTGAGGGCCCTGGTCTACGTCGCGGCGTTCATGCCGGACGCCGGCGAGGTGCTCGGCGAACTGTCCGCACGATTTCCCGGTTCGCAACTGGCCCCGGCTCTGACGCAGGTGCCCGCTCCGGCACCGGACGGCTCGCCCGGCTTGGATCTCTACATCCGGCCGGACCGATTCCACCACGTGTTCGCCCAGGACGTCCGGGGAGAGGTCGCCCGGACCCTGGCGGCCGTCCAACGTCCGCTCAGCGCAACGGCGTTCGGGGACTCGGTGACTTCGGCGGCGTGGCGGTCCCTGCCCTCGTGGGCCCTGATCAGCACCCAGGACCGCGGAATCCCCGCGGAACTCCAGCGCTTCCAGGCCGAGCGGGCCGGATCGCACAGCGTGGAGGTACGCAGCTCCCATCTGCCGCTCCACAGCCACCCCGACGCCGTGGCCGGACTCATCCGGTCCGCCGCGCACCACGTACGCAACTGATCCGTCCCCTTCTCCGGAGGAAGAACCATGACCTCAACTCCCCATACCCGCAGCTCTGGTGACGCTCGCGATCTCGCGCAGGTGGAGCGGGCCAACGCCTCCGGGCGCATCCCGGTCGTCTTCGTGCACGGCCTCTGGCTCCTGCCCACCAGCTGGGACCGGTGGGCGGACGTGTTCGAGGCGGCCGGATTTGCGCCGCTCACGCCGGGCTGGCCGGACGACCCGGACACCGTGGCCGAGGCCAACGCCCACCCCGAGGTCTTCGCCGGCAAGGGCGTCGGCGAGGTGGCGGACCACTTCTGCGGACTGATCGAGAAGCTCGACCGCACCCCCGTCGTGGTCGGGCACTCCTTCGGCGGCCTGATCACCCAGATCATCGCCGGGCGCGGGCTCTCCCGGGCATCCGTAGCCATCGACCCCGCCCCCTTCCGGGGAGTCCTGCCGCTGCCGCTGTCGTCGCTGCGCGCCGCGAGCGCCGTCCTCGGGAACCCGGCGAACTACCACCGGGCGGTCCCGCTCACCTACGAGCAGTTCCGCTACTCCTTCGCCAACGCCGTGAGCGAGGACGAAGCACGGGCGCTCTACTCGGAATTCGCCGTCCCCGCCTCCGGGGAACCGCTGTTCCAGGCCGCCGCGGCCAACGTCAACCCGTGGACCGAGGTCCGGGTCGACACCCTGAATCCCGAACGCGGTCCGCTGCTGGTCATCTCGGGCGAGAAGGACCACACCGTGCCGTGGGCGATCGCCCACGCTTCCTACAAGAAGCAGCTGAAGAACGGGAGTTCGGTGACGGAGATCGCGGAGATCTCCGGACGCGGCCACGCGCTGACCATCGACAGCGGCTGGCGTGAAGTCGCCGAGACGGCCCTCGCCTTCGTCCGGCGGTTCGCCGACGGGACGAGAGGTGACAGGACGGGAGGCGACGCAGCCTGACGCGACGTACGGACCGCCGCTGAGGTCCCGTACCCACCGAAGGGGCCCGCCGGAACCTCCTGGTCGACCTCCCGACGCAGCCCACCCGCGGCGATACTGGTCCAGGGCGCCGGGTGGGACCGGCCCCGCGCACAGGACTCAGGGGTGGTGGGCGGGCACATGCCCGAGAGGTGTGGGGGGTGGTCCGGATGCCAGTTCCGGAGGGCCGGATTCTGGTCGGTCGGCAGCGCGAGCTGGGCGCGTTGCGGTACGCCCTCGACTCCGCGCGTACGGGCGCCGGCGGTTCGGGCACCTTGCTGCGCGGGGACGCAGGCATCGGCAAGACGGCCCTGCTGGAGTGGGCGGAGGAGCGGGCCCGCGCAGACGGGTTCACGGTCCTGCGCGCGGTGGGCGCGGAGGCGGAGGCGGATCTCGCCTTCGGAGCACTCCATCAGATTCTGTGGCCGCTCCTGGAGCACTCGGACGCCTTGCCTCCGCGGCAGCGCAACGCACTGGAGTGTGTACTCGGCCTGCGCGAAGGACTGCCTCCGGGCGGCTTCCTCGTCGGGGCCTCGGCCCTGGCCCTGCTGGCCGACGAGGCCCGTAGGAAGCCTCTGCTGATCGTCGTGGACGACCTGCACTGGGTGGACTCCTCCAGTGCAGGGGTCCTCGCCTTCCTGCACCGCAGAATCACCGACCTGGACGTGGTGATCCTGAGCGCGAGCCGGCCGGACGGCACCGCGGTCGAGGGGTGGCCGGCGAAGCCCGTGCACGTCGGGGCGCTCCGGCCGGCGGAGGCGGGCGAACTGCTGCGCCTCTGGCATCCGGCCCTCGCGGCCGGAGCCGCCGACGGGGTCCTGGCGGACGCGGGCGGCAATCCCCTGGCCCTGATGGAACTGCCCCGCCAGCTCCATCCCGACGAGATGAAGGGCATTGTCCCGCTGCCGGAACGGCTGCCGCTCGGGCAGCGTCTGGAGCGCCTGTTCGCCGACCGGATCGGATCGCTGTCCGGCGAAGCGGCGCAGGTACTGCTGCTGACAGCACTGGCCGACGGGCCGACGGCCTGGCAGACCGGCAGCCGGCTGCGGACACTCGCCGGTGACCGTGCCGAGGAGGTCCTCGACCGGATCGAGGCGAGCGGCCTGGCCCGGCTCGACGCCTCGGGCCGCGTCGTCTTCCGTCACCCCCTGGTGCGGAGCGCCGTCGTGGCCACCGCCTCGGGTCGCGAAAGGCGTGCTGCTCACCGCGCGCTGGCCGCCGAGCTGGCCGCCGACGACCCACGGCGTCTGACGCACGAGGCGTCCGCGACGCTCCTGCCCGACGAGGAGCTGGCAGCGCGTCTGCAGGAGGCGGGCGTACGCATCGCCAGGCGGGGCGGCGACGCGGAAGGCGCCCTGCTGCTGGACCGGGCGGCGGCGCTGAGTACCGATCCGGACGCCCGCGCCCGTCGCCTCACCTGGGCGGCGGTGGCCGCTGCACGCGGCGGCCGGCTGCGGTACACGGCGCGGCTGGTGGAGCAGCTGAAGAGGGGGCCCGTACCGCGGGACGTCGCGCCGCTGTTCGCCTACGCGGTGGTGTACGTCGACCAGAGTCACCGGGTCGACTTCGAGTCGTCCTTCACGCTGCTGCCCCATGCCCTCGACGCTCTCGCGGAGCCGGGCGCCGAGTCCTTCGGGGGCCTCGCCGAGCAGGTGTTCTTCAAGTTGCTGCTGGCCGCCACGTACACCGACGACCCCCGGGGGTGGACGGCGCTGGCGAGCCACCTGGACCAGGTGTCCCCGCTGGCCCGGCTCTGTCACCGGGCGTGGTCCGACCCCGCCCGCACCGCGCACGGCGCATCCGCCGAACTGCTGTCCATGGCCGACACGTTGAGCGCGGAGCAGGAAGCCGGAGGCGCCTGGCTGCTGCTGTGGACGGCGTCCGGCGTGGACCTCGGCGACGGCGAACTGTGGCGCCGTTTCCACGGGCAGCACGCATACGCCACCCAGGGAACGATCGCCAAGGCGAGGGCGTACCAGAACTACCTGCACGGCCGCTGGGACTCCGCGGAGTCCTGCCTGCGCGAGGCGGAGGCAGCCGAGGAGCTCGGCTATCACTGCAACGCCCTGATCTTCAGGCTCTCCTACGCGCACTTCCTCGCCGGACGCGGCGACGAGGACGGGCTGAGGGAGACCGCTCGGCTCATCGGCGGCCCGGCCGTCGCGGCCCGGATGCGGTTCGTCACCGACCATCTTGCCTATCTGCACGGCCTGGCGGCGCTGGCCCAGGGCCGGTACGACGAGGCGTACGAGAGCTTCGCAGCGCTCACGCCGCCGGGTGAACTGCCGCGCGGGGTGCCCTGGTTCCATCTGCCGTTCTATGACCTCGTGGACGCCGCGGTGCACACGGGACGCCTGGCGGAGGCCCGCGCGCACGTGGCGGCGGGCGAGGCCGCGCGCATGGCGGAGATCTCCGGGCACCATGCCTTCCTGCAGGTCGCGGCGTCCGCGCTGCTCGCGTCTGCCCCGAGCCGATCCGAGGTCGCGGGTGCCCCGGTCCCGGGGAGCCCCGTCGCCGAGGGGGCGGAGGTCTCTTCGCAGGCCGTGGACGTGGATGCCTGCTTCCGGGCGGCGTACGACGTGCCCGGCGCCGAGCAGTGGGTCTTCGACCTCGCACGGCTGCGGCTGGCCCACGGGACGTGGCTGCGCCGTCACCACCGGCGCGAGTCGCGGGAGGTACTGGCCGCGGCGCACCGTACGTTCCGTTCGCTACGGGCTCTGCCGTGGGTCGAGCGCTGTGAGCGCGAACTGCGCGCGGCGGGCCATCAGGTGCCCGCCGCGACGGGCGGGACCGCGCTGCTGACCCCGCACGAACTGCGGATAGCGCGGCTCGCGGCGAACGGAATGACCAACAAGGCCATCGGGGCGCAGCTCCGCCTGTCGCCGCGGACCGTCTCCGCCCACCTCTACAAGATCTTCCCGAAGCTCGGGATCGCGTCCCGGGCGGCACTGGCCCGCATGCTCCAGGAGGACTGAGACGGCCTCGCGCCGGTGTCGTCACGCTCCCCGCCCGCGCAGCCGCCCTCCGCCCGGTGAGAAATCGCCGACCGGCGGCTCACCCCGTCAGTGCAACGCCCTGGCCACGCCGGCCCGGCTGGTGACCCCCAGCTTCGGGTACATCCGGTAGAGGTGACTGCCCACGGTCCGCGGAGAGAGGTCCATGCGCCGCGCGATCTCCCGGTTGGTGAGGCCCTCGGCGACCAGGTCGGCGATCCGTGACTCCTGTGCCGTCAGAGCGTTCGGAGCGTGGTGCGCCGCCAGGGGTGCGCCGTCCGCCGCGCCCGCGACCCTCAGCTCGTCGGCTGCACGGTCGGCCCAAGGCTTCGCGCCGAGGGCGGTGAAGTGGGCCAGCGCCGACGCCAGTTGGCGGCGCGCCTCCGGCCTGCGGCCACGGCGCCGCAGCCATGCGCCGTGCCACAGCTGGACCCGGGCGAGGACGAAGGGCCGATGCTCCGCACCGGGCACGGCACAGGCGGCCCGGCAGGTCGCGTCCGTTTCGGCGTCAGGAGAGGCGAAGGCCGCGGCTGCGGCGAGCAGGAAGGCATGGTGCGGGGAGATCTCGTCGACGCCTGCTTCGCGGGCGGCGGCGACATGGCGGCGGGCCTCGTCCGTCCGGCCGGTCCGTGCGGCGGCCTCGACGAGATCGAGAAGGGCGAGCTGGAACTCGGGAGGGGCATCGGCCAGCACACCGGGCGGCGTCACCGCACACGCGTACGCGTAGGCGCTCTCGTTCTCTCCGCGGCCGAGTGCGCACATCGCCTGCATTCCGGAGATGCGCCGCAGGATGAACGCATGGTTCCTGGCCGCCGCCCATGGTCTCAACTCGGATACGAGCAGGTCGACTTCGTCCTGCAGACCGCGCGCCGCAAGGACGTAGCCCTCTTTGTAGCGATAGACGCGCTCGATGTAGGCGTAGCCGCGGGCACGGGCGGAGGCGGCGCCGAGCCGGCAGCGCTCGACGCAGCGGTCCCAGGACCCGCGCAGGTAGTCGTCGTAGGCCGATGCCCCGTCGAGGCTCATCGCTACGCAGTAGGACTGGCTCTCCGCGATCCGGTGCCACGCCTCGGTATGATCTCCGACCGCGTCGAGGGCCACGGCCGCCCAAGCCAACAGCCATGCATGCCTGGACTGTTGGGCCACGGTGAGTCCATCCATGATCCGGGCGAGTCGGGCGGCACCCCCACGCGCGTTGCGGACCGGGTCGTGCCACGCGTCGTGCGCGAGCCGCACGACGCCGTCGGCGTCGTCCAGCCAGGGGGCGAGCGCGTGCCACGCGGTCCGGTCCGACGTGATGCTCGCAGCCAGCATCAGCAGGATCAGGCCGTGCGTCCGCAGGAGGGTCTCGTCCGCCTCCGTGAGCGAGGCGAGGATGCGCGGCACGAGGTCGATGGCGGGGCCGAAATCGCCGTCCGCGTGGAACCGGACGAGCGCGCGGGCGAAGTCGAGGGCGTTGCGGCCGTATGCGGAGTCGCTGTGCCAGGTCGCCTCGTCGAGGAGGCGGGCGGCCTGCGCGAGCCGTCCGCCTCGTACGGCCGTGCATATGGCGGTGACGAGACGGCGTCCGCGCGCGTCGGGGTCAGTACTCAGGGAGGCGGCGCGGGCGTAGAGGTCGGCGGCTTCCGAGTCGCCGCCGCGGCTTTCCGCGGTACGGGCCGCCCCGTCCAGTGCCGCGGCGACGCTCTCGTCGGGAACGAACGTGGCGGCGGCCAGGTGGGTGACCTGCCGGACGTCACCGGCAGGCAGCACGTCCGCCCAGGCGCGGTGGGCCCTGCGGCGCTCGGTCACGCCGGCTCCGCGCACCAGACAGGAGCGGACGAGAGGATGCCGGAACCCGACCCGCGCGCCCCCCTCTTCGAGGTCGGCAAGGTGAACGAGGCCGCTCCGCTCGGCGAGGGACAGTTCGTGGTCGATCCCGTGGAACCCGGCAGCGAGGGCGGCGGTGGCGACGAGACGTGCTGACTGCCCGTCACGATCCATCAGTGCGCAGAGGAGCAGCACGAACCGCGTCGGAGCGGACAGGGCCGTGATCCGGTCCGCGAACATCCTCTCCAGACGCTCGCTCAGCGGCAGATGGTCCGGCAGGGGCAGCCCGCCCGTGCGATGACTCTCGTCCAGTTGCGCGGGCAGTTCGACCAGCGCGAGGGGATTGCCCGCGGCCTCCTGGAGAAACCGGGAACCCGCCTCACGGGTCAGCTCGGGGTGACATGAATGAAGCAGGGTCCGCGCGTCGTCGTCGCCCAGTGGATCGAGACAGATCACGCCCGCGCCGCCGGAGTCCACTGCGTCCAGTGCCTCTTCGCGGACGGCGGCGATCATGACGAGGGGCAGTGCGGACAGCCGGCGCCGGACGAACTGGAAGATCTCGGCGCTGGAGGCATCGACCCAGTGGAAGTCGTCGGCCAGGAGCACGAGGGGCCGGTCACGGGCGGCCTCGGCGAGCACCTGCAGGACCGCGGCGGCGACGGTGTACGGGGCGGCGGTGTCCTCGCCCTCGTCGCCCAGAACGCGTCCGATCACCGACCGGCCGGCCGGGGAGAGCACGGCAGCCTCGGCCTTCAGTGGCCAGAGCAGCTGATGCAGAGCGGCGAAGGCCAGGTCGCGCTCCGCCTCCGCGCCGGTGACGCGGAGCACGCGGGCACCGCGGCGCGCCGCGAGCCCGGCGACCTGGTCGAGGAACACCGTCTTCCCGATGCCCGGCTCCCCGGACAGGAAGAGTGCCTGCCCCTTCTCCCCCACGGACTCCAGTGCGTCACGGACGGCTTGCCACTGTTCTCCACGCCCGACACGTTCGGCCCGCAGGACGGAGGACTGCCTCCCGGAATCCGCCCGTACCCCTACGCCTGTCTCCGGCATCGTTACCCCCTCCTCGCCGCCCAGGCATCGCGAGACCGGCCAGGGACGACCCGCGCCATGCTGGCCGACCTGCGGAGGCGTCAGGAGTCGGGCAGGAATCCGCTGCACGGAACGGCAAACACCCAGCAGATCGGGACAATCCCTCTGCACAGGGAGGCAAACCGAGAACCGGCCTGGGCAAACGCACCGCGACGCACGGGAGGCGCGGCACCGAAGGCGCCGGTCCGGCCACACCCGGCGGCGCACGGCGCCGGACCGGACCCACCGCACGGCTGCCCGTGCGGACGAAGGGGGCCGCCGGAGGCCAACCCGCCCTGGCTGCTTTCCCGTACGCGCAGAACACTTGTCCCACTCCGCACAACTCGCCCCGAAAGGACCGAGGAGAAGCACAAGCGGCTCCCACGTCTCTAACCTGGCTTTCGTCGACCGCACGCCGAGGAGGAACCGTTGACCACTACCTGGGCCACCGCGGCTCTACCTGTCGGCGATCGTGCGGAGGCGCTGCGGCAGACGATCCGTGAGCAGGTCGTTCCGGTCCATCTGGAGCTGCCGAGACACCCGGAGCAGGTGTTCGCGGACGTGACGATCACCGCGCTCGGCTCTCTGCAGGTGAGCTCGGTCCGGGCCAATCCGGCGACCGTGCGCCGCACACCGCGGCTGGTGAAGGAGGACGGAGAGCCGGTCCTCTTCATCAGCCTGCAGGTCTCGGGACACAGCACCGTGGTCCAGGACGACCGGCATGCCGTCCTGCGCCCCGGCGACATCGCCTTCTACGACACCCGGCGCCCCTACACGCTGCTGTTCGAACAGGGTGTGGACATGCACTTCTTCCGGATACCGGTCGCCGAGACGGCGCTTCCCGAGGAGTCGCTGCGCGCGGTGACGGCCCGTACCCTCGGCGGCGACGGCAGCATCGCAGGACTCGCCGCCGGATACCTCGCGCGCCTCGCGGAGAACCCGGGGCTCCACGGGAGCCCCGCCGCGCAGCTCCTGGCGTCTCCGACGCTGGAGCTGATCCGTGCGGTCGTGGCCGGCGAGTCGGGCCGCGGTGACCTCGCCGCGGGCGCCCTGCACGACTCCCTCGGCCTGCGGCTCGTAGAGTACCTGCGCGCCCACCTCGGCGACCGGGACCTGTCCCCGGCCTCCGTGGCCCGGGCCCATCACATCTCGGTACGCCATCTGTACGCCGTGCTCGCGCGCAGCGGCATCGTCTTCGGTGCGTGGGTGCGCGCGCAACGGCTCGACGCCTGCCGCCGGGAACTCTCCCGGGTCCCGCCGAGCAGCGACACGATCACGACGATCGCTCACCGCTGGGGATTCGCCTCCACGGCCCACTTCAGCCGGGCTTTCAAGAGCGCGTACGGGGTGTCCCCCCGGGTCTGGCGGGAGGCGCGGCGGCTCGGGTCGGCCGACGGCTGACAGCCGGTCCGCCGAACGGCCCCGGGCGGCACGGAGAGCCCCCGCCCGGACAGGCGCCCGAACGGTCGCTCTACGATCGGCCGTGTGTGCGCAAACGTCATGGTCGCCGAAGACGACGAGAAGCAGGCCGAACTCGTCCGCCGATACCTCGAACGGGAAGGGCATGCCGTACGGGTGGTGGGTGACGGCCTGGCCGCCCTCGACGAAGTACGCCGCCGGGAGCCGGACCTGCTCGTTCTCGATGTCATGATGCCGCGGGCCGACGGGCTGGACGTGGTCCGGGTGCTGAGGGCCGAGTGCCGCGAGGTGCCCGTACTGATGCTGACGGCCCGGTCCACCGAGGACGATCTGCTGCTAGGGCTCGACCTCGGCGCCGACGACTACATGACCAAGCCGTACAGTCCGCGCGAGCTGATGGCACGGGTCCGCACACTGCTGCGGCGATCCCGTCAGCCGGGAGCCGCGGGAGCGGTGGCGGACCCGGTGCTGCGGGTGGGGTCGCTCGCGCTGGATCCCGAACGGCACGAGGTGTCGGTCGGGGGCGAGCCGGTGGAGTGCACGCCGGGTGAGTTCCGGATGCTGGCCGCGATGGCCGCCCGGCCCGACCAGGTCTTCACCCGGCAGCGGCTGCTGGAGGAGCTCCACGGTTTCGACCGCTACATCGGCACCCGTACGGTCGATGTGCACGTCATGAACCTCCGCAAGAAGATCGAGCCCGCACCTCGTCGTCCGGTGCGGCTCCTGACGGTGTTCGGCGTCGGCTACAAGCTGACCGATCCCGGGCCGGCCGGTACGGCGAAGCCGGACCACCGTGCCTGACGGACGGACCGTTCCGCCGCGGCCCCGGCTGCCGCTCCGCAAGAGCCTGTTCGGGCGGCTGCTCGCCGTGTCGGCGCTCGTGGCGGCCTGTTCGGTGGCGGCGACCGCCTGGCTCGCCGTCCAGACCACCTCGGGGGCGATCAGGCAGGAGCAGGGGCGGAACCTCACCGCCGATGCCCGGATCTACGACACGCTGCTCGGCTACGCCGCCCGTAACTCCACCTGGGACGGCGTCGGCCCGACCGTACGGGACCTGGCACGGCAGTCCGGGCGCAGAGTCGCCCTGACCACGCAGGACCGCCGGCCGCTCGCCGATTCCGCCCTCCCCGCTTCCGCGCCGCCCCTTCCGCCGCAGGCGTCCGCCGTCGTCGATCCGCTGTCCGTGGACACGGTCCTGGCCTCCGAGTCCGCCGACCGGCCCGGTGCGGCCGGGGACCGGGTCGATCCGCGCGCGGTGGGGCCGTTCCGGTTGTCGGCGGCCGAGCGGGAGAGGCTGCGGCAGGCGGCGGACCGCACCGTGGAGTGCCTGAGCCGGGCCGGGATCGCCTCGGACGTGGTCGTCGAACCGAGCGGGCGGTCCCGTATCCAGGTGGTGGGGAACGATCCCGAGCGGGCGCAGGGCACCAGGTGCGAGACCGAGGCGCTGAACGAGCCGACCGGCACCGAGACGAAGGCCCTCGGCGCGCTCAACCGGCTGGCCGACGCCTGTCTCGAACGCCAGGGCCGCAGCACCGTGCGTCTGAACCAGGACCTCTCCTGGGGACCGCAGGCCACGCCGACACCGGTGCCGAGCCCCGTGGCCGAGGTCGCGCCCTCGGCCGAGCCGACCGTGATGAGCAGTGAGGGCGACCGCGCCATCGCCTCCTGTGTCGGAACGGCCCGCCGCGAGCAGCTCGGTTCCTATGTCGCCTCCCCCGCGCTGCTGTTCATCGGCGAGGAGGGCGGGACCACCGTCCCCGGCTTCGACCTCTCCCCTGCGAACACCGCGAAGATCGCCGGTGTCGCGGCTCTGGTGCTGGCCCTCACCGTGGGCGCCTCGGTACTCGCGGGCGCCCGGCTGGTGCGGCCTCTGCGGGCGCTGACGGGTGCCGCGCAACGTATGCGGGACGGGGAGGCGTCGGCCTCCGTACCGGTCACCGCGGACAACGAGATCGGGCGCCTGGCCGCCGCGTTCAACGACATGTCCGAGCACCGGGCGCGTCTGGAGGAGCAGCGCAAGGCGATGGTGAGCGATGTCGCGCACGAGCTGCGGACGCCGCTGAGCAATATCCGGGGCTGGCTGGAGGCCGCGCAGGACGGGCTGGCCGATCCCGATCCGGCGTTCGTCTCCTCGCTGCTGGAGGAGGCGGTGCAGCTGCAGCACATCATCGACGACCTCCAGGATCTGGCCGCGGCCGACGCGGGGGCGCTGCGGCTGCATCCCGAACGGGTGCGGATCGAGGACCTGTTGAACCAGGTGGCCGGTGCACACCAGGCCCGGGCCGAGGCGGCGGGGGTGGGCCTGACGGTGCACACCGACGGCGTACGCGGACCGGTGCTGCGGGCCGACCCGGTCCGGCTCCGGCAGGCGGTGGGGAACCTGGTCTCCAACGCGGTACGCCACACCCCGGCGGGCGGGAGCGTCACCTTGCGTGCGTACGGCTCCGGGGGCGGATCGGGGGCGGGTTCGGACGCCGGTTCCCCGACGCACGTGGTGGTCGAGGTGGCGGACACGGGCAGTGGCATTCCCGCCGCGGACCTCCCGCACGTCTTCGACCGCTTCTGGCGCGCCGAGAAGTCCCGCAGCCGCCGTACGGGAGGCAGCGGCCTCGGTCTCGCCATCGTCCGGAAGCTCGTGGAGGCACACGGGGGCACGGTCGGCGCGACGAGTACCGAAGGGGAGGGTTCGGCGTTCGTCCTGCGGCTCCCCGCGGACGCGCCCTGATAGGACGACCACAGCATCCTGACAGCTTCTTCATACCTTCGGGACAGCCTGGCGGCATGCCCCCGGGCCCGGTGCGAACCGGCATCCGGGCCCGCCACGGGGCCGAGTTGGAATGGAGCCATCCGTATGACCGCTCGTCTCACCCTGCGTACCGCCGTCCTCGCCGCCGTCGCGGCCGGTGCGGTGCTCGTCCCGTCCGCCGCGGCCTTCGCCGATGCCTCACCCCGCCCCTCCGCTCCCGCACCCGCACCCGCGGTCGAGAGCACGCGCTCGCCGGAGCCGACGAAGGCCGCCGCCGAGGCCGCGCAGCCCACGGTCGCCCCGCGCGGCGGCGTGGCGGCGGGTGACCGTCCCGCGACGGCCACGCCCGAGGAGCGGCCGTCCGTCCAGCCCCGCGGCGGCGTCGCCGCCGGCGAACGGCCGGGCAGCACGAGCGGCGACGACACCACCGCTCTCGTGGGGTCCGCCGCCGGAGCCCTCCTGCTCGCGGTCGCGGGCACCTTCGTCGTACGTCGGCGCTCGGCGGCCCACCGCAACGGCTGACCTGCCGGCCTGACCGTGGCGTCGTCCTTCACCGGACGGCGCCACGGTCCGTCGTCGTCGCCCGCCCCTCCGACTGGAGCTCTCGTGCCCCGTACATCCCCGCGCTTCCGGCGCGTTGCCGGACCGCTGCCCGCCCTCGCTGTCTGCGTCGCCCTGGCCGGCTGCTCGTTCGCCTCGCCCGAACAGGCCGCACCCACACCGTCCGCCACGGAATCCGCCGCCCGGCCGTCGCCTCAGGAGCCGCACGAGCCGACGGAACCCACGGAGACGGCCGGGCGGGCGAAGCCACCCTCGACCGCCACGGCACCCGCCGAGCTCTCCATCCCCTCCGTCGGCGTGAGCAGTTCCCTGATGCGGCTGGGGCTCAACGCCGACGGCACCGTGGAGGTACCGCCGGCCGAGCAGGGCATGACGGCGGGCTGGTACACCGGCGGAGCAGTACCGGGCGCGCCCGGAGCGGCGGTCCTGATCGGCCACAACGACACCCGTTTCGGCAAGGCCGTCTTCCACGATCTCCAGGACATCCGCAAGGGCGCGGTGGTCGTCGTCCGCGACACCGGCGGCAAGGCGGTGCGCTTCACGGTCACCGGCACCGAAACGGTCAGCAAGAAGGCGTTCCCCACCGAAAGGGTCTACGGAGCCACCGGCCGGCCGACCTTGCGGGTCATCACCTGCGACGGTGCGTTCGATGCCGAGGGGCACCCGGTGGACAACCTCATCGTGTACGCCGAACTGCGCTGAACGCGGTGGCCGTTCGGGGCTCCCGCGTTCCGCTGCGGGCACCTCGGCCCCGGCCGAGCATGGCGGTCAGCCGGGTGCGGACAAGCCTGCGAAGTACGCGGACAGGGCCGCCGCCGTGCCGGCGAGCGGGAAGCGGGCGCCGAGCTGTCCGTCCGGGCGGACGACGAAACCGGTCCCGCCGTCGGGGTGGTAGATCCGGGCGAACTCGCCCGAGGCGTCGCGGTATCGGGGGACGGCCGACCCGTCGGGGCGGGCCGGTCCGGCTTCGCGCCCGAGGACGGCGACGGTCGGCAGGCCGGCCCCGGGGTCCGTAGCGTCCGAGGCGCCCGGGCCGTCGCCGGGCACCAGCCGCACCCCGGCCGCCGATGCGACGGCCGGGGCCAGGTCGGTGGCGTCCGCCGCGTACAGGATCAGCACATGCCGCGTGCGGTCGCGCAGGACGTCGAGCAGGCGCAGCGGGTAGGTGGCGACGGGGGTGGTCAGGCCGGCGCAGTCCGGGGCCCGGTCGCCGGGCTGGGGCGCGTCGGCCGGCCCGTACGGGGTGCCCGCGAGCGGTCCGTCCCGGTAGCCGACGAGCAGTTGGGCCTCGCGGAGCATGAGGGTCCGCGGGTCGTCGGAGTCGGCACCGATGCCGTGCGTGGCATGCCGGACGGTCCGGCCGACGACCTCCTCGCCGACGGGGCGGCGTTCGGCGTCGTAGCTGGCGAGCAGGGCCGGTCCCGCCTCCCCCTTGATGACGAGGGCGAGTTTCCAGGCCAGGTTGCAGGCGTCCTGGATGCCGGTGTTCATGCCCTGGGCGCCGGTGGGCGGATGGATGTGGGCGGCGTCGCCCGCGACGAAGACGCGGCCGTCGCCGTAGCGGTCGACGATCCGGTGGCTGATGCGGAAGACGGAGGACCAGCGCATGCGGGAGAGGGCGGCCGGCCTGGGCGCCAGGCGGTCGACGACGGCCTGGATGTGGGACAACTCCGGGGCGCGGCCGTGCTCCAGGCCGTGCGCGACGTCGTTGCCCGGCGTGGACGCCCCGTCCTTCGCTTCGGTGGAGAGTTCGGCGGGGACCAGCATCGACATGCGGTAGCGCCCCGCGCCGGGCAGCGGGATGCAGACCAGCAGATCGTCGGTGGAGCCGTCGTCGGCGCGGTGGCTGGACCGTACGCCGTAGCCGGGCGGGAGGTCCCAGTCGGCCTCGACGTCGGCCAGCATGTACTCCTCGGGAAAGGCTCCGCCCTCGAAGCCGAGACCCAGCCCTTTGCGGACGATGCTGTGCGCGCCGTCGCAGCCGATCAGATAACGGGCACGGACCTCCTCCTCGGCGCCGGAGGCGGAGCGCAGCCGGGCGGTGACCCCGTCCGCGTCCTGGGTGAACGAGAGCAGCTCGGTGCCGCGTTCGATGACCGTGCCCAGGCCCGCGACGTACTCCTCCAGGAGGCGCTCGGTCTCGTACTGCGGCAGCGCGGCGAATCCGTACGGCACCTCGGGCGGCAGCTGGAGGTCGATCCGCGCCTGTTCCTGACCGTTGACGTAGATCAGCTGGCCGCGCATCGGAACGGCGGCTTCCAGGACGGTACGGGCCAGGCCCATGCGGTCCCAGATCTCCAGGGTGCGCGGTTGGATGCCGACCGCCTTGGCGTACGGGAGGCGAGCCGGCAGCCGGTCGACGAGACGGCAGCGCACCGCGTGCCTGCGGAGTTCCGCGGCTGCGCTCAGTCCGACCGGGCCTGCGCCCGCGATCAGTACGTCGGTTGTTCGGGTGTGCGCCACGGGTGCCTCCCAAGTGCCTCTCCCGGACCGGTCCCGTCCTCCATCGTCGCCCGGCGAGGCACGGTCGGCGAGCCGGGACCGGCCGCCCCCCGCCCCGGCCTCTTTCGAGGACACCCCTGAACACTCTCACATGGAAATGTGCAAACTAACATTCTCATGTTAGAAATGAGCGATCCGACCCTTCCACCGCGAGGAGTGCCCATCGTGACCCCTGTCCCCCACCCCCTGACGCCCCGGGCCTCCCGATGACCGCCGGCCTGGACACCCCCGACCGGCGTGGACGCACCGGACTGGACCGGCACGGCCGGGACCTGACCGGCAACCCGCGGGTCCGCGTCGAGGACGTGGAGGTGCTCTCCTGCGACTGGTACGTGCTGCGCAGGACGACCTTCGACTACCAGCACAGCGACGGCCACTGGAGCCGGGAGCAGCGCGAGACCTACGACCGCGGCGACGGCGCGACGGTCCTGCTGTACAACACCGACCGGCGCACCGTGCTGCTGACCCGTCAGTTCCGTCTGCCCGCCTACGTCAACGGGCATCCCGACGGGATGCTGATCGAGACCGCTGCCGGACTCCTGGACGGCGAGGCCCCCGAGGCGGCCATCCGCAGGGAGGCCGCCGAGGAGACCGGACACGTCATCGGGGTCCCCGAGCCCGTCTTCGAGGTCTACATGAGCCCGGGATCCGTCACCGAACGCCTGCACTTCTTCGCTGCTCCCTACGAACCGACGGCTTCCGCGGCCGACGGCCACGGGATCGCCGCCGAGGGCGAGGACATCGCGACCGTGGAACTCGGCTTCGGCGAGGCGCTCGCCAGGATCCGCAGCGGGGAGATCGCGGACGCCAAGACGATCATGCTGCTCCAGTGGGCGGCACTGGACGGACCGTTCCGGGAGCCCACCCGTCCCACCGGTGCCTGACGCCTGCCCCCAGGGCCGCGGGTTCGGCCGCACCGCGCAGCGTCGCGGCCACCTCCGGGGCGAGCGGGAAGAGGGGCGTCAGTCCTCCCGCTCCTCCTCCAGCCACCCCCACCGGGTTGCCTGCCAGGCCAGTTGGGCCCTGCTCTGCACCCCGGCCCGCAGCATCAGCCGGGTCACCCTGCGCTGCACCGTACGGACGCTGGCACCCGTCTGACGCGCGATCGCCGCGTCCGTGAGACCGCCGAAGAGCAGGGTGAGGAGTTCGGCGTCCTCACGGGGCAGCGGCTCCCCGGCGCCGTCGTGGTGCGGGGCCGCGGAGAGCGGGACGCTCCGCGACCAGATCAGCTCGAACAGCGTCACCAGACCGTCGAGCAGGTCGCTCCGGCCGATCATCATCCACTCGCCGGGGCAGTGCGGCCCCACCGGCACGAGAGCGGCGCTCCGGTCGGCGATGAGGATCTTCATGGGCAGTCCGTCCGCAACCCGGATCCGCTCCCCGGCGCTCCGGTACGCCGTGATGGTGCGCAGCGCACCGGGCCGGTCGAGGGCGGAACGGTCGTACACCGAACGGCACTCGACCTTCCGTCCGAGCAGGTCGAGGACCTCCGCGGTGCGGTCCGTGCCCCGTACGAAGGGGGCCTTGGACAGCACCATCATCTCCCGCTCGACGCCGGCCTCCAGTTCGGCCTGGCGGCGGGCGAGCGCCTCGGAGGTCTTGAGGAGCTCGACGGGACCACCGCGCCCCGACATGCCGGAGGCGGCGTCGTGGTGCTCGGCCACCAGGGACACCAGCGTTCTGCGGGCGTCCGACAGTTCGCGCTCCCTGCGCCGGATCAGGGCCTCGACGCCGATCTGTGGTGCCACGGCGATCCAGCGGCTCCGGTCGCCCCCCGACGTGGTGAGCAGTCCGCGCGCCACCAGCGACTCCGCCAGCCGGTCGGCCTCCTCGACGGCGAGCCCGGTGGCTTCGGCGACCGCGTCCACCGAGGAGGGCCCCAGACGCAGCAGGCGGCGGTAGACGCGTTCCTCCTCCGGCCCCACTCCGAGGGCGAACAGAGGACCGGGGACGCCGTCCTGTCGAGCCGCTTCGAGGGTCACGTCTGCTCCTTCGAAGCTGTGGGCCGGGCGCGCCGGACACAGCCCCGTAGATCCATGGGCCTGCCCGGCCGGACGCGCGGTCCGGGGGGGCAGGCACCGTCCGGTCGGGCAGGCGGACGCTAGGAGGGAGCTGTTACTGACTCATTACCCACACTCCGCCGGCGGCACGGACGGAGGAAGGGTCCGCCGGAACGCTCCGGCGGACCCCCTGGGGGATGGTGCCGCGTCAGCGCAGGGCGTAGGCCCGGGTGATGGTCTGGAGGCTGCGGTTGCCCGCCGCGTCCCAGATCTCGGCCCTGACGCTCACGAAGCCGTTGCCTTCCGAGCGTCCGGGATTCACCAGCATCGCGCGGAAGGAGCGGTCATCGGTGCGGTCGACGCGGACGGAGCGCCAGGTGGCACCGTCGTCGGAGCTGATCCACACCTTGGCACCGGCCATCCGGGTCCCGCCCTCGAAGCCCGTCGCGCGCAGTCCCTGGACGGTGAACGCGTACGCCGTGCCCGCACGGGCCTGATTGTGCAGGTCGACCGGCATCGTGTAGTGCGGGACGACGACCGGCAGCGCCTCGCAGGCGGTGATACCGGCGGCGAGGGCGGAGCAGCCGTCGACGGTCATCGCCTTCGGTGCGGCGGAGTTGAAGGTCCATTCGGTACGGACCTTGCCGCCGAGCACCGTGCCGGGCGTGTTCGCCGGGCGTTCGTCGTCGCTGATCAGACGGTAGACGGCGGGCTCGGGCACGAACAGCTGGGTGCTGTCCTCGATGCGCTCGCCGTTGCGGTAGGCCGACCAACTGCGGCTGATGCCACCGGTCATGAAGTGACCGGCGTCGGAGTCGCCGCCCGTCGCCGGGCTGAAGACCGTCCCGAGATCGGTCCGGCAGAAGGCGCACGGGCCGAAGTGCCCGCCCGCCGGGTGCATGGCGGGCGCGAACCAGGTCTCGTCGACCGTCGTGCCGGGCCGGTACGACTTCGCGGGCCCGTACATGACCGCTGATCCGGGGGCGTAGATGAGGCGCTGGTACTGGATCGTGTCGTCGGTGAGCAGATGGTCGTCGCGGGTGCGCCCCTGGACAACGGGCTCGGTCGCTGCGGCATTGGCGACGGGATACGTCCCGGACGAGAGGACCGCGCTCACTCTCCTGCGGTCCTCGACGTCGGAGTGATAGGCGGACTTGACCCTGGTGAAGTCCTCTCTCCCTGCTTTGATCCGCAGGCCCTTCGGGATGCCCTCGTAGTAACGGGCGCCTCGGTAGGTGTAGCGGGAGTCCTGGACCGTGGTGAGGGAGATCGTGGTGCGGCCCTCGGCCACGGCCGTCGCCAGCCTGCGGCCCTCGTCGTAGTCCGTGGTGAAGTACGGGACGGTGACGTCGGGGGTGTACCGCAACTGCGGGGAGTCGTCGGCGGGGACGAGGACGATCGCGGCGGCGCCCGCGGCGGCCAGACTCTTCACCGCGGCGAGAGCTCCGGTGAACCGGGTGAAGTGGAGCAGGGCCGCCTTGCCCCTGACATCGGTCTTCGCCAGGTCCTCGGCGGTGCCGCCGCCCGCGTCCACGACGTCGAAGGAGCGGGTGCCGTCGGCGTATCCGGCTTGCAGGGAGGACGTCTTGGCGGTGATCGCGAAGCTGTCGGGGCGGGTGACCCTGGCACGGATCAGCGGCTCGCGCGAGGCGACGGAGAACTGGGCGTACTGCTTGCCCACCGTGGTGCTTCCGGTGGTGGGGATGGCACCCCAGCGCATGTCCATCCAGTGGGTGGTGTTGGCCATCAGCTGGGTCACGGAGACCCTGGCGGCGGAGGTCCGGGTCGTACTGAACGACATGGAGGACCGCTCCAGCGGGCGGTCCTCGTCGACCGGGTCGATCGCGACGTCCTCGGCCTTCGTGCCGTCGATGGTGATGCTCCGGTCACCCTCGCGGATGTCGGTCTCCTGGATGGCGAAGACGTCCGTGGCGTAGCCCGTCATGGCGTTCCCGGACGGGACGCGCCGTGTGACGACCTGGCCCTGGAAGGAGTACCGGCCCGCGGGGAGGCTGAGCTCCCCGCCGCCCGCGCCGACGGACGCGTCGACGAGTGCGCCGGTGTCCAGGTTCAGGCCGAAGAGGCCGGCGCCGGCGGGATTGCCGAAGCGGTCCGTGACGGTGAGGTTGATGCGGTGCTGCGGAGGCTGCTTGACGAGGCCGACGACGGTGTGGGCGGTGACGCCGTTGTCCGCGGTGGCCGTGATCGTGCCGCCGTACTGCCCGTCGGCGACGGCTGTCGCGTCGAGGGTGGCGGTGACGTCGGTGGTGCCGTGGGCCGGGATGGTGGCCGAGGCCGCGGAGAGCGTGACGGCGCCGGCGGGCAGGCCGCCGCTGAGCGCCATGTCCAGCTTCACGGTGAGGGCGGCGTCACCGGTGTTGCTCAGGGTGACGGTCCGGGTCTGCTTCTCGTACGTTCCGGACTCCTGGTACATGACGTAGCCGAAGTCGGCGCGCCCGGCGATCTCCAGTGCCGGGTCGAGGGCCGCCGCGACGTCGACGCGGCCGTTTCCCTGCTGGTAGACGGTCTGACCGGCGTTGACCTTCGAGGTGGCGGTCAGGGCGCTCTTGATGCGCTCGCCGCTCCAGTCGGGGTGGCGCTGGGCGAGGATGGCGGCGGCGCCCGCGACGTGCGGGGTGGCCATCGATGTGCCGTTCAGGGCCGTGTAGTTGGCGTCGACCGGGGTGCCGATGGACGTACCCGCCGCGCGGGCGGCGACGATGTTCACGCCCGGTGCGGTGATGTCGGGCTTGATCGCGAAGTCGCCGGGGCGTGGGCCGCGGCTGGAGAAGGCCGCGAGGCCCTCGGACTTGTCGACGGCACCGACGGTGAGCGCCGAGTCGGCGGTTCCGGGCGTGCCTATGCTCCGGCCTCCCGGTCCGGAGTTGCCGGCGGCGATCACGAACAGCGTGCCCGTGGCGGCGCTGAGCCGGTCCACGGCCTCCGTCATCGGGTCGCTCGCCGAGGCCGTGGAACCGCCCAGACTCATGCTGACGACATCGGCACCCATGGCGGCTGCCCATTCCATGCCCGCGAGGATCCACGAACTCTGTCCCTGCCCGGCGTTGTTGAGCACCTTGCCGACCAGGAGGTCCGCGGACGGCGCCACGCCCTTGTACGCGCCACCGGAGTTGGCGCCGCTCCCCGCGATGGTCGAGGCGACATGGGTGCCGTGCCCCTGGCCGTCCTGCACGTCCTGGTCGGGGACGAAGCTCTGCTGTGCGGCGATGCGGTCCTTGACGTCCGCGTTGGTGAGGTCGACGCCGGTGTCCAGCACGGCGACCTTCACGCCCTTGCCGTCGTACCCCTTCGCCCACGCCTGTGGTGCGCCGATCTGCGGCACGCTCTTGTCGAGGACGGCCTCGACCTTGGCGTCGTACCAGAGGCGGCTGACGCCCGAGGTTCCCGGCGCGGTGACGGGCCTGCCCCGGCGCGGGGACTTCGAGACCGGTCTGACGGACCGCCAGAAGCGCCCGGCCTGCTCCTTGGTGACACGCTGGCCCGCCATGTCGGAGCGCTTGAGCACGGCACCGGTGGTGGCCGAGGGCAGGGCGTCGGCGCGCCGGCTCAGCGTCGCGTCGGAGGGGCCGTCCGCGTAGCCGACGATCACCGGGAGGCTCTTCGCCCTCCCGTCGGCGTACCCGTCCTCGACCAGCCGCGTGACATTGAACAGTTCGCGGTCCACGGCCTGCGTGGCGATGCCGTCGGCGGCGTCGGAGGGAATGACGTAGAGGTCTCCGTCGGCGTCGTTGATCACCTGGAACGTACGCGGCGCGCCGCCGGGTGCGGGCACGACGGCCGCCTGCGGCTTCCCGTCGGGTCCGGGAACGAGGGTGACCGTGTCGCCGGTGACGAGCGTGACCGTGACGGGCGCGGACGAGGCGGCCCCGGTCGGTACGAAGCCGGTGGCGCCCGTCGCCGCCCGGGCGCCCGGGGCACCGGTGACCCCGGGCAGTGCGGCGGTGGCGGCGAGCACGACGGAGACGGCTGCGAGCCGTCTCCTCGTACGTCTGGGCTGGAATGGGGGCACGTGGCTCTCCTGGTTCGCGGGGGATCGGACCGCCGTCCCTGCCGGGCGATGCCCACGGACGAGGTCACCCGACGCGGCGGCGGCGTCGCGGAACGCTACTGGCGGGCGCGGTGGCAGCTGAAGGGAATCGGCTGGCGTATGAGTGCCGCTGTCGCGATGGCGACAGCGGCGTCCCCCTCGTGCCGGCCTCCGCCTACCGGGCCGGGCACAGCAAACGGGCCCGGTCCGCCTCGACAGGCGGACCGGGCCCCTTCGTCACGTTGAGCGCGTTCCTTCCGTGTGCCGGGAGGGCACACGGACCGCGCGGAGGATCAGGCCCGGCCGGCGGCCTTCTGACTCCTGCGGGACAGCGAGTCGACGACCACGGCGGCCAGCAGGACCGCACCGGTGATCATGAACTGGATGGCGTTGCTGACGCCCATGATGTTCATGCCGGACTGGATGGATCCGATCACCAGGGCACCGAGCAGCGCGGACCAGACCGAGCCGCGCCCGCCGAACAGGCTCGTGCCGCCGATGACGGCCGCGGCGATGACGTTCATCAGCAGGTTGCCGCCGCCCGAGGTCTGGCTCGCGGACTGGATCTGGCCGGCCAGGAAGAGGCCGCCGACCGCGGCCATGGTGCCGGCGATCGAGAACACGGACATCCGGATCAACGGCACGCTGATACCGGCACGGCGCGCACCCTCGATGTTGCCGCCGACCGCGAAGATCTGCCGGCCGTACGTGGTGCGGCGCAGTATGAAGTCCACGACCACGAGCAGGATCAGGAAGATCAGCAGCGCCAGCGGAAGGCCCTGGTACTGGTTGAGGATGTAGGCGGTGGTGAAGGCGATGGCCGCGAGGACGATGGTGCGCAGCGCGATCTCCGCGATCGGCCGGAACGGCACCCCGGCGGCACGACGGCGCGCGGCGTCCAGGAGTGAAGACGCCAGGAACAGCCCGACCCCGGCAGCCGCGGTCATGTAACTGGCGGCCGGGCTCCCGAAGATGGTCGAGTAGAGCTTGGCGACGATGCTCTCGCTCGGGATGTTGACCGTGCCGCTGGCGCCCAGGATCTGCAGCATCAGACCGTTCCAGGCGAGGTTGCCCGCCAGGGTCACCACGAAGGCGGGCACACCGACCCGTGCGAAGAAGAAGCCCTGGATGAGGCCGACCGCTGCCCCGCCCCCGATGGCGAGCAGCAGCGCCAGCCATTCGTTCATCCCGTTCAGGACGTTGAGCACCGCGAAGATGGCGGCACAGAGGCCGCTGACGGAGCCGACGGAGAGGTCGATCTCGCCGAGCAGCAGGACGAAGACGATACCGACGGCGATCATGCCGGTGCCGACGATCTGCTGGCTGAGGTCGGAGAGGTTCTGCGCCGAGAGGAACGTGCTGTTCAGGCTGCCGAACACGGTCCAGATGATGATCACGGCGAGGACGACGGGAATCGAACCGAGTTCACCGCTGCGCAGCTTGCGCCGGAACTCCCCGAGGTATCCCTTGATGCCCTCCTCGCGGACGAGCAGCCGGGTGTCCACGGCGGGCATGGCATCGCGTGCCGGTCCCTGCCCGCCGGAATCGTCGGGGCCCCTTTCGCGCCTCATCGCTCTTCCTCCCCCCGCTTGCGGGTCTGGCGGCGGGTGACGGCGCTGTCGGTGGCACCGGTGATGGCGGAGATGATCTCCTCGGTGGTGGTGCTCCGTCTGTCGAAGAACCCGTTGTTCCGGCCGAGGCGCATGACGGCGATCCGGTCGGCCACCGCCATCACGTCCACCATGTTGTGGCTGATCAGGATCGTTCCGAGTCCGCGTTCGCGGAGCCGCTCGACCAGGTCGAGGACTTCGGCGGTCTGCTCCACGCCCAGGGCGGCGGTGGGTTCGTCCAGGATGACGACCTTCGGCTCACCGATCAGCGAGCGGGCGATCGCCACCGTCTGGCGCTGACCGCCGGAGAGGGAGGCGACGGGGATACGGACGCTGGGAATACGGATGGACAGCGTGTCGAGCAGTTCGCGCGAGCGCTTGTCCATCCGCACCTCGTCGAGCACACCGAGCCGGGTGATCTCGCGGCCGAGGAAGAGATTCCCGACCACGTCGAGGTTGTCGCACAGCGCCAGGTCCTGGTAGACGGTGGCGATGCCGAGGTTCTGCGCGTCGTGGGGCCGGCTGATGGTGACCCGTCGGCCCTCCCATTCGATGACGCCCTCGTCCGGCGGGTTCACGCCGGCGATCGCCTTGACCGCCGTGGACTTGCCTGCGCCGTTGTCGCCGACGAGGGCGACGACCTCGCCGGGATGCACGTCCAGGTCGAAGCCCGAGAGCGCCTGGACCGCGCCGAACCGTTTGGAGATCCCCCGCAGTGTGAGCACAGGTGCTTCCGGCAACGGAACCGCCTCCTCCGCGCGCCCGCCCGAACGGGCCGCCTCGCCCCCGAGGCCATGGGCTGTCCGCGACTACTGGAGACCGGCCTTCTCACAGGCGTCGGAGTAGGTGGGAGTACAGATCTCCTCGATCGAGTACAGCCCGTCCTTGACGACCGTCTCGTTGATGTTGTCCTTGTCGACCACGACCGGTGTCAGCAGCTTGGCCGGCACCTTCTCACCGCTTCCGCTGGTGACGGTGTCGGGCGTCTGGGAAGCAGGGATCTCCTTGCCCTGGGCCAGGTCGACCGCCATCGTGGCGGCGGCGTCGGCCTCCGGCTTGTACGGCTTCTCGACCGTGATGGTCTGGGTGCCGAGGAGGATCCGCTGGATCGCGTCGAGCTGGGCGTCCTGCCCCGTCAGCGGCACGTTGATGCCGGCCGCCTTGAGGGCGGTGGCGATGCCTGCGGCCAGGCCGTCGTTGGCCGAGTAGACGCCGACGATGTTGTCCTTGCCCAGTGCGCTGATGGCACCGGACATCTGCTGGTTGGCGTTGTTCGGGTCCCAGTTCGGAGTGTCGTACTCCTTGCCGATCTTCACCTTGCCGTCGAGGACGGAGTGCGCGCCCGCCTTGAACTCGGCGGCGTTCGGGTCGGTCGGCGACCCGTTGTGCATCACGATCTCGCCGTCCTGGGCCTTGTCGCCCAGCGCGTCGAGCAGGGCCTTGCCCTGCAGTTCGCCGACCTTCTTGTTGTCGTACGAGACGTAGGCGTCGACGGGGCCCTGCGCGAGGCGGTCGTACGCGACGACCTTCACACCCGCGTCACGTGCCTTCTGCACGGAGGACTGGATCGACTTGGCGTCCACGGCATCCAGGATGAGCACCTGGTCGCCCTTGGCCAGGGCGGTGTTGACCTGCTGCTGCTGCGTGGTGGCGCTCTCGGCCGCGTTGTAGTAATCGATCTGGGCGCCGGGCGCCAGCTCCTTGATCTTGTCCTCGATGTACGGCCGGTCGAACTTCTCGTACCGCGTGGTCTTGCTCTCCGGCAGCAACAGCCCGATCTTCACCTCGTCCTGTGCCGCGGGATTCCCGGCCGGTGCAGCCGCTCCTGTGGTCGCTACCGCGCCCAGGGAGAGTGCTGCCGCTCCGGCCAGGGCTATCGCGCCCCGCAATGTACGGGTCATGGAAGGCTCCTTTCGCGCGACGCCTCCCCAGTCACCTGGATGACGCGGCAACGAGGACGCGCATTTGGCCTACATAACGACATTAGCGGCAACCCCGGCACCGGCAAGCGGGTGACGCCCGCCCCCACCCCAGGGTGACGGGTGGGTCACGGTGCGGTACGACGAGAGGTGCCCACGCCCGGCGTACTGCTGCCGGGCATGGGCGCCGTGGGCCTCCTGGTCGGTCAGGGAGCGGAGCCGGGCGAACCGTTCACGACGAACTGGGAGCCGGGTTCGACGAGGACGTCACCCTCGGCCGAGCCGGTGATCGTCACGTTCGTCAGCGTGGCGCTGCCGCGCGCCCCGCCCTGGGCGAGGATGCCGGAGCCGTTGACGGATCCGTCGATCCGGACGTCCTTGACCTGGACGCCGGGCATCGCGCCACCGCCCCCCTTGAACTGGATGCCGTCGTAGGTCGAGTCGTGGATGTCGGTGTCCCGGATCGTGACGCCGGGGATGTCCTGCGCCGCCGCGAAGATCGTGACGGCCCCGAACTCCTGGTCCTCGCCCCAGAAGGCACCGCCGGTGCGGTACAGCGCGTTGTTGGCGATGAGCGTCTGCCCCGAGAACGGCAGCGGGTCGTGGTCGGTCGCCAGCATGATGCCCGGATAGTTCATGGTGTCGGAGATGATGTTGTTCTCGATGGTGTTGCCGTAACCGCCGTAGATCGCGATGCCGTTGGCACGCCAGGGCAACTGGATGGTGTTGTTGCGGAAGTGGTTGTCGTGGCCGATGTCGACGGAGGTGTCCTTGACGTAGCGGCTGGACCAGACGGCCAGCGCGTCGTCGCCCGTGTTGCGGAAGGACGAGTCGAAGACGGTCGAGTTGCGGGTGCCGTTGGCGAAGTTGATGCCGTCGGCGTAGGTGTTGCGGATGCGCATGCCGCTGAACTCCAGGCCGTCGCCGGGGCCCCACAGCTCGGGGATGTTGGAGTGGTCGCGCCCGGCCCAGACCCCGACGTTGGCGTGCTCGATCCAGACGTTGCTGATCCTGGTGCCCTTGCCGAACCGCCCGTTGAGGCCCACTCCGCCCTCGGCGTTGCCGTCTCCGCCCCGGATGGTGCCGGAACCGAAGATGGCGATGTCGGAGATCTGCGTGTTGTGGTCGATGTCGAAGCCGAAGTTGCCCTCGTGCGGATGGTTGATGCCTCCGGCCTGGTGCGGCGGGGTGAGCGTGTACAGCTGGGAGTGCCACATGCCCGCACCCCGGATCGTCACGTCACGGATGCCCACCTGGTTGAACTCGCCCCGGTTGAGGGGATCGTCCGTGAGGATCTTCTGCTCCTGCCGCCACTGGCCCACGGGAATCCACACACAGCCGATCTCGCCCTTCTGGTCCGCCGTCACGGCGCGCTGGATGGCGTCGGTGTCGTCGATGCCGTCGTTGGGCACGGCCCCGTAGGAGGTGATCGAGGTGCACCCGGCCGGCTGGGACGTGGGCGGGGCCACCTGCTCCAGGTCGATGAGGTCCACGATGTAGAAGGACGCCGTGTCGCCGGCGTCGCGCTGGAGCCGGAACTTCGTGCCCGGGGGGTACGTCTGGGAGAGCAGGGCGTGGGACTCGTCGAAGAGCCGGCGGGCGTCCGCCTGGGGCTGGTTCGTCAGCCCCTCGGGGCTGTCGGTGTCGCCGTACAGCCAGCTGTGCTTGGAGGACAGCGTCAGCTTCCGGCTGAAGGTGTCGTTGACGTAGAGGCTGATCGTCGCCTCGGCACCGCCGCCGCCCGGGGCGTCGGGGACGGAGTTGCGGACGACGAGGGAGTTGGCGGCGTTGGTGGAGGTGATCTCCACGAACTGGCCCGCGGTGTCGAGCCGCACGGACCGGCGGCCGGAGGATTCGGTGGCGAAGTTGGTGTGACCGAAGGTGCGCTTGCGGTCCGCGGTCAGCAGGCTCCCCTGGTACCGGCCGTCCTCCGCCTCGTACTCGGTGTACGGCACGGCGGCGCCGCGTCCGACGACGACGGAGCGTGCGTACACGTTGTTGTTCTCGTCGGTCTCGGCGACGGTGCCGGTCGCGTCGGCGGTGGCGGTGAGCGTGGCGCCGCCGCTCGTGGCCGTCCAGCTGCCGGTGATCGGCACGGTGACCGTCTGTCCTGCGGCGATCGCGCCCGCGGTGCCGTTCAGTGTGGTGCTTCCGGCGGTGAGCCGGGTGACCGTTCCGGCGGGGACCCCGGTGGTTCCGCTGTTGTGCACCGCCACGGTGAAGGTGACGGCGGCACCGACGGTCGGGTTGGCCGGCTGCGTGGTGAGGGAGCGGACCTCCAGGTCGGGTCCGGGGCTCCGGCCGACGACCAGCCGTGTGGCGGCGGTACGGCTGTTGTTGGTGTCGTCCTGCTCGACGACGGTGTTGTTCGGGTCGACGACGGCCGACACGGTGTACGAACCCATCGCGCGCCGGCCGACATCGACCGGAACCGTCGCCGAGGCTCCTGCGGCGAGCGCGCCCACGGCGGCGCTGCCGGCCACCGTGCCTTCGACACTCACCGCGACCGTGGTGGCGGCCGAGGCCGCCGTGCCTGCGTTGCGGACGGTGGCCCGGACCGTGACGTCGTCCTTCTCGGACGGTTCGGCGGGGGTCCAGGTCAGATCGGTCGGGGTCAGATCGGGGTTGGGTGCGGCGGTGCCGACGACCTGGAGCTCGGCGACCTGGGCGCCGGGTGCGCCGGTGTTGGAGGAGAAGGCGAGCCGGAGATCCGCGACACGGCCCGAGACGGGGATCGTGACGGTGTTCCGGTTCCCCGAGGGGCTGAAGGAGTAGTCGGCCCGGTCCTTCAGGGAGGTGTAGGCGGAGTCCGACTGCGCACGTCCGAGGACCTGGATCGCCTGGGTCCGCGGTCCCCACGCGGCATCGGGGTTCAGCTTGACGACGACCGCCTCGACATCCGCGTCCGCGCCGAGCTTCACGGTCAGGGTCGCGGGGGTACCGGCCGACTCCCAGTAGGTGGTGACGCTGTCGTCGTTGGCGTTCGAGGCGACGTACGTCTGGGTCGTCGAGGACGCCTCGATCGGCTTGTTGCGCGCGAGGTTGGTCCCGTCGGCGGGCGGGGTCCCCGGATCACCGCCGCCGGTTCCGTAGATCTCCACCTCGGAGAGCTGCGCGGCGTTCCAGCCGGTGTTGGCGGTCAGCTGGACGCGTACGTACCGGACGTCGGCGCTCGGGAAGTCGAGGACGACGGTGTTGGCGGAGGAGGGGCTGAAGCCGCGGGAGGCGGAGGCGGCCAGCGGCGTGAAGGTGCTTCCGTCGGTGCTGCCCTGGACGCCGAGGGTCTGGCTGCGGGCCTCCCAGGTGGTGGGGAGTTTCAGGGTCACCCGGTTGACGCCGGTGCGGGCGCCCAGGTCGACCTGTAACCACTGCGGGAAGGCGTCGACGGGGCCTTCCCAGTACGACTGCTGGCTTCCGTCGGTGACGTTGCCCGCGGGGTAGCTGGCGTGGGACGCGCTCGCGGTCGCCGGTCTGCCCAGCGCGAGGTTGGGCCCGGGTTCGGCGGCGGCGTGCGCCGTGACCGGAAGGAGCCCGACGGCGAGCAGGCAGGCCATGACCAGGCCCGTCAGCAGCCGTCTGCCGGTTGGTTTCCGTCTCATGGTGTCCTCGTTTCCATGGGGGGCGGGTGGGGGGTGTGACCGTGCCGCCGGTCAGGCGCGAAGCCAGACCGCCGTGTCCCGGGGCAGTCGCCCGTCCGTGCCGAGCGGACCGCTCCCGAGGAGGAGGGTGCGGTGCCCGGGTAGTTCGACGGGCTGCGGGGAGAGGTTGACCACGCAGATCAGTCCTTCGGCCCGGGTGAACGCCAGCACGCCGTCCCCGGCGGGCAGCCAGTGGAGCGGCCCGTCACCGAAGCCGGGTTCGGAGCGGCGCAGCCGCAGGGCCTCGCGGTAGAGCGCGAGCATGGACGAGGGGTCGAGGCGCTGGCGGTCGGCCGCGTAGTGCGTCCAGCCCTCGGGCTGCGGCAGCCACGGGTCGGCGCCGGCGCCGAATCCCGCGTGCGGGGCGTCGGCGGTCCAGGGCAGCGGTACGCGGCAGCCGTCGCGTCCGGGGTCGGTACCGCCGGAGCGGAAGTACATCGGGTCCTGGATGCGGTCGAGGGGTATCTCGGCCTCGGGCAGGCCGAGTTCCTCGCCCTGGTACACGTACACCGAGCCGGGCAGGGCGAGGGTGAGCAGGGCGGCGGCGCGGGCGCGCCGGGTGCCGAGCGCCAGGTCCGTGGGGGTCCCGAAGGTCTTCGTGGCGAAGTCGAAGCCGGTGTCCTCGCGGCCGTACCGGGTGACGGTCCGGGTGACGTCGTGGTTGCACAGCACCCAGGTCGCGGGTGCGCCGACCGGGGCGTGCTCGGCCAGGGTGTCGTCGATGGCCCGGCGCAGCCGGTCCGGGTCCCAGGGGCAGGCGAGGAAGGTGAAGTTGAAGGCGGTGTGCAGTTCGTCGGGGCGGAGGTAGCGGGCGAAGCGCTCGGAGTCCGGCAGCCAGACCTCGCCGACGAAGACCGCCCGGTACGCGTCGGCGATGGCGCGCCAGGAGCGGTAGATGTCGTGGAGTTCGTCCTGGTCGATGTACGGGTGGGGGTCGACGCCCTCCACGAAGTCGGCGAGTGCCGGGTCCTTGGCGAGCAGCGCGGCCGAGTCGATCCGTACGCCGGCCACTCCGCGCTCGAACCAGAAGCGCAGCACGTCCTCGTGTTCCCGGCGGACCGCCGGGTGGGCCCAGTTGAGGTCGGGCTGCTCGGGGGCGAAGAGATGGAGGTACCACTCCCCGTCGCCGACCCGGGTCCAGGTCCGCCCGGAGAACTGGGAGGGCCAGTTGTTGGGCGGGAGTTCGCCGTTCTCGCCCCGGCCGGGACGGAAGTGGAAGAGCTCCCGCTCCGGGCTGCCGGGTCCGGCGGCGAGCGCGGCCCGGAACCAGGCGTGCTGGTCGGAGACGTGGTTGGGGACGATGTCGACGATCACCCGGATGCCGTGCCCGCGGGCTTCGGCGATGAGTTTCTCCGCCTCGGCGAGCGTCCCGAAGGCGGGGTCGATGGTGCGGTAGTCGGCCACGTCGTAGCCGCCGTCGACGAGGGGCGAGAGGTACCAGGGGGTGAACCAGAGTGCGTCGACGCCCAGTTCGGCGAGGTGGGGCAGTCTCGCCCGGACGCCCGCGAGGTCCCCGGTGCCGTCTCCGTCGCCGTCGGCGAAGCTGCGTGGGTAGACCTGGTAGATGACGGCGCTGCGCCACCAGTCGTCGGTGCGATGCGAGTACGGGGCTGCCACGTGACGGTCCTTTCGGGCAGGGCTGGACCCCGCCGCCGGCCCCGACAGCGGGGCGTCGAGGAGGTGGGACCGGCGGCGGAGGCTGGGTGGGCGGTCGGCAAGCGGGGGGTGGCGGCCGGGAGGCGGGCCGTTCGGGTCCGCCCGGGCTGTCAGCCCTTCAGACCGCCGGCGGTGAGGCCGCTCATGATGTTGCGCTGGAAGAGGACGAACAGCAGGAGGGTGGGGAGCGACGCGATCGCCAGTGCGGCGATGAGGACGTTCTCGGGCACGCCGTTGGACAGCGAGTAGATGCCGACGTTGAGTGTCTGCGTCGCCGGGTCGGGCAGGGTGAGCATCGGCCAGAGGAAGTCCTTCCAGACACCGACCACGGCGAAGATGGACACGACGCCGAGGATGGGCCGGGAGATGGGCACGACGACCGACCACAGGGTGCGCATCGGGGAGGCCCCGTCGAGGGAGGCCGCGTCGAGCAGTTCCTTGGGGATCGAGTCGAAGAAGCGCTTCAGCAGGAAGATGTTGAAGGCGTTGGCGACGGAGGGTAGCCAGATCGCCCAGGGCGAGTTCAGCAGGTTGCGCTGCACGATCGGCACGTCGAGCACCGTCAGGTACTGCGGCACGACCAGGACGGTCGCCGGGATCATCAGCGTCGCGAGCATCATCCCGAGGACGGCTTTGCCGAGAACGGGCCGGAGTCTGGAGAGCGAGTAGGCCGCCGCCACGTCGAGGACCAGCTGGAAGGCGAGGGCCCCGAACGCGTAGTACACGGTGTTGAGGAGCAGCCCGGAGAGGTCCATGACCTCCCATGCCCGCGCGTAGTTCTGTGGCTCGAAGCTGTGCGGCACGAACGTCGGCGGTGTCTGGACGGCCTCCTGGGTGCTCTTCAGGCCGCCGGAGAACATCCAGTACAGGGGCCCGAGGAACACCACCGTGAAGACGCCGACGACCAGGGTGAAGGTCACCCGGTAGAGCAACTTGCCCCGTGGTCTCGCGAGTTGGGCGGGCGAGATGAGTGTGCGTGTGGACATCCGTGGTCTCCCCCGGTCCTATTCCTCGTCGGTGCGGCTGAACTTCGCGTACGCGGCCGAGAATCCGGCCAGGAGTACGAGCAGGACCAGGCCGAGCGCCGCCGCGGCGCCGTAGTTGTTGAAGTTGAAGGCGTACTGGTAGATGAGGTAGACCACCGTGGTCGTCGAGCCCTCCGGGCCGGCGCCGCCGGTGAGCAGGAACGGCTCGACGAAGACCTGCATGGTGGCGATGATCTGCATGAGCAGCATGAGCAGGAGGATGAGCCGGGTCTGCGGGATGGTGACGTGCCAGATCTTGCGCAGCAGTCCGGCTCCGTCGAGTTCCGCCGCCTCGTACAGCTCGCCGGGTATGCCCTGGAGGGCCGCGAGGTAGATGAGGGCGGCGCCGCCCATGTTCATCCAGGTCGAGGCGACGACGACGGAGAGCATGGAGAGGTCCGGGTCCTGGAGCCACTGCTGTTCGGGCAGGTGGAGCAGCCGGAACAGCTCGTTGAGCAGGCCGTAGCCGGGGTCGTAGAGGTACTTGAAGAGGAGGACGGACGCGACCGGCGGCAGCATCACGGGCAGATAGACCAGGAGGCGCAGATAGCCCTTGCCCTGCCGGAACTCGTTGATGACGAGGGCGACGACGAACGGGACGACGAAGCCGAGCAGCAGTGCGAGCAGCGTGAAGAGCAGGGTGTTGCGCCACGCCTGCCAGATGGCCGGGTCGTTGAAGACGGTGGTGAAGTTGGACCAGCCGGCCCAGCTGGTCCGTCCGTCCTCGGTCTTCTGGAAGGCCAGGACGAACTCCCTGACCATCGGGTACCACGAGAAGAACGCGAAGCAGAGGACCGCGCCGATCAGGAACCCGTGCGCCGTCAGGTTGCGGCGCAGCACCTGGGCGAAGGCGCCGCGGGCCGGCGGCCTGCCGGCGCCCGGCCCGGGTGCCCGGCGGGGTTCCTTCGTGGTGGTCGTGGGAAGGGTGGGGGCCGACATCGTCGCTCCTTGGTGCGGTGCGCTGGAGGGAAGACGGGTACGGGGGCCGGCCGGAACCGGCCCCCGTGGAGTCACTGGCCGGCCAGGACCTGGTTGACCTGCGCCTCGGCGGTGGCGAGCAGCTTGTCGATGTCGGCGTCCTTGTTGGTGAGGATGCCGGACATGACGTTGTCGAGGACCTTGTAGACCTCCTGGGCCTTCGGCGGCTCGGCCTTGCCTGCGACGGGGTTGTCCATGAAGGACTTGAAGTTGGCGACCGGCATGGTGGCGTGCTCCACGCGTGCGGCGTCGTCCTCGGCCTTGGACCCGTTCAGCCAGAAGTTGGGCTGCGGGACCCCGACGGGCAGGCCGTCGGCCTTGGTGCGCTCCCAGTCGAACTGGCCCTTGGCGACGGAGAGGTTCTTGAAGTTGAGCCAGGCGACCGCGGCCTTGATCTTGTCGCCGGAGATGCCCTGCTTGATCATGTAGTTGTTGCCGCCCGCCAGGGTGTTCTTCTCGCCCGGGATCGGCCCCATCCCGAAGTTCTCGTACTTCGCGCCGAGTTGCTGGACCATGTACGCGATGTCGTCGGGCGCGGCGAGGAACATGCCGAGCTTGTCGGTGGCGATCTGCTTCTGGAGATCGCCCCACTTGAGCAGCTGGGTCTTGCCCATGCTGTCGTCCTCCCAGCGCATGGCGTGGAGGTTCTCGGCGACCTGCTTGCCGAGTTCGTTGTTGAACGCCGCCTTCGTACCGCTCGCGTCGACGACCTCACCGCCGACGCTGTACATCTGCGCGGTGAAGTGCCAGCCACCGGTGTTGCCCGCGCTGTACTCGCCGAATCCGGCGATGCCCTTGCCCAGGCCGGCGATCTTCTTCGCGGCGGCGCGGACCTCGTCCCAGGTGCGCGGCGGGGCGTCGGGGTCGAGACCCGCGTCCGTGAACAGCTTGCGGTTGACGAGCAGGCCCATCGTGTAGTTGCTGGTGGGCAGGCCGTAGAGTTTGCCGTCCTGCTTGAGCGAGCCGAGGACGTTCGGGTCGATGTCCTTCAGCAGGGGCACGCTCTTGTCGTTGACGTACGCGGTGATGTCCGCGGCGCCGTCGTGGTCGAGCACCTGCGGCAGGTCGGTGAAGTAGGTGTAGAAGACGTCCGGCTGGGACTTGGCCTTGAGCATCGCGGTGAAGCGCGGCGGCTCCAGGCACTGGCCGGCTGTGGAGCGGCCCTCGACGGTGACGTTCGGATACGTCTTGTTGAACGCGGCGACGTCCTCCTTCCACTCCTTGAGCTCGGCCGCCTTCGCCGCGGGCGGCATGCAGTCGATGGTGATCGTCACCTTGGTCTTGGGGTCCAGCGGGGCTGCGGGGTCGGACGACCCGCCGCCTTCGGAACCACCGCTGCCGTTGCCGCTGCTGCTCGTGCCGCAGGCGGCGAGCGCGGTGAGCGTGAGCGCGGAGACGAGGGTGACCGCGCTGGCGCGGCGCGTACGACGGAACCGGGCAGTTCTCATGGGTGGTCCCCTTCGGGCAAGAACGTGGAGGTCGCCCCACCGCCGATGCGTCGTGGGGGCGCGGCACACTCAACCACCACCAACAGGTGAACGCAATATCTCGCGCTGATTTCGTAAATCATTGACAGTCGGCTGCGCGGAGCCGGACGCACAGAGGGCCCCGTCCGTCGGACGGGGCCCTCGCGTGACGGAGGCGGGGTGTGCGGGCGGACTACCTGGGAGCCTGCGCCGTCGAGCCGCGCACCACGAGTTCCGGCTCGAACAGCAGCTCGCCCGGGTGTACTTCACCGCCCTGGATCTGGGCGCACAGCAGCTCGACGGCCGCCCGGCCCATCGCCTCGATCGGCTGGCGCACGGTGGTGAGCGGGGGTTCGGTGCAGTTCATGAAGGCGGAGTCGTCGTAGCCCACCACGGAGACGTCTCCGGGCACGGCGAGCCCGCGCCGGCGGGCCGCCCTGACGGCGCCCAGGGCGAGCGGATCGCTGGCGCAGATGATGCCCGTGACCCCCCGCGCGAGAAGCCGTGTGGCCGCCGCGTGGCCGCCCTCCAGGGAGAACATCGTGCGCTCGACGAACTCCTCGGGGAGCTCACCCCCCGCCGCCTCGGAGGCCAGCCGGGCGGCGGCGAGCTTGCGGCGGGAGGGAATGTGGTCCGCGGGACCCAGGACCAGGCCGATGCGGCGGTGCCCGAGGGACTCCAGATGGCGCCACGCCTGCTCGACGGCGACGGCGTCGTCGCAGGAGATGCAGGGGAAGTCCAGTCCCTCTATGGGGGCGTTGACGAGCACCACCGGGATCTTGCGCTCGGCGAGGAGACGGTAGTGGTCGTGCGGGGCGTCCGCCTGGGCGAAGAGGCCGCCGGCGAAGACGACGCCCGACACCTGCTGCTGGAGGAGGAGCTCCACGTAGTCCGCCTCGGAGACGCCGCCCTTGGTCTGGGTGCAGAGCACCGGAGTGAGCCCCTGCTGCGCCAGGGAACCCCCGATCACCTCGGCGAAGGCGGGAAAGATCGGGTTCTGCAGCTCCGGCAGGACCAGACCCACGAGCCGCGCGCGCTCGCCCCGGAGCTGGGTCGGCCGCTCGTAGCCGAGCACGTCCAGCGCCGTGAGCACCGACCGCCTGGTGCCCTCGGAGACCCCAGGCTTGCCATTGAGGACCCGGCTGACCGTGGCCTCGCTGACACCCACCTTCTTGGCTACTTGAGCAAGTCGTCGCGTCATACACGCAAGACTAGCGCAAGCCTCGCAAGCGGCTTGCGCTAGTCCGCGTATCGACTAGGGGTTGATGTCGATCTTGAAGGTGGACGTGGTGTTGCGTACGTCCACCGCGTTGCCGCTCAGTTCGAGCCCGTTGAACGTCACCTCACCCACGGCGGGACCCTGCCCCGACTCGGGCATCTCGTTCGCCCAGAGCCCGAAGCCCGACTTCTCGTTGTACGCGTCCCCGCTCTTACGGGCACCCGTGATCGAGATGTCGCTGAAGACCGTGTCCTTGATCGGGAACTGCGGCTGGCCTCCGACGTAGTTCGTCTGGAACATGACTCCGCTGTAGGTCGGATCGACGATGTCCACGTGGTTGACCCTGATCCCCTGGAAGACCTTGGACGCCGAGAACACCCAGATACCCGGGAAGGTCTGGGTGCCCCAGAAATGGCCGCCCGCGCGCACGATCGACACGTTCTCGAAGAGCGTGGGCTCGGTCCCGAAGCCGTTCATCGGATAGCCGAAGTCCAGCGAGGAGATCGTGATCCCGGAGTAGACGAGCGTGTCCGCGATGTGGATGTTGCGGAAGGTGTTGCGGTACCCCCCGTAGACGGCCACGCCAGCGGCCCGCCAGGTCAGGATCGAGGTCAGGTTCTCGTAGACGTTGTCCGTCATGTCGGCGCCGCCGGCGTCGATCGCCGAGAAGAGCGCGAAGCTGTCGTCGCCGGTCGCCCGCGCCTCGTTGTTCGTCACGAGGTTGCCCGTCGACCCGTTGGTCATGTTGATGCCGTCGGCGAACATGTTGCGGATCCGCGAGTCCTTGATCGTGATCCGGTCGGTGTTGGCACCCCAGTAGAGGCACACCATGTGTTCGTTCCAGATGGTGTCGATCTCGATGTCGGTGACGTTGGCGAAGTCGAAGACCTTCCCCGGACCGTCGATCCGTGAGGTGTAGTTGCCGAAGTAGGCGAAGTTGCGGAAGGACGAGCCCTTCGCGGTGCCGTCGGCACGGAATCCGATGTCGGTGTTGTCCTGCGTCGAGGGCGCGCGGAACTTCGTGTACCAGGGACCGGCGCCGAGGACCTGGACGGCCTTGCCGTACACCTGGAACTTGCTCGCCGTCGCGTAGTCGCCCGGCGGCAGGTAGACACCCACGAGTGTGCCCGTGCTGTCCATGCGCACCTTGTCGAGGGCGTTCTGCACGTCCTGGTGGGTGAATCCGGCGGGCACGGTGTAGCGCGCCGGGTCCGGGTTGGCGACGGGGGCGACCTGCTCCAGGCTGACGAAGTCGATCGCGTACGTGGAGGTGTTCGCGGCGTCCTTCTGGAGCCGGATCCTGCTGCCGGCCGGCACGGTCTCGCCGAGCATGATGTGCGCCTCGTCGTAGATGTGGCGCGGGGTGCCCGCTGCCGGGGAGTTCCCGGGCGAGGTCTCGGCGCCGTACAGCCAGGCGTACTTCGATGTCAGCGGGAGCGCCTTCTTCATGACGCCGTCGACGTACACGTTGATCGTGGAGTCGATGCCTCCGCCGCCCGCGGCGTCGGGCATGGAGAAGCGGGTGACCAGAGTGTTGGTCGAGGCGCGGGTGGTGAACTCGACGTACTCCCCGGTCGCGTCGAGGTTGACGGCCCTGCGCCCGGACGCCTCACCCGCGATGTCGCCGACGGTCCGGTTGGGGCCGACGACCTGGGCCCCGCCACCGGCTGTGCCGTCCTCCGCCTCGTACATGTCGTACGGCATGTGGGCGCCGCGGCCGACGAAGAGGGGCTGGGTGGAGGTGTTGTTCCCGCGCTTGACCGGCAGTTCGGCCGAGTCGTCGGCGATCACGACCTTGACGGTGTACGACCCGTTGGCGGCGGTCCATTTCCCGAGGTTCACGGGTGCGGTGGTCGCTCCCGCCGCGATCGTGCCGGTGAAGGCACCCGTCAGCGTCTTGACGACGTCCTGCTGCTCGTCGACCACGGTCAGGGTGATGCCGTGGCCGCCGGCCCCCGAGGCGAGGGTGCCCTGGTTCCTGAGCGCGACGGCGAACGTCACCTCGTCACCCGCGGCCGGGCTCGACGGGGAGGTCGTGACCGCCGACGCGACCAGGTCGGAGCTGGAGACGGGCTTCACGACGAGCGGGTCGGGGCGGGTGAAGGTGTTGTTCGACTCGTTCTGCTCGATGACCGCGTCCGCCTCGTCGGCGACCGCGCTCAGCTGGTAGGACCCCGCGTCCCTGGCCCCTGCCGAGGCACTGACCGTGGTCTGTGCGCCGGCGGCCAGGGCGCCGACCTGGGCGGTGGCGACCTTGGTGCCGCCGAGGCGCAGCGCGACGGCGCTGGGTGGTGCGGCGGCCGGGCCGCTGTTGCGGACGGTGGCGTTCACGGTGATCGCGTCGGACTCGACGGGGGCCGCGGGTGAGGTGGTCAGAGCGGTGACCTCCAGGTCCGGGTTGGCCGCGGGTACACCGATGATCTGGAACTCGGCGAGCTGCCCGGCCGAGGAACCGGAGTTGGCGGTGAACTTCAGCTGCACGTCGGCTACGCGCGCGGTGACGGGGACGATGACCGTGTTCCCGGCGGCCGGGTCGAAGGTGTAGCTCTTCGCGGCGACCAGGCTGCCGAGTCCGGACGCGCTCTGCTCGCGGCCGAGGACCTCGACGGTCTGGCTGCGGGTGGCCCAGGCGGTGTCCGGACTGAGCTTGAGGATCAGCCGGGTGAGGTCCGCGTTGGCGCCCAGTTTGACGGTGAGGGTGTTCGGATAGCTGCCGGGCGCGCCCTCCCAGTAGGTGCTCACGCTGTTGTCGTTGGCGTTCGCCGCGACGTAGGTGTGGACCACGGACGAGGCGCTGATCTGCTTGCCCACGGCGAGGTTGGAGCCGGCGCCGCCGCTCGCGTTGCGCGTGACGGAGTTGCTGTTGCCCGACCGGTTTCCGGCGGCGTCCTTGGCGCGGACGAAGTAGGTGACGGTCTGGTCGGCGGACCGGCTGTCGGTGAAGGTCGTGACGTTCCCGGCGACACTGCTCACCAGCGTGTTGTCGGCGTACACGTCGTACCCCGTGACCCCGGTGTCGTCCGAGGACGCGTTCCACGTCAGCTTGATCTGACCACTCGCGGGCTCGGTGAACGCGAGGTTCGCCGGAGCGGTCGGCGCCTGCGTGTCGCCCGTGTCGGCGCGGCGGGTCACGGAGTTGCTGTTGGCCGACTGGTTGCCGGCGGCGTCCTTGGCGCGGACGAAGTACGTGACGGTCCGGTCGGCGGACCGGCTGTCGGTGAAGGTCGTGACGTTCCCGGCGACACTGCTCACCAGCGTGTTGTCGGCGTACACGTCGTACCCCGTGACCCCGGTGTCGTCCGAGGACGCGTTCCACGTCAGCTTGATCTGACCACTCGCGGGCTCGGTGAACGCGAGGTTCGCCGGAGCGGTCGGCGCCTGCGTGTCGCCGGTCTGCGGGCCGTAGATCTCCAGCTCGGAGACCTGGGCTGCGGGCTGGACACTGTTCGCGGTGACCAGGACACGGACGTAACGGGTGGTGGCCGGGTCGAAGGTGACCGTCGCGGACTGCTGGCCGGCGGCGTCGAAGGTGTACGCCTTGGAGGCGGTCAGGTCGGTGAAGGACGTGCCGTTCGTACTGCCCTGGATCTTGAGCGTCTGGCTGCGGGCGCCCCAGCCGTCGGGCAGCCGGAGCACGACCCGGTCGACGCGGACGGACGCGCCGAGGTCGGCCTGGATCCACTGCGGGAGCGCGTTGTTGGCGCTCTCCCAGTAGGTGGCCCTGTTGCCGTCGTTGGCGTTGCCCGCGGTGTAGACCTCGGTGTGGCTGCTCGCGGTCAGCGTGCGCCCGCGGGCGAGGTCGGCCGAGGAGCCGTCGGCGCCGTGCACTTCGAGTTCGGAGAGCTGGGCGGCCTGCCGGCCGGTGTTGGCGGTGATGTCGATGCGTACGAACCGTGCCTGGGCGGCAGGGAACGCCACCGTGACGGTGTTGGCCTCGCCCGGACTGAAGCTGTACGAGGCGGAGCTCTTGAGGGTGGCGAAGCTGGTCCCGTCGGCGCTTCCCTGGACGGAGAGCGTCTGGCTCCGGCTCTCCCAGCCCGCGGGCAGCTTGAGCACGACCTCGTCGACACGCGTCGACGTGCCGAGGTCGGTCTGGACCCACTGCGGAAGGGTGCTGCCCTCGCTCTGCCAGTACGTGCCCTGGTTGCCGTCGGTGATGTTGCCCGCGCCGTACTCGCTGTGCGAACTGTTGGCGGCGGCCGGCCGGCCGACGGCGATGTTGGGCCCGTCCGCCGCCGAGGCGGACAGCGCGGGCCAGCCGAGCGTCAGAAGACTTGTCACGATCGCGGCGCACAGGCCGCGCGATCGCCGGCGTTGCGTTCTCATCTGTCCCCGATCTTCGGCCTCCCCTCCCTGACGGTGGTGAGGCGCGGCTCTGTCGGTGTGATGGTGGACCTGCCTGCCCAGCAAAGATCTTCATCTTTTGCGCTGAGCGATCAGAGAGTTGCAGAGAACTGCCATGCCGTCTACGTTCCGAACGCACAGCCCGCGCCCGCCGAATGGCTCCGTGCAGCGCCAACTACCCCCCAACTGCCGCTTTCAGAAGGCTTGCGCAATCACGTAATTTTCTTGCGCGGCAGATGGATCAACGATCCGGCACGACGCGCCTCGTGGTCGCGCCCCTGGGGCGGACTCCCGCGGTCCGCTCAGCCGGTGGCGGGGCCGCCGGCCCCGGACGGCCTCGGCGCCCCTGTCGCCGGCACTGCCCGGGGGCGGCGCCGAACTCCCGTTTGAACGCATGGGCGAAGGCATACTCCGACCCCGTGACCGCAAGCACCCTGCTCGGACTTGATTGAAAGTAGCTGCAATCGAGCAGTTATTGACATCCAGGGAGCGGTGCGACACCGTACTGAGCAGGCAGCGGCTCCGCAGGGGGTCCGGCCGACGGACAGGTGCGCACCCTTGCCGCCGGGTGCGCGCGGGCGGTCCAGGACCACGGAAGCAGCGGCCGGCCCGTACGAAGAGTTCCGCCCACCGCTTCCGTGGAGAAGACCCGTGCCCCTCAGCCCGACCGACGCGATCACCGGCTCCGCATACACCCGGCGGTCAGGTGTCGGCGCCTTCAACGTCGTCCAGATCGAGCACGCCGAGGCCATCGTCGCCGGAGCCGAGCAGGCCGGCCTTCCCGTCGTCCTCCAGATCAGCGAGAACACCGCCCGCTACCACGGCTCCCTCGCCCCGATCGGCCTCGCGTCCCTCGCGCTCGCCAGGGGTGCGAGCGTTCCCGTGGCGGTGCACCTCGACCACGCGGAATCGACCGAGCTGGTCCACGAGGCCGTCGAACTCGGCTTCACCTCCGTCATGTTCGACGCCTCCAAGCTCCCGTACGAGCAGAACCTCGCCGCCACCCGGGCGATCACGGACCACTGCCACCGCGCGCACGTGTGGGTCGAGGCCGAGCTGGGCGAGGTCGGCGGCAAGGACGGCGCCCACGCCCCCGGGGTACGCACCGACCCCGACGAGGCCCGCGCCTTCGTGGCCGCGACGGCCGTCGACGCCCTCGCCGTCGCGGTGGGAAGTTCGCACGCCATGCTCACCCGCGACGCCGTGCTCGATTTCGCGCTCATCGAGCGACTCCGGGCGGCCGTCGGTGTTCCGCTGGTCCTGCACGGGTCGTCCGGCGTCGGCGACACGGACCTCGCGAAGGCGGTGACCTCGGGGATGACGAAGGTGAACATATCCACCCACCTGAACAAGATCTTCACCCGGACCGTACGCGAACAGCTGGCCGCGGCACCGGAGGTCGCCGACCCGCGTAAGTACCTCGGCCCGGCCCGCAAGGCCGTGGAGTCCGAGGTGGCGAGACTGCTGGGCGTGCTCGCGGGCGTCTGACGGCCGGGGCGGACTACCGGGCCGAGGTGAGGTACGAGATGACCATGTCGCCGAGCATGGTCCGGTAGTGCGCGCGGTTCGCCGCCTCGGTGAGGTCGCGGCCGAACAGCGTCCTGAAGGTGTGCCGGTTCGAGATCCGGAAGAAACAGAACGAGCTGATCATCGCGTGCAGGTCGACGGCGTCCACGTCGGCCGTGAAGATGCCCTGCTCGCGCCCGGCTTCGAGGATGCGGCCGATGACGTCGATCGCGGGCGAGCTGAGGGAGCTCAGGCTCGGGGAGGCCGCGATGTGCTCGGCCTCGTGGATGTTCTCGATGCTGACCAGCCGGATGAAGTCCGGATGGGCCTCGTGGTGGTCGAAGGTGAGCTCCGCCAGCCGCCGGATCGCCGAGACCGGGTCGAGGTGCTCGACATCGAGCTGCTGCTCCTCGTGCCGGATGACCGTGTAGGCCCGCTCCAGTACGGCGGTGAAGAGCTGCTCCTTGCTGCCGAAGTAGTAGTAGATCATCCGCTTGGTGGTCCGCATCCGCGCGGCGATCTCGTCCACCCGCGCCCCCGCGAAGCCCTGCCGGGCGAACTCCTCCGTGGCCACGTCGAGGATCTCGACCCGTGTCCGGGCCGCGTCCCGGGTGCGCTTGACCGGCTGGGACGGCGGGGGGACTGCGGCGGGCATGCGGCTCCTCAAGGCGGACTGACCGGCGCCGGTCAGTCTAGGGCCTCCCGTTTGGATCATGCCGGGCTCGCGTGCCCTGATCCGGCCTGATCCAAACGAAAGGCCCTGGCCGCGGCCCCGTCGCGCGCGCCCGCCCCGGCCCTTCCTGGCAGGCCGGGGCCCGGGAGGTCACACGCCGTGCAGCTGGGTGTGCTGGGCGGCCAGGCGTACGGCGGCGTTCTGCGCGCCGTATCCCCGGTATCCGCCGACGCGTTGCACCAGTTCGAAGAAGACCCGCCCGACCGTCGCGGTGTAGCAGTGGAAGAACTCCCCTTCGCCGTCCCGGTCGTAGAGGATTCCGCACGCGGCGAGCGTGGCAAGGAGCTGCGGATCGAGGGCGTAGCGGGCGTCCAGGTCGTCGTAGTAGTTCGCCGGGATCGGCAGCAGCCCCGCGCCCCGCTCCCGTATCCGGCGGGCGGTGGCGACGATGTCGTCCGTCGCCAGCGCGATGTGCTGGAGGCGGGTGTCGTTCCCGCCCGGTGCCGGGGCGACGTTGAGGGCGATGCGTACCGCGCCGTCGGCGGTGGCGACGGCGCGGCTGCGGCGCAGCCCGTACGGATCGGCCAGGTCGAGGCTGTCGTCGCCCTCCAGGCCGAGGACCCCCCGGTAGAACAGCGACGCCTCGTCGAACTGGTGCCAGGGCTGGGTCAGCGCGATGTGGTCGATCCTGCGGATGCCCGCCGGCTCGGCGGACCCGGACTGCGGTACGCCGGTGAAGTCCCCGGTCCAGCTGGGATGGTCGCTCCGGCCGGTGCGGCAGAAGAAGAGCTCCGTGCCGTCGGGCGCGGCGACGGCGTCCAGCGGTGCGTCGCCCTCGGCCCGGCGGCGCGGCACGACGGGGGCGAGCATCGCCTCGGCCCGCCGCGCGGCCCGGTCCGGGTCGGGGGATTCCACGCCGACGGCGGTCAGCTCGGGACCCGTGCGCCGGTCGCCCGCCCCCGTGTTCAGCAGGATCCGGGCCTCGCCCTGCTCCCACAGTTCGACCGGCTTGGACGTGTGCCGTCCGGTGCGGCCGAAGCCGAGCGCCGCCAGTACGCCGCGCAGCGGTTCCGTGTCGGCGGCGGCCAGTTCGGCGAAGGCGAAGCCGGACGGGACGGCCGGAGCGGGCGGCGTGGACAGGGCCGCCGACTCCTCCAGCAGGAGCAGCGAGCGCAGGGCGTCGACAGCGGTCGACGCCGCCCCGGCCTGCCGGAAGACGTCGTTGAACACTTCGAGGGACAGCGGCCCCGCGTAGCCGGCGCCGACGGCAGCCGCCACCAGTCCCGCGACGTCGAAGCCGCCCTGTCCGGGGAAGCAGCGGTAGTGGCGGCTCCACTGGAGGACGTCCATCGCCATCAGGGGTGCGTCCGCGAGCTGGAGGAAGAAGATCTTCTCCCCCGGGATGTCCGCGATGCCCTTGACGTCGGAGCCCCGGGAGAGGATGTGGAAGCTGTCCAGGCAGGTACCGAGCGCCGGGTGGTCGGCGCGTTCGACGATGCGCCACGCGTGGTCGTACGTGCTGACGTTCCGGCCCCAGGCCAGTGCCTCGTAGGCGATCCGGATGCCGCGTCGCTCGGCCCGTTCGGCGAGCAGACGCAGGTGCGCGGCGGCGAGCTCGTCGTCGTCCACCGCATCGGCCGCGACGCTGGAACAGACGAGGAGGAGATCGGCACCGAGCCGCTCCATGACGTCGAACTTGCGTTCCGCGCGCCGCAGTCCGTCGGCGAGCCGTTCGGGGACGGCCTCGAAATCACGGAACGGCTGGTAGAGGTCGATGCTCAGACCCAGGTCGGCGCAGCGGAGCCGTACCTCCTCGGGGCTCAGCGGGCCGGCCAGCAGATCGTTCTCGAAGATCTCCACGCCGTCGAATCCGGCGGCGGCGACGGCGGTGAGCTTCTCGGAGAGCGGCCCGCTGAGCGAGACCGTGGCGATGGACGTGCGCATGGGGTCCTCTTCTCAGGCCGGGGTGGCGGCCAGGTCGGCGAAGTCGGCGAGCATCCGCTCGGTGTGGGGTTCGAGCCCGGTGAAGAGACGGAAGGCGTCGGCGGCCTGGAAGACGGCCATGCCGCCGCCGTCGAGGGTGCGGCAGCCCGCGGCGCGGGCCGCGTCGAACAGTTCGGTCTCCAGTGGCCGGTAGACGACCTCGGCCACCCACAGTCCGGGCCGGAGCAGTGCCGCGGGCAGGGGCAGGCCGGGGTGCGCCGACATGCCGGTGGGGGTCGCGTGGACCAGTCCGTCCGCGTCGGCGAGACGGTCGGCGACCTCGTCCGCCGCCGCGGACAGGGCGCGGCCGGGGCCGAAGCGCCCGGCCAGCGCTTCGGCGAGGGCGGCGGCGCGTGCCGGGTCGGTGTCGAGCAGGGTGAGCCGGTCGACGCCGAGGTTGAGCAGGGCGTGTGCGACGGCGGCGCCCGCCCCTCCCGCGCCGAGCTGGACGACGTCCCCGGTGGGTGCGTCGGGCAGGCCGCGGGCGAAGGACTGGGCGAAGCCCGTGACGTCGGTGTTGTGACCGATGGCGCGCCCGTCGCGGAAGACGACGGTGTTGACGGCGCCGAGTTCGGCGGCCTCGGGTGCCAGCTCGTCCAGGTGCGGGATGACCAGTTGCTTGCAGGGGTGGGTGATGTTCAGTCCGTCGAAGCCGAGGCGCCGGGCAGCGTGCACCAGGTCTCCGACGGCTTCGGGCGCGACGCCGAGCACCTCGATGTCGAGGGTGCGGTAGACGAGGCGTACGCCGTGCCGGTCCGCCTCGTGTTCGTGGAGCGCAGGGCTGAGCGAGGGACCGATGCCGGAGCCGATCAGGCCGGTGAGGTACGAGGTCATCGGGGGCTCCTGGGGTGTGCGGGGTGCGTCAGCCGGTCGAGGTGGGTCAGGGCGAGGGCGTATCCGTGGGCGCCGGTCCCGCAGAGGACGGCATCGGCGACACCGGAGACGTAGGAGTGGTGGCGGAACGGTTCACGGCGGTGAATGTTCGTCAGATGCACCTCGATCACGGGCAGTTCGGCCGCGGCCAGGGCGTCCCGGAGGGCCACCGAGGTGTGGGTGTATCCGGCGGGGTTGATGACGATGCCCCGGTGTGCGGTACGCGCTTCGTGCACCGCGTCGATGAGGACGCCCTCGTGGTTGCTCTGCCGGAAGTCGACGCTCAGCCCCAGTCCGGCGGCGGTGTCGTGGCAGAGCTTCTCGATGCCGGCGAGTGTGTCGGTGCCGTAGACCGTGGGCTCGCGCAGTCCGAGCAGGTCGAGGTTGGGTCCGTTGAGGACGAGCACGGGCTTCTCGTGCGCGGCAGCGGCCGGATGCGGCATGACACTCCTATGTACTAACTGGTTAGCTCATTAAATCGCCGGCAGGGCCCCCGGGGAAGACCGCCGGGGGCCCTCCGGCTTCGTACGGCCGGGTCCGCCCCGGTCAGAGGGTGGCGGACTCCCGCACCTGCGACGGCGAGGAGGCGCCCCGCTCCCGCAGGCCGAGTTCGGCCGTGGGGACGCGGTGCGTCTCCCGGCCGGTGGCCACGGCGATCGCGCAGATCACGGAGATCACGGCCGTGAAGACGGCGACGCCGAGCCAGTTGTCGCCGTCGGGGCCCGCGATCTGCGCCGCGAAGGTCACCGCGAATCCGGCGACGGCGAAGCCGATCTGGGTCCCGACGGCCATCCCGGAGAGCCGGACCCTGGCCGGGAACATCTCGCCGTAGAACGAGGGCCAGATGCCGTTGGCCGCGCTGTAGACGACTCCGAAGAACAGCAGTCCGGCAGCGAAGATCAGGGGGTAGCTGCCGGTGGAGATCGCCCAGAGGTAGACGAAGACCATGCCCGCGCTGCCGAGGGCTCCGGCCAGGAACACCGGCTTGCGGCCGATCCGGTCCGAGAGCCTGGCCCACAGCGGGATCGCCAGCAGGGCGACGGCGTTGGCCGAGCCGTTGACCCAGAGCATGTCCGTCTTTTCGATACCGACGGCGTCGCTCGTGGCGTAACTCAGGGCCCAGACGGAGAAGATCGTGCTGACAGTCGCGATCAGCGCCGCCGCGACCACGCGCACGACATCCGCCCAGTGGTCCCTGAAGAGTTCGGCGAGGGGCATCTTGGCGACGCCCTCACCGGTCGCCGCCTGCTGGAAGACCGGAGTCTCCTCGAGCGTGCGGCGGATGACGAAGCCCGCGACTGCCACGACGGCGCTCAACAGGAACGGGATGCGCCAGCCCCAGGTGTACAGCTGCTCGTCCGGGAGCGCGGCGACCGGGATGAAGACGAGCGTGGCGAGGATCTGGCCGGCCTGGGTGCCGTTGAGGGTGAAGCTCGTGTAGTAGCCGCGCCGGTGTTCGGGCGCGTGCTCCAGCGTCATCGCGTTGGCGCTGGCCTGCTCACCGGCGGCGGACAGCCCCTGGAACACCCGCATCAGCACGAGCAGCACCGGCGCGATGGTGCCGGCCTGCGCATATGTGGGCAGACAGCCGATGAGGAACGTGGAGAGGCCCATGAGGACCAGCGTCCAGACCATGATCTTGCGGCGGCCGAGCCGGTCCCCGAAGTGGCCGAGGACCAGCGCCCCGAGGGGGCGGGCCGCGTAGGCGACACCGAAGGTCGCGAGGGAGATCAGGGTGGCGGTGGCCGGGTCGTCCGGGTCGAAGAAGACCTTCGGGAAGACCAGGGCGGCGGCGCTGCCGTAGATGAAGAAGTCGTAGTACTCCAGCGCGCTGCCGATCCAGGCGGCGAACGCGGCCTTCCGGGGCTTTCCCTGCGACGCACCGGCCGGCGCCCGGCCGGTCTGTGGGTGAGCGGACACGTGAACTCCTCGGGGAGAGCGGCCTGCCCATGGTGCCTGGGCGGGCGGCGAGAGGGACGGGGATCGGCGCCGTGGAGCGGGGCGCCGGAGCCGGTGGCGGGGGACGCACACCTGACACGTGCAGTTAACGCACTAGATAGTTAATTAACCTGCGGTGATGCTCCCCCGGCCCTCCGGCGGTGTCAATACATCCAGCCGTAACAAAGCGGCGGGATCTCGCCACTGAGGGGGCACGCATCAGCGCACCCCCTCGTTCGCCCCGCCGGCGCTCTTCACGCCGGCTCCGCTATGCGGCTCCGGCCGTGCCGTGCGGCCTCACAGCTCGCCGTCCTCCGCGAGCACGCGCTGCGCCACCGCGAACGCCGCGTTGGCCGCGGGCACTCCGCAGTAGACCCCGGTCTGGAGCAGCACGGCTCCGATCTCGTCGGTGCTCAGCCCGTTGCGCCGGGCCGCCCGTACATGCATCGCCAGTTCGTCCAGGTGCCCGTGGGCGACCAGGGCCGTGAGCGTGACGAGACTGCGTTCCCTTCGGCTGAGCGTGGTGTCCGTCCAGATCTCGCCCCAGGCGTAGCGGCCGATGAAGTCCTGGAACGGGGCGGTGAAAGCGGTGGTACGGGCCTGGGCGCGGTCCACGTGCGCGTCCCCGAGAACTGCCCGGCGCACCGCGGTCCCCGCACCCGGCCCCGGCGCGGCGAAGTGCTCGCGCAGTGCGGCCAGCACCGCCGCGGGCCGCTCGACGGGCGCCAGATGAGAGGCGTCGGCCAGTTCGGTGAGCGTGGCGCCGGGTACGGCGTCGGCGATCTCGCGGGCGTGCGCGGGCGGGGTCGCCGGGTCCTGGCGACCCGCGAGGACCAGGGTCGGAGCGGTGACCGAGGGCAGTTCGCCGCGCATGTCGAAGACCGCGAGCGCGTCGCAGCAGGCGGCGTACGCCTCCGGGTCGGCCCGCAGGAGGTCCTCGACGAGCGCGGGCGCCGTGAATCCGGGGGTGAACCACCGGCTCGGCGCGGTTTCGGCGATCGGCCCGGTCCCCGACTCCCGTACCAGGGCTGCTCGTTCGTGCCAGGGTCCGGGTGGACCGAAGTGCGCGGACGAGCAGATGACGGCGAGCCTGTCGATCCGTTCGGGGTGGTGCGCGGCCAGCCAGAGGCCGACCGCCCCGCCGAGTGACACACCGGCGTAGTGGAAGCGCTCCAGTCCCAGCGAGTCCGCCAACTCCAGCACCAATGTGCCGAGTTGGCCGACCGTTGCGCCGGGTGTCAGCAGTCGGGCCGGGGACTTTCCGTGCCCCGGCAGGTCCCAGCGGACGGTGCGGAAGGCCGAGCCGAGCTCGGGCGCGACCGCGTCCCACAGGGCTGTCGACGTCCCGAGGGACGGCCCCAGGAGCAGCGCGGGCCCGGCGGCCGGGCCCTCCGCGCGATGGTGCAGTGTTTCGGTCATGACCTCTGCCTGTGCGTCGTTGTCTCAGCGGCGTTCGAGTGCGCGGTCGGTGAGCGCCCCGGCCGCGCCGGTGTAATGGGTGGGGTCGGTGAGGGCGTGGAGGTCGAGATCCTTCGCCTCCGGCTCGCCGGCCAGGGCCTCGGAGAGTACGTCGGCGAGGGCCGCCCCGGTCGTACGCGAGGTCCTGGCCACCTCGTCGAGCAGCCGCCTGGCGCGGGCGCGGCCGAGCCGCGGCGCGAGGACGGCGGTCAGCCGTTCCGAGACGATCAGCCCGCCGGTCAGATCGAGGTGCTCGCGCATCCGGGTGGGGTGGACCCGCAGGCCCGCCGCCAGTTCGGCGGCGTCGCGCGCCGCTCCCCCGGTCAGCCGCAGCAGATCGCGCAGGGTCTCCCATTCCGCGTGCCAGGCGCCCGCGGGCCGTTCGTCCTCGGCGACGAGGGAGCCGTACAGCACGGCGGCCAGGGCGGGCGCCCGGCGTGCGGCGGCTGCGAGGAGCGTGGCCCGTACCGGATTGGCCTTGTGCGGCATGGCCGACGATCCGCCGCCCGCACCCTCGCTCACCTCGCCGGTCTCGGTGCGGGCGAGGAGCAGCACGTCGGCGGCGATCTTGCCGAGCGCTCCGGCGGTAAAGGCCAGGGCCCCGGCCAGGTCGGCGACAGGCGTGCGCAGGGTGTGCCAGGGCAACGCCGGCTCGGCCAGGCCGAGTTCGGCGGCGAATGCGGAGACCAGCCGCATCCCGGCGCCCGGCACCTGCGCGTAGGCGTCGAAGGCCGCCAACGTCCCTGCCGCTCCGCCGAGTTGGGCGGGCAGCGCAGCGCGTACGACGGCCAGCCGGTCGCGGGCGTCGAGCACGAGGCTCCGCCAGCCGGCCGCCTTCAGCCCGAAGGTCGTCGGGACGGCGTGCTGGGAGAGGGTGCGCCCCGGCATCGGGGTGTCGCGGTGCTCCGCCGCGAGCCGCGCCAGCGCCTCGGCGGTGCGGTCCAGGTCGTCGAGAAGCAGCGACAGCGTCCGCGAGGCCACGAGCATCGCCGCCGTGTCGAGGATGTCCTGGCTGGTCGCCCCGCGGTGGACGTACGCCGCGTGCGCCTCGGGCACCGCGGCCGTCAGGTCGGCCACGAGCGGGATGACGGGGTTGCCGCCGCCGCGCGCCCGCAGCGCGAGGTCCCGTACGTCGAACCGCTCGGCGCGGGCCGCCCCGGTGACGGCGTCGGCCGCTTCGCGCGGTGCCAGCCCCATCGCCGCCTGGGCGCGGGTGAGGGCGGCCTCGGCGTTCAGCATGGCGCGGAGGAACGCGGTGTCGGAGGTGGCGGACTCGGCGGGCGAGCCGGCGCGTCCGGGTGCCAGCAGACCCACGTCCGGGCCGGACCCGTCGTCCGCGGCGGCCTCCGGGTCGCCGCCCGCGTCCCCGTTGTCCGTCATCGGAACTCCAGGAAGACGGTCTCGGACTCCCCCTGGAGCCTGATGTCGAAACGGTAGCTGCCGTGGGGCTCGGCGGCCGGGATCAGCGTGGCACGCCGCTCGGGCGGGAGGGACGCGAGCAGCGGATCGGCGGCCAGCGCCTCGGCGGGTCCGGGCAGATAGACGCGGGTGAAGAGATGGTGCGTGAGACCGCGGGCGAAGACGCACACCCCCAGGTACGGGGCGTTGCCGCCGCGGGCACCCGGGCGGAGCGTCCGGACCGCCCAGTGCCCGTCCGCGTCGGTCGGGACCCGCCCGAAACCGGTGAAGGTCACGCCGTCCCGGCCGAGGAAACCTCCGGTGACCGGGTCGCGGCGCAACGAGCCCCCGCGCTGCGGCAGTTCGCCGTCCGGCCCGGGCCCCCAGAACTCCAGCAGCGCGTCGGGGACGGGGTCCCCGGCCCCGTCGCGGACGTACCCGTGGAAGGTGACCGTGTCGGGGTGGCCGGCCGGGGCGATGTCGCCGCCGCCGGGGAAGGGCAGCGCGTATCCGTAGAAGGGGCCCACCGTGTGGGAGGGGGTGGGGAGCGCGGGTGAGGTCGTCATGTCAGCGTCCTTCCTCGATCCAGGTGGCGGCGGGGCCGTCGAGCACGATGTCCCAGCGGTATCCGAGCGACCACTCGGGCCGGGAGAGCTCGTGGTCGTAGGTGGCGACGAGCCGGTCGCGGGCGGCCTCGTCGGTGACCGACTGGAGGATGGGGTCGTAGGCGAACAGCGGGTCGTTCGGGAAGTACATCTGGGTGATCAGCCGTTGGGTGAAGGCCGATCCGAAGAGGGAGAAGTGGATGTGCGCGGGCCGCCAGGCGTTCGTGTGGTTGCGCCACGGATAGGCACCCGGCTTGACCGTGGTGAAGGTGTAGCTGCCGTCGTCACCGCTCAGTGTCCGGCCGACGCCGGTGAAGTTCGGGTCGAGCGGCGCGGGGTGCTGGTCGCGCTGGTGGGCGTACCGTCCCGACGCGTTGGCCTGCCACAGCTCGATCAGCTGCCCGCGCACGGGCCTGCCGTCGCGGTCGAGCAGCCGGCCGCTGACCGTGATGCGTTCACCGAGGGGCTCGCCCTGGTGCTGACGGGTGAGGTCGCTGTCGAGCTCGGTGATATCGGTCTCGCCGAAGGCGGGCGAGGCCAGTTCGACGGTTTCGGGATCCTGCCCGACGCCTATCGTGACCAGGGGCTGTCGCGGGTGGCGCAGGAGGCTCGACCGGTACGGGGCGTAGTCGCGGGCCGGGTGGTGGGCGCGGGGGGCGCCGTCGGACAGGGCCGTCTCGTACGCCTGGCGCTGGTGCGCCATCTCCTGGTCGATGGCGGCCTGAGTGAGTGCCATGGGTCGGTGAACTCCTTGTCTATGGGGCGGCCGGTGACGGGGCGGCGCAGGTGGTGCGGGCTCGCTCGGAACTCATCGGCGGATCTCGGCGGCCGTGCGCGCCACGATCTCGGCGGCCGTGACTCCGGGAGCGGTCTCGACGAGGCGGAGTCCCTCGTCCGTGACGTCGAGTACCCCGAGGTCGGTGATGATGCGGTCGACGCAGGCCCGGCCGGTGAGGGGCAGGTCGCACTCCTCGACGATCTTGGGCGTGCCGTCCTTGGCGTTGTGCGTCATGGTGACGACGACCCGGCGGGCGCCGTGGACCAGGTCCATGGCTCCGCCGATACCGGTGACGAGCTTGCCGGGGATCGCCCAGTTGGCCAGATCGCCGCGGGCCGAGACCTGCATCGCGCCCAGCACGGCGACGTCGATGTGGCCGCCGCGGATCATCCCGAAGGAGAGCGCCGAGTCGAAGAAGGAGGCGCCCGGCCGGACCGTGACGGTTTCCTTGCCCGCGTTGATCAGGTCGGGGTCGACCTCGTCCTCGTGCGGGAACGGGCCAGTCCCGAGAATCCCGTTCTCCGATTCGAGGACCACCTCGACGTCCGCGGGGAGGTGGTTCGGGATCAGGGTGGGCAGTCCGATCCCCAGGTTGACGTACTCGCCGTCGCGCAGTTCGCGGGCCGCGCGTGCGGCCATCTGTTCCCGGGTCCAGCTCATCGGGTGGTCCTCTTCTCGATCTGCTTCTCGGCGGCCTGCGCGGGGGTGAGCGCGACGACCCGCTGCACGAAGATGCCGGGCAGATGGACCTGGTCGGGATCGAGCACGCCGGGTTCGACCAGCTCCTCGACCTCGGCGATCGTCACCGTGCCCGCCATCGCGGCGAGCGGGTTGAAGTTGCGGGCCGACTTGTTGAAGACGAGGTTGCCGTGCCGGTCGCCCCGGGCGGCCCGTACGAGCGCGAAGTCGGTGCGGATACCGCGCTCCAGGATGTACTCGACCCCGTCGAACTCCCGCACTTCCTTGGGTGGGGAGGCCAGCGCGACACCGCCCTCTCCGTCGTAGCGCCACGGCAGTCCGCCGTCCGCGACCTGGGTGCCGACGCCGGCCGGGGTGTAGAAGGCGGGAATCCCCGTGCCGCCCGCCCGCAGCCGCTCGGCCAGCGTGCCCTGCGGGATCAGTTCGACTTCCAGCTCACCGGCCAGATACTGCCGGGCGAACTCCTTGTTCGCCCCGATGTACGAGCCGGTGACCCGCCCGATCCGGCCCGCCGCGAGCAGCACCGCCAGGCCGGAGTCCATCGCCCCGCAGTTGTTCGACACGATGCCGAGGCCCGCGGCCCCGCTCGCGTACACCGCCCGGATCAGTGTGTTCGGCACCCCGCTGAGCCCGAATCCTCCGACCGCGAGCGTCGCGCCGTCGCGGACATCGGCGACGGCCTCGTCGGCCGTGGACACCACTTTGTCCATGCGCCCGCCCCTCCCTCGCTGCCGCTCGACGCGGCAGATTTACTCAGTGCACTGACTATTTATTGACAGGGCAGAGCCTCGCACCAGGAAACCCCGAGGTCAATACCATCAGTACAAAGAGCAACCGGTAGGGCCCGAAGGGGCGGCCCTGACGGGCGCGCCCCGCGGGACCCCGCGGCTATTCCTCCCCGGTCTCACCCTCCGCCGCGGCGGCCTGCCCCTTGGCTCGCTTGCCGACGACGACCGCCGCAGCCGCCGCGCTGCCCGCGAAGGCCAGGGCCACCACCCACGGCTGGTTGAAGACATGGCAGGTGGCCTCGTCGAGGGAGTAGCGGCCGGGCCCGGTCAGCCCGATCGCGGCGGCGGTGAAGCCGAGGAAGGCCGGGTACTCGTAGCCGCCACCCTGCGCGAAGAAGCCCGCGGGCGCGTGCACGGCGACGGCTCCGGCCATCGCTCCGGCGGCCGCGGCGCCCGCCGCGGGCGTGGCGAGGCCGACGGCGAGCAGCACACCGCCCGCCGTTTCACCGAGTCCGGCGGCGACGGCGCTGTGCTTCGGCGGGTCGAAGCCCATGGCCTTCATGGCGGCCGTGGTGCCTTCGATGCCACCGCCACCGAACCAGCCGGCCAGCTTCTGGGTGCCATGGGCGGCGAGGACCGCGCCCGTGCCGACGCGCAGGACGAGCAGGCCGAGGTCACGTCGGTTGAGGCAAACCATGGGTGTCTCCCGGAGATGGGGGTGCGAAACGGTACGCAGTCCACTGTCGCCGGACCCGGCCGTCCGGGTGCGGTCGTGATACGCCGTCCGGGCACCACGCCCGCCACCAGTGCGACGTACGTCATTATGCAACTTGTTGCACAATGCCGTCCGTGTGGTCTACAACTGGCTCGACGACACTGCGCGAGGAGACGCCGGATGAGCCCGTACCCCACTCTGCTGAGCCCGCTGGACCTCGGGTTCACCACCCTCCCCAACCGCGTGCTCATGGGATCGATGCATATCGGTCTCGAGGAGGTCGAGCGCGGCTTCGAGCGGATGGCCGCCTTCTACGCGGCCCGTGCCCGGGGCGGGGTCGGCCTCATGGTCACCGGCGGCATCGCGCCGAGCGCCCGCGCCTGCTCCTTCCCCGGCGGCGCCAAGATGACGACCGAGGCGGAAGCCGATCAGCACCGGCAGGTGACCGATGCCGTGCACGAGGCCGGCGGCCGGATCGCCATGCAGATCCTCCACTTCGGGCGGTACGCGCACCACGCGGACCTGGTCGCGCCCAGCGCGCTCAAGGCGCCGATCAGCGGCTTCACCCCGCACGCGCTGACCGACGACGAGGTCGAGGAGACCATCGAGGACTTCGTCCGGGCCGCCGCACTGGCTCAGCGCGCGGGCTACGACGGCGTCGAGATCATGGGCTCCGAGGGCTATCTGATCAACGAGTTCATCGTCGCCGCCACCAACCACCGCACCGACCGCTGGGGCGGCAGCTACGAGAACCGCATCCGGCTGCCCCTGGAGATCGTGCGCCGGGTCCGCGAGCGCGTCGGCAGCGACTTCATCCTCATCTACCGGCTCTCCATGCTGGACCTGGTGCCCGGCGGCTCCACGCTGGAGGAGGTCGTCCAGCTGGCCCGCGCGGTCGAGGCGGCCGGCGCCACCATCATCAACACCGGAATCGGCTGGCACGAGGCCCGCATCCCCACCATCGCCACCTCGGTGCCGCGCGGCGCCTTCACCTGGGTGACCGAGAAGGTGCGCGGCGCCGTCTCCGTACCCCTGGTGACCAGCAACCGCATCAACACCCCCGAGGTCGCCGAGGAGATCCTGGCCTCGGGCCGGGCGGACATGGTGTCGATGGCCCGGCCGTTCCTCGCGGACCCGGACTTCGTCGCGAAGGCGGCGGCGGACCGTGCGGACGCGATCAACACCTGCATCGGCTGCAACCAGGCGTGCCTGGACCACATCTTCAGCCTCCAGATCACCTCCTGCCTGGTCAATCCGCGGGCCTGCCACGAGACCGAGCTGGTACTCCTCCCCACCCGGACCCGCAAGAGCGTCGCCGTCGTCGGTGCCGGTCCGGCCGGTCTGGCCTGCGCGGTCACGGCGTCGGAGCGCGGGCACGCGGTGACCCTCTTCGACATGGCCGACGAGATCGGCGGCCAGCTCAACGTGGCGCGCCGCGTCCCCGGCAAGGAGGAGTTCAACGAGACCCTCCGCTACTTCCGTACGCGCCTCAGCGAGCAGGGCATCGAGGTCCGGCTCGGCACGCGCGCCACGGCGGAACTGCTCCAGGACTTCGACGAGGTCGTCGTGGCGACCGGCGTCGAACCCCGCTCCCCCGCGATCCCCGGCGTGGACCACCCGAGCGTGCTCAGCTACCTGGACGTCCTGCGGGACGGGGCCCCGGTCGGCGACCGGGTCGCGATCGTCGGTGCGGGCGGTATCGGATTCGACGTCGCCGAGTTCCTCACGGACGGCGGCGACGCGGCCGGACTGGACCCCGAGGTGTTCTTCCGCCAGTGGGGCGTCGACACCTCGTACGCGGACCGGGGCGGTCTCCGCACGCCCGAGCGCCCGAAGCCGCCGCGCACCGTGCACCTCGTCCAGCGCAAGACGAGCAAGGTCGGGGCCGGTCTCGGGAAGACCACGGGATGGATCCACCGCACCGAACTGCGCCACCGCGGCGTCTCGATGATCGCGGGCGCGTCCTACGACCTCATCGACGACGAGGGTCTCCACCTGACGGTGGACGGCGAGCAGCACGTGCTGGCCGTCGACACCGTGGTGCTGTGCGCGGGCCAGGAACCGCGTCGTGGACTGTACGAGGAGCTGGCCGCCACGGGCCGACCGGTGCACCTGATCGGCGGCGCCGACGTGGCGGCCGAACTGGACGCCAAGCGGGCGATCCGCCAGGGCACGGAGCTCGCCGCAGCCCTGTGACCGCCGGGCCCGTCCCTCCCTAGGATGCACTTCATGTCACTCCCGCACGCGATTCTCACCGCCCTGCTCGAAAAGCCGTCGTCGGGGCTGGAGCTGACGCGCAGGTTCGACCGTTCGATCGGTTACTTCTGGTCGTCCACGCATCAGCAGATCTATCGCGAGCTGGGGAAACTGGAGCAGTCCGGGCAGATCCGGGCCCTGCCGTCGGCCCAGCCGGCCCGTGGGCAGAAGAAGGAGTACGAGGTCCTGCCCGCGGGCCGCGAGGAGCTGGCCGCCTGGGTGGCCCTCTCCGAGGACCCGCGGCCGGTCCGCGATCCGCTGCTGCTGAGGATGCGGGCGGCGGCGGTCGTCGGAGCGGACGGTCTGGGGGCCGAACTGCGCCGCCATCTCGCCCTGCACCGGCGTCAGCTGGAGGAGTACCTGCGGATCGAGGAGCGGGACTTCCCGCCCGAGAGGACCGCCGACGAGGACCGCCTCCGGCATCTCGTCCTGCGCGGCGGAATCGACATGGAGACCTTCTGGATCGGGTGGCTGACCAGGGCCCTCGCCGACGAGCCGACGCTCGCCGGCGACTGAGGCACCGGGCGGCTCAGGAACCGCCCACCGGGGACGTGACAGGCTCGGCACCCAGCGGCTGCCGGTCCAGCTTTCGCGGACTACCGATGATCACCCTCGACGAGGAACCCGGTGCCGGGGACGACGTGCGCGCCGCAGGGCCGGGCGCGGCGGCCTCCTCGGTGGCCCGGCTGAGCAGGATCACCCCGCGCACGGCGGCCCCGCTGCCCAGGAGCGCCGGGATCAGGGTGATCGGCCCGCCCTGGAGCCGTTCCCCGAGCAGCGCCATGCCGACGGCTGCGGCGGCCACCGGATTGGCCAGGGTGACGACCGCGAGCGGGGCGCCGAGGCCACCGCGGAACGCGATCTGGGCCAGCAGCAGTCCCCCCATCGCGAAGGCGGAGACGAAGAGCGCCACCGTCACCAGCCGCCAGCTGATCAGCGGCCCGGTGGTGTGATCGGTGACGGCGACGGTGAGTGTCTGGGTGAGCGCCGACGCGACACCCGAGGTGATGCCGGCCGCCGTGGCGTGGCGCAGGCCGGGCCGGGTACCGGGCCTGCCGAGTACGGCGACGAGCGCCATCGTCGCCACCCCGACGCCGAGGGCCTCCGGCAGGGTCAGGGTCTCGTGCGCGGCGCCGCCGCCCGCGGCGAGCAGCAGCGCTCCGAGGCCGAGCAGGGTGAGCATCGTGCCGCGCCACTCGGTCCGGCTGACACGCCGTCCCGCGGAGCGCGCGCCCAGCGGGACGGCGGCGACGAGCGTGAGCGCGCCCAGTGGCTGGACCAGGGTCAGCGGTCCGTACTTCAGCGCGACCACGTGCAGCAGCGCGCCCCCCGCGTTCAGGCCGACCGCCGACCACCAGGCACCACGGCCCAGCATGCGGAGCACCCCGTCGGAGGGGGCGGCACCTGCGGCGAGCCGGGCCTGTGCGACGGCGGCCAGCGCGTAGGCGGCGGCGGAGACGAGGGACAGCCCCACCGCTATGAGCGTGGCGTTCATCGCGGGGCTCCGGACCGGGCGAGTGCGGTCGCCCCGGCGGGCACGGGGGCACCGGAGGCGACCGCCGCCGCTCCGGGGCCGGCCACGCCGGACGCCACCTCGGCCGCGGAGGGCCACGGGAGGTAGACCCGGGCCCGGGAGGGCTGCGGCAGCCGGAGCGCGGCGAAGGCGACGGCGAGCAGCGCGGACACGACGAGGGCGTCGAGCCAGTAGTGGTTGGCGGTTCCCACTATGACGAACAGGGTGACCGCGGGGTGCAGCAGCCAGAGCCAGCGCCACCGGGAGCGGGTGGCGACGATCAGTCCGACGGCGACCATCACGGCCCAGCCGAAGTGCAGCGAGGGCATCGCGGCGAACTGGTTGGCCATGGAGTCGGTCGCGGGCGTGTCCCCGTACACCGTGGGGCCGTACACCTGACCGGTGTCGACGAGTCCGGCGGCGTCCAGCATCCGGGGCGGGGCGAGCGGGAACAGCAGGTGGAGCGCGAGTGCCGCGCCGGTGAGCACGGCGAGGATGCGGCGCGACCAGACGTAGTGGCGCGGGCGGCGCCAGTACAGCCACACCAGGAACAGCAGCGTGGCGGGGAAGTGCACCGTCGCGTAGTAGGTGTTCGCCAGGTGGACCAGCGTCTCGCTGTGCAGCAGCAGCCCCTGCACCGCTCCCTCGCCCGGGAGGGACACGGCGCGCTCGAAGTCCCAGACGTGTCCGGCGTTGCGGAACGCTTCCTCGACATGGCCGTTCGCGGCCTGGCGGCCGAACTTGTAGACGAGGAAGAGTCCTGCGACGAGAAGAAGCTCGCGGACGAGGGGCGGTCGGGCAGAAGTGTCCGGCTCCCGATCTGCAGGCTGTCTGCGGGCGTACATCACCCGTGCCCCTTTGCTGACGAAGCGCTGTTACGGCGGCATGGTCCAGTCCATGCCGTATCGATACGCCAGTGTACCGATACGCGAACGTATCGGTACACCCGCGTATCGGTACACTGGCGTATCGAAGGACCTCGTCGCACCGTCGCTGAGAGGGAAAGCCATGTCGTCGCACGAGCCCGCACAGGAGTCGCTCGCCACGTCCCGCCGGTCGAAGATCACGCCGGAGCGGGAGCAGGAGCTCTACGCGGCTGTGCTGGATCTCATCCGGGAGAGCGGTTACGAGTCGCTGACCATGGAGGGGGTCGCCTCGCGCACCCGGTGCGGGAAGTCGACGCTCTACCGGCAGTGGGGCTCCAAGCCGGAGCTGGTCGTGGCGGCCCTGCACGGCACCAGCCGCATGCTGCTTCCGCCCATCGACACGGGTACGCTCGCCGGCGACCTGCGCGAGGCGGCGCTCGCCATCGGCGCGGCCTCGGGGCGCGACACCCCGCTCTCGCACGCACTGAGCCATGCGGCCCTGCAGAACCCCGAGCTGCTGTGCGCGCTGCGCGAGGCGCTGATCCTGCCGCAGATCGCCGCGATCGAGCACATGGTCGACCGCGGCCGGGAGCGCGGCGAGATCGCCTCGGACGCTCCCGCCGCCGAGTTCGTGGCCACGCAGCTCCTGGGCGTCATGCGGGCCCGGCCCCTCCTGGAGGGGCGGTACGCCGACGAGGCGTATCTCACACGCTTCGTGGAGAGCTCGATCCTCCCCGCCCTGGGGCTCGGGTCGGCCTAGGAAGGCCCTAGGGCCTTTCGTTTGGATCAGGCCGGATCAGGGAGCGGGGCCTGGTGTGCGCAGCTGCAAGGCGGAGGAGAGAGTCGACGCGGAGCGTCGGCGACCGACGACAACGCCGCAGATGCGCACACCAGGGCACGCGAGCCCGGCATGATCCAAACGAGAGGCCCTAGCGGGCCCCGATGAACGTGGGCCGCCGTCCCCAGCGGAGGACGACGGCCCGCCCGCGCCGCACCGTGGGGACGGGGGCGGCGCACCGTCCGGACGGCCGGTGACCTCAGTCGAGGTCACCGGCCGTCCGTGCTCCCACCCCCTGCCTCACCAAACAAACAGTTGGTAGATTCATGGCGGCCGGGACGGTCCCGTTCACCGACAGCGGCAGGGGCGGATCATGGACTTCGGCAATCCGATCGACTTCACCGGGCGAACGGTCCTCGTCACCGGCGGGACCAAGGGGATCGGCGCCGCCATCGCCGAGGCGTTCCTCGCCTCGGGCGCGGACGTCCTGGTGTGCGGCCGGAGCGCGCCGGCCACCCTGCCGGGCACCGGCACACGGCGCTGCGCGTTCCGGGCGGCGGACGTCCGCGACCCGGCAGCGGCGGCGGCGCTCGTGGATGCGGCGGTGGAACGGTTCGGCCGGCTGGACGTACTGGTCAACAACGCGGGCGGATCACCTTCCGCGGATGCGGCCACGGTCTCCCCGCGCTTCGTGGAGAAGGTCGTCGCCCTCAACCTGCTCGCCCCGTTCTACGTGGCGCAGGCCGCGAACCGGGTCATGCAGGGCCAGGACGACGGCGGCTGCGTGATCAACATCGGCAGCGTCGCCGCCCGCACCCCGCAGCCGGGCACCGCCGCCTACACGGCGGCCAAGGCGGGACTACTGGGGCTGACCAGGGCGCTGGCCCTGGAGTGGGCCCCTCGGGTGCGCGTCAACCACATCACCACGGGCCTCGTCCGTACCGAAGACTCGGCGGAGGTGTACGGGGAGGACGGCGGGGCGGCCGTGGCAGGAGTCGTCCCCATGCGGCGGATGGCGGCTCCCGACGACGTCGCGCGCGCCTGCCTGTATCTGGCGAGCGAGCTCGCCGCCTACGTCAACGGCGCGGATCTGGCGGTGCACGGCGGCGGGGAGACACCGGCCCGGTATCTGGCGGCACAGGCCGCCCGCACCCCCTTTTCATCCCCTTGACGATATAGGGCCGCTCCCGTTATCGTCTACATGACGACAACGAAAGGGGCGGGACTCCATGGCCGACATCACGAGGCGCCTCGGCTGGCGCCATCTGCGCTCCGCGCCCACCGCGCACATCCGCCACCACAAGCGCGGCAAGCTCAGCCACGACGGCACGGGGCTCAGCTTCTGGTACCGGTCACTGACCGCGGCGCTCTCGGAGGTGCCGGTCGACGACCGCGAGCTCGCCATGGCCTTCCACGCCCGCACGGCGGACTTCCAGGACGTCACCGTGCAGGCCACGGTGACGTACCGGATCAGCGACCCCGCGGGAGCCGCGGCCCGGCTGGACTTCTCCGTGGACCCGGACACCGGTGCCTGGCGCAGCGCGCCACTGGAGCAGATCGGCACCCTGCTCACCGAGACCGCGCAGCAGCACACCCTGGACGCCCTGGCCCGCACACCGCTCGCCGCCGCGCTCGTGGACGGGGTCGCCGCGGTACGGGACCGGGTCGCCGCGGGCCTCGCCGCCGAACCGCGCCTGCCCGACACCGGTATCGACGTCGTGGCCGTACGCGTGGTGGCCATCCGGCCCGAGGCGGAGGTCGAGCGGGCCCTGCGGACCCCCGCCCGGGAGCAGATCCAGCAGGAGGCCGACCGGGCCACCTACGAACGCCGGGCCGTCGCGGTCGAGCGGGAACGTGCCATCGCCGAGAACGAACTCGCCAGCCAGATCGAACTGGCCCGCAGAGAAGAGCAGTTGGTGGACCAGCGCGGCACCAACGCGCGACGCGAGGCCGAGGAGAAGGCGGCGGCCGACGGCGTACGGACGGAGGCCGAGGCGGCGCGCAAGGTGCGTCTCTCCCGAGCGGACGCCGAAGCTGCCCGCGACATCGGCGCCGCCCGCGCCGAGGCCCAGGCGGCCTGGCTGCGCGTCCACGCGGACGTCGACCCCGGGACCCTGCACGCCCTGGCGGCCACGCGACTGGCGGAGAACCTGCCACGCATCGACAGCCTCACCCTCTCCCCCGACATCCTCACCGGCCTGCTCGCCAAGCTCGGCCGCCCGGAGACCGGGACGAAGGCGTGAGCCTCGCGCCGCGGGCCGTGCTCGTCCACCGCACCACCGAGTACGAGGAGTTGCTGGCCCGGCACGGCACCCACGGCCAGGCCGCCTTCTTCCTCGCGGGCCGCGGCAGGTCCATCGAGGAGGTGGCCCTGCGCCATCACCGCACCCAGCAGGCGCTCACGGACGTCGCGGCGGCCGTCCCGCTCCAGTGGCGGCGCTCCCGGGTGGAGCGCGCGGATCTCGACCGCTTCCTCTTCGGCCCCGAGGACGTGGTGGTCGTGGTCGGCCAGGACGGACTGGTCGCCAACGCCGCCAAGTACCTGTCGGGCCAGCCGGTGGTGGGCATCGACACCGATCCCGGGCGCAATCCGGGTGTCCTGGTGCGTCACCGCGCGGGTGACGCCGCGGCCCTGCTGCGGTCGGCGGCGGGGCCGGGTGCCGCGGTGGACACGCTCACCATGGTCGAGGCCGTGGCCGACGACACCCAGCGGCTGATCGCGCTGAACGAGATCTATCTCGGACCGCCCGGCCACCAGACGGCCCGTTACCACCTCGCCGCCGACGGCGCCCCGCGCGCCGGGGAAGCCCAGGCGTCGTCGGGTGTCCTGGTCGGCACCGGGACCGGCGCGACGGGGTGGCTCCGCTCGCTCTGGCTGGAACGAGGCAGCGGGCTGAGCCTGCCCGCGCCGTCCGATCCCCGGCTGCTCTGGTTCGTCCGCGAGGCATGGCCCTCACCCGCGACCGGCACCTCACTCGTGGCGGGGGAACTGGGGCGCGGACAGGGCCTGGAGCTCACCGTCGAGTCCGACCGGCTGGTGGTCTTCGGCGACGGGATGGAGGCCGACGCACTGGAGCTGACGTGGGGGCAGACCGTGCGGCTCGGCATCTGTGCCACCTCACTGCGGCTGGCCGTCTGACCCGGCGGCCCCCGAAGACGCTCGCCCGCTCCCTGCGGGGAGGCCAGGAACTGTCACCCACCGCCCGGACAATGTGAGGATGGCCGACCGGATCATCGTCCTCGACAAGGGCAGGATCCGGGGGGAAGGGACCTTCGAGCAGCTGGCGCACGCGGGCGGACTCTCCGCCGAGCTGTACGTGCTGTCGCAGGACCGCTGACGCCCGGGGCGTCGCGTCCGGTCCGCCGGGCGCACGGCGCCCCACCGTTCCGTACGCGCAGGGAGCAGGCAGCATGACCACGGATTCCATGGACCGTCACACCCGCAACACCCGTCCGCCGGTGGCGCAGGCGGCGCTCGGCGTGGGCGTCATCGTGCAGGACCGGGAGGGCCGGATCCTGCTGGGCCGGCACCGGAGCGGCACGTGGGAGCTGCCGGGCGGAAAGGTCGACCCGACGAACGAGTCCATCGCCGCCGCGGCCGTACGCGAACTGCGCGAGGAGACCGGCCTCGATGTGCCCGAGGACGCGGTGACGGTCTTCGCGATGCTGCACGACGTGGTCGGCGACATCAACCGCATCTCCATGGGAGCAGTGGTCACCGTGGACTCCGGAGTCCCGGAGGTGACCGAGCCGGAGCTGATCAGCGCCTGGCGGTGGACCGGCCTCGACGAGATCCCGGAGCCCCTGTTCCATCCATCGGCGCAGGTACTGACGGCCTGGCGCCCGGACCTCCCGATCGAGCATCCGGCGGCCCACTGGCTGCCCATCGGAACGGCGCCCCTTGCGGCCGGCTGACCGCGTACGTCCGTAGGCACCACATCAGGATGCGGGACATGTGGCCCGGATGTATGAATAGGGTACAAATCGTGCGATCGGAGTATGCCGTGGACGATTACCCGCTCCTGGATGTCTTCCTGACCATGCTGTACCTGTTCCTCTGGGTGATGTGGTTCTTCCTGCTCTTCAAGGTGATCACGGACATCTTCCGGGACCACTCGTTGAGCGGCTGGGGCAAGGCCGGCTGGCTGATCCTTGTCATCCTGTTGCCGTACATCGGCGTGTTCATCTACCTCATCGCCCGCGGGCGGAGCATGGGCGAACGGGACGTGAAACAGGCCAGGGACCAGGAAGCCGCGTTCAAGCAGTACGTGCGGCAGGCCGCAGGCAGTGAGGGCGAAGGCGCCCCGAGCCATGTGACCGACCTGGCGAAACTCGCCCAGATGAAGGACAAGGGAGATCTGAGCGAGGCGGAGTACGAGCAGGCGAAGGCGAAGCTGCTCACCTGATTCTCCTGACCCACCGAGCGGCCGTTCCGGATCACGTCCGGGACGGCCGCTCGGTCGTGACGGCAGGTAAGGGCACCTGGGGCGCCGTCAGCCGTGCGCCGCGGCCCTGCTCGCGGCGAGTACCGCCGTTCCCACGGGTGTGAGCGTGTGCAGCACGGACGCCGCCTGCCGGCTGCTGTTCACGAGCCCGGCCTCACGCAGGGCCGAGGCGTGCTTGCTGGCGGACGAGACGGCGACGCCCGTGGCGCGCGCGATCTCCGAGGTGGTGGCGCCGCAGGCGATGACGGACAACACACGGGCGCGGGTACGTCCGAGCAGCACCGCCAGGGGCCCGGGGGTGTCGCCGACCAGGCCGTCGAGGGCTGCCGACGTGCGCGACCGGCGGAGCAGGGGGTACATCAGCACGGGCGGAAGCCCCGGGTCCGCGAGGGTGACCGGGTCGCGCCAGCAGAAGTACGAAGGGGCAAGGATGAGCCCCCGTCCGCCGAGGTACAGGTCCCGGTCGCTGCCGGGGTAGTTGACATGCAGAACCGGGTGGTCCCAGCGCATCGCGGGGCTCAGCCCGGTGAGCATGCCCCTGACGCCACCGTCCAGGAGACGGCGGCAGTGCGCCGTACGCTCGGCGTCGATCCCGGCCTGGATGCGGTCGCCGTACGGAGCGATGACGGCTTCGTGGTAGGCGCCGAGGACCCGGGTCAGCTCCTCCCGCGTCCCCCTCTCCGCGAGACGGGGGGCCCACGACGGTGCGCCGACCACCCGGTCCAGCCGGGCCATCTCGCGCAGCACGCGGCGGTGCGGCGTCGCCGCCACGGCTTCCAGCCCGTGGGCGAGGCCGGCGGCACCCTCCGCCGGGGTCAGGAAGTCCGGGAAATAGAGGGCCCGTGGAAACAGCGGCAGGAGAATCTGCCGCACCGCGCGTTCGAGGCCGCGTTCCCTCAGCCGCGCACGGGCACTGGCGATCCACCCCTCGAACGACGAGCGCCCCTGGTGGGTCTGAAGACGGTGCAGGCTGGTCGCGATGTCCCAGAGTGGATCCGTCGTGGCAGCGACCCGGACGAGCGCCAGGTCGGCATCGCTGAAATGGACACGCAGCATCTCATCCCCCATGAGCGCGGCAGTTACCCCCGATGCCGCGAGCATGACCCAGCGGTGCCCGCCGCGGCAATCAGTACCGCGGTCCCGGCGCGTCGGCGGACTTCCGCGCCTCTCCGGCTGCCCGTCCGCGACCGGTCGGGCGCTCGCCCGACACCCGGACCCGGCGCACACCGGGGGGCTTCGTTGATAACTTTCGTTTGTCGAGTGAAAGGAAACGCCTTCACTCGCGAGGAGAGGGGTGGTCACGTGCTGACCGAAGAGCGGCGTGAGGCGATCCTGCGCATGGTGGAGCGCAGGGGGACGATCACCGTCAAGGAGGCGGCGGAGGAGATGGGCGTCTCCGCGGTCACCGTCCGGCAGGACGTGCGGGACCTTGCGGGCCGAGGGCTCGTCGTCCGCGTACACGGCGGGGCGATGTCTCCGGCCGCGGCCCAGCAGGGCGCCACCCCGGGGCCGGCGGCTTCCCGCCCGGCGCCTTCGCACGAGTACGTGCTCGGGCTGGTCGTTCCCCCGGGGGACTACTACTACCCCGAGATCATCCGAGGCGTGCAGGACGCGGCGCGCACGCACGGGGTGCGCGTCGTGCTCGCGGTGTCCGGCGAGACGCTGGCCGACAACCAGGAGCAGGTGCGCCGGCTCGTCGCGGCGGGCGCCGACGGCCTGTTGCTGATGCCGCGCGCCGGACTCGAACCCGCGGAGGGGACGGACCAGTGGCCGGCCGGCCTCGACGTGCCGGTCGTGCTCGTGGACCGCCGGGCCGGCGCACAGGCCGGCCGGCTGGAGCAGGTCGCGTCCGACCACGCCCATGGCGCGGGCCTCGCCGTCCGGCACCTCGCCGGGCTGGGGCACGAGCGGATCGCCCTGGTCGCCAGGGCGGAGAGCCCCAACACCCCCCTGATCCGGGAGGGTCACGCAGCCGCCTGCCGCGCCCTGGGGCTGGCCGAGGGCCCGGAGTACGGCATCGGCCCTGCCGACGGAGCGGCGTCCACCGACTGGTTCGAGGAGCTCGTGCGCGCGGTCGAGGCGGGCGAGGTCCGGGCCGCTCTGGTGCACAACGATCTCGACGCCGTCACCCTGGTCGGCCTTCTCCAGTCGCGCGCCCTGCGTGTCCCGGAGGACCTGGCCATCGTGACCTACGACGACGAGGTCGCCGAGCTGAGCGACGTACCCCTCACCGCCGTGGCACCGCCGAAGAGGGCCGTGGGCGCCTGGGCGGTCGACCTGATGCGGCGCCGGCTGGCCGATCCGGACGCGCCCCTGGCCGAGGTGCTGCTCCGCCCGGAGCTGCGGGTACGGGATTCCAGCGGGGCCCCCGCGGCGCCCGGCGGGCGCCCGTAACAGCACCACCGAACAGACACCACATCGCATCACTTGCTTTCGTTTCGCATCGAATGAAGCGTGAAGCATTGACGAAGCGCATGCACTGACGAATGATTTCGTTCGACGCCCCAGCGAACGATCGGTGCACATCATGCTTCGCAGAACCACGGCCGCCCTGGCCGGCTCCGTCACAGCCCTCGCCCTGCTCGCCACCGCCTGCGGAGGGACCGGTCAGGGCGCCTCCCCGACCGCGAAGAAGACCGGAAAGGTCACCTTCTGGTCCTTCGTCAAAGGTTCCGACGAGGTGGCCGCGGCCTTCAACCGCAGCCACCCGGACATCGAGGTGACCTTCGAAACGGTCCCGTCGGGCCAGGAGTACTACTCCAAGCTCACCAACGCCGTGAAGGCCGGCACCGCACCGGACGTCGCGGTCGTCGAGTACCCGCACCTGCCGGAGTTCGCGGCCCAGGGCAAGATCGAGGATCTCAGCGCCACGCTCGGCCCGGTGGTGAAGGAGCGGTTCCCCGAGGCGGTACGTCAGCTCGTCGACCTCGGCGGCCGGACCTGGGCGGTCCCCCGCGACGCGGCCCCCCTGATGATGATGTACCGCAAGGACTTCTTCACCCGGCACAAGATCACCGTTCCCACCACCTGGGACGCCTACCGGAACATGACCGAGCAGGTGAAGGAGGCCGACCCGAGCGCCCGCGGCGGAGTTCTCTACACCGACAACCCCGGCCTGTTCACCGCGCTCGCGTGGCAGGCCGGCGGGCAGTGGTTCGGCACCGAGAAGGACTCCTGGAAGGTCACCCTCGACGACGGCCCGTCGAAGAAGGCCGCCGCCTACTGGGGCGACCTCGCCCGCAAGGACCTCGTCCGCTCGCTGAGTTCGCTGGACCCGTTCTGGACGAGCGTCCAGAAGAACCGCACCGTCGCCTACGTCTGCGCCAGCTGGTGCGCCGGAGCGCACCAGGCGACCGTCCCCGACCAGAAGGGCAAGTGGGCCGTGGCGCCCGTGCCCACCTGGGACGGCACGCCGGCCTCGGCCATGTACGGAGGCTCGTCCTTCGTCATCCCGAAGGGCGCCGACCACACCGGTGCCGCCGCCGAGTTCATCAAGTGGATCACCACCGACCCCGAGGGCATGAAGGCGTGGGTGTCCTCCGGCACCAGCAGCATGTTCCCCGCCGACCCGGCGCTCGTGCCCGTCACGAAGGCCGCGTTCGGGACGGAGTACTACGGCGGACAGGACGTCTACGCCGTCGGGACGGAGTCGTACGAGGCGATCCGGAAGGGCTGGACGTGGGGCCCCGTCATGGGGACGACCAACACCGCCCTCGTCGACGAACTCCCCAAGGTCGCCGACGGCACGGCAGCCCTGCCCGGGGTCCTCACCCTGGCCGAGCGGACCACCGTGGCGCAGATGAGGCAGCGCGGCATGAAGGTCACCGCTCCGTAGGAGCCGGCGGGCCCCGCCAAGCCGGGGTGCCGGCCCCCTGCGGGCCGGCACCGGCTCCCTCCCGCACCCGCTCGTCCAGCCCCGCCCCGGAAAGGCCGTCATGGCAAGCCCATCCACCCGCGGACAGCGTCGGACCGCCGCGCTGCTCCTGTCACCGTTCCTCGGCCTGTTCGCCGCCGTCACCCTCGCCCCGCTGCTGTACGCGGCCTGGCTGAGCCTCTTCACCACCCGGACCTCCGGCCTCGGGTTCGGCGGCACCGAAAGCGTCTTCGCCGGGTGGGACAACTACGTACGCGCCCTGTCCGACCCGGAGTTCCGCGACGGCTTCCTCGTCGTCGCCGCGTACTGCGCCGTCTACATCCCCGTGATGATCGGCGGTGCGCTGGCCCTCGCCCTCCTGCTCGACAGCGGCCTGGCCAAGGCCCGCTCCTTCTTCCAGCTGGCGCTGTTCCTGCCGCACGCGGTACCGGGGCTGATCGCCGCGCTGATCTGGGTGTACCTCTACACGCCCGGCCTGAGCCCGGTGATCGACCTCCTGGAGTCCGGCGGCATCGGCATCAGCTTCCTGTCGGCCGACAACGCCGTCTTCTCGGCGGCCAACATCGCCGTGTGGGAGTGGACCGGTTACAACATGGTCATCTTCTACGCCGCCCTGCAGGCCGTGCCGCGCGAGACGCTGGACGCGGCGAAGGTCGACGGTGCGGGAGCCGTACGGACGGCGCTGTCCATCAAGGTCCCGATGATCCGCCCCGCGGTGGCGCTCGCCGTCCTCTTCACCGTCATCGGGTCGATCCAGCTCTTCACCGAGCCGAAGGTCATCTACAACGCGTCCAGCGCGATCGGCAGCAGCTGGACCCCCAACATGTACGTCCAGACAGCCGCCTTCCAGAACAACGACTTCGGTCTGGCGGCGGCAGCCTCTCTGCTGATCGCCCTGTTCGCCGCCGTGCTGTCGTTCGCCGTCACCCGTATCTCACGCCGCGGGAGCAAGCCGTGACCACCTCCTCCACCCTTCCCCCCGCCGCCCCCGCGCCCGCGAGGACGCCCCCGGCCGGGCCCGCCCCTCGCCGGCCGCGCCGCGCCGCGAAGCCGCCCTCGGCGCTGCTGTCCAAGGCCGGTGTCACCGCGCTGCTGGCCCTCGCCACCCTCTACACCCTGCTGCCCCTGACCTGGCTGGTGCTGTCCTCCACCAAGAGCCGCGAGGACCTGTTCGGTACGAACGGCTTCGCCCCGGGCGAGGAGATCCACCTCGCGGAGAACCTGAAGCACCTGTTCACGGCCGACGGCGGCGTCTACCTGCGCTGGGTGGCCAACACCGTGGCGTACGCGGGTGTCGGGGCCCTGCTGGCAGCCGTGTTCGGCGTCGCGGCGGGCTACGCCTTCGACAAGCTCACCTTCCCCGGCAAGGAACGGCTGTTCTCGCTCGTCCTGCTGGGCGTGATGGTGCCCGGTACGGCGCTGGCGATCCCGCTGTACCTGCTCGCCGCCGAAGTCGGCCTCGTCAACACCTTCTGGAGCGTGTTCGTCCCCGGACTGGTCTTCCCGTTCGGTGTGTACCTGGCGCGGGTCTTCAGCGCGGCCTATGTGCCGGACGAGGTTCTGGAAGCGGCCCGGATGGACGGGGCCGGCGAGTTCCGGGCCTTCTGCCGCATCGCCTTCCCGATGCTCGCGCCCGGTTTCGTGACCATCTTCCTCTTCCAGTTCACCCAGATCTGGAACAGCTTCTTCCTGCCCCTGGTGATGCTGTCCGACCAGGACCTGTACCCGGTCAACCTCGGTCTGTACGTGTGGTATTCGTCCGCCCTCTCCCAAGGCCACCCCGAGGACTACCTGCTGGCCGTCGTCGGCTCGCTGGTGGCCGTGGCCCCGCTGATCGCCGTCTTCCTGATGCTGCAGCGGTTCTGGAAGTCCGGCATGACCGCCGGCGCCGTCAAGTAGGCCGTCACCGTGAGGAACTCCCCCATGCGCCCGACCACGACCACCCGCCCCCGCGCCCTCCTCGCCATGGGCCGCCGCCACCGGGACGCGCTGTTCCCCGCCCCGGCGCTCCGGCGCCTGGCGGCGTACGCCGACTTCGACCCGGACCACGTGGCCGAGGACTTCGCCCACGAGCCGGCCCTGGAGGACGTGGAACTCCTGATCACCTCCTGGGGATGTCCCGCCATCGACGAGGACGTACTGGCCCGCGCACCGGCTCTGAAGGCGGTCGTCCACGCGGCCGGCAGCGTCAAGCACCATGTGACACAGGCGTGCTGGGACCGCGGCCTCGCGGTGTCATCGGCCGCGGCGGCGAACGCCGTTCCGGTCGCCGAGTACACGGTCGCCGCGGTCCTCTTCGCCAACAAGCGGGTCCTGGAGATCGGCGGTCTCTACCGCGAGCACCGTTCCCCGCTCGACTGGTCCCGGGTCTTCCCCGGTTTCGGCAACTACCGGCGGACCGTTGGCGTGGTCGGGGCATCACTGGTCGGCCGCAAGGTGCTCGAACTGCTGCGGCCCTACGACCTCGACCTGCTGCTGGCCGACCCCCACGTCGACGCGGCGCAGGCCGCGGCGCTGGGCGCCCGTCACGTGCCGCTCGACGAGCTGGTCGGCAGCTCGGACGTCGTCTCGCTGCACGCTCCGGCGCTGCCGGAGACCCGGCATCTGCTGGACTCCCGCAGGCTGTCGCTGATGCGCGACGGCGCCACGCTCGTCAACACGGCCCGGGGGTCCCTCGTCGACACCGCGGCCCTCGGCGCCGAGGCCGCGAGCGGCCGTATCCACGCGGTCCTCGACGTCACCGAACCGGAGGTGCTGCCCACGACGTCACCGCTCTACTCCCTGCCGAACGTCCTGCTCACCCCGCACATCGCCGGCTCGCTCGGCGGTGAACTCCGGCGGATCACCAGCAGCGCCCTCGACGAGGTCGAGCGCTACTGCTCCGGAAGACCGTTCGCCCACGCCGTGCACCACGCCGCCCTCGCCACATCGGCCTGACGGCTCCGGTCCCCCGTTCCACCGGCCCGGCACGCGCACGGCACCCGCTCCTCCCCCCTCCGTGTCCCGCACGACGACCCAAGGAGTCCCCCATGCAGCACCCTCCGTCGATGGGCAGGCGTCAACTGCTCCGGTCCGGCGGCGCCCTCGGGCTCGCCGCAGCCGCGGCCCCGCTGCTCGCCGCCCCGGCACAGGCCGCACCGGCCCCGCCCCGCACCACCGTCACCGACCTCGGCCCCGCCATCGAGCAGTTCGCGCTCATGAGCGGGCTCCTGATCGGCGACACCGTGTACATCGGCTCGCGCAACCTCTCCCCCACCCGGCTGATCGGCTTCCACCTGCCGACCCACACGGTGGTGTCCAGGACCGACCTCGGCACGGGGCACTCGGTCCAGGCCCTCGCCGCGGATCCCGCCGGCCGGTACCTGTACGCCGGCATCCTGGCCAAGGCCGACGAGGGCAGGCCGAACCTCTTCCGCTGGGACCTGAGCACTCCGGACAAGCCCGCCGTGGGTATCGGCCGGACCGAGGACCGTGACATCCGCGAGCTCGCCGTCGCCCCGGACGGCACCGTGTACGCCGTGGGCGGTGTGCCGGGGAAGGCACCCGCGCTGTGGATGTACGACCCGGGCACCGGTGCGGTGACCAAGCTCGGTATACCCGACCCGAACGCCACCCTGGCCAGGGCCGTCGCGGCCACGGACTCGACCGTCTTCTTCGGAGCCGGCAGCACCCTGGCCGGTGGGGGCGGGGCGAGCAAGGCATCGCTGTACGCGTACGACCGAGCGGCGGCCACGTTCACCGATGTCACGCCGCCGGAGATGGCGAAGGACCCCAGTCTGCGCGAACTCGCCGTTTTCGGCGACCACCTCGTCGTCAGCACGGCCGGATCGACCGAGCCCGCCAAGCTCGCCGTGATGGACCTGGCCGACCTCTCCTCGTACACCGTGACGCCCACCCACGGCGCGGTGGCCAAGAACCTGACCGCGCACGGCGACCTGATCCACTTCGCCGGCGATGCCGGACTCCACACCTACTCGATGACGACCCGCACCGTCGCCCCCCTCGCCTTCGACGGACCCGACCTCGGCGAGATCTGGGGCCTGGACCACGTCGACGGGACACTGGTCGTCGTCTCGGGTTACGGCTTCGTCGGCGAGATCGACACAACGGCCGGTACGTCCGTCATCACCGAACTCGGCCCGGCAGGCGCCCCCGTCAGCCCGCAGACGACCATGGGGATCGCCGCCGACCACCAGTACGCCTACGTCGGCGGCAACAACGTCGTCGCCCGCCACGACCTGCGCTCCGGCACCGTGGTCAACCTCCGGGCGCCCGGTGAGGCGAAGGACGCCGAGGTGCTGAACGGGGTGCTCTACACGGGCCAGTACAGCTCGCAGGGCATGTGGACGTACGACCCCGCGAACGACGAGCAGCCCCACCGGCTCGCGGAGTTCCCGAGCGAGCAGAACCGTCCTCTCGACGTCTGCTACGACGCGGTCAACGGGCTCCTGCTGGTCGGTGTGCAGTCCGACACCGAAGGCGGCGGCTCCCTGTGGACCCACTCACCGACGACGGGCAGGAAGTCCGCGTACATCAATCCGATCGACGGAATCCAGCTGGTGCGCGCCGTCGCCACACGGGACGGCATCGCCTACCTCGGAGGCGACAACCCCACCACACAGGGGCCGCGTGGCACGCTCGTCGCCTTCGACCCGGTCGCCGGGCGGGAGCTGTGGCGCATCGATCTCCCCCTGGCCACGGGCGTGGCCGCGCTGGCGGTGAGCGGCCGGCACCTGTACGGACTCACGAGAAGGGGCGGCTTCTTCGTCGTCGACCTCACGATCCGCCGGGTGATCCACACCGCCGACGTGCGCGCCCTCTGCCCCGGCTTCGCGGCCATGGTGACCAGCCGGGGCGTGGTCTACGGCGTCTCCGACACCACGCTGTTCCGCTTCCACCCGACTACCTTCGCCGTCAGCACGGTCGTCCCGGAGATCAACGGCGCGTGGTACAGCGGCCCGCACGTCAACGCCGACAGCAGCGGCCGACTGTACACGATGCGCGGCCACCACCTCGTCCGGATCGACGACAGGCCGGTGACGCAGTCATGAGGAAGACGACACGGCGGTCCGCCGTCGCCGCGGCGATGGCGGGGGCACTGGCCGTCACCGGACTGGCCACCGCGGAGGCGGGACAGAGCGGGGTGGACCGCCCTTCACAGGGTCCGGCCCGCAGCTCCTCGCTCCTGCTGGACATCGACTACGCGAACGGCGGCCTGGATTCCGGCATTCCGGACCTGACCACGACGCACGCGACGGCGCCCGACGCGTCGTACGTCGTCGGATCGGGGACGGACAACGCCATCGCCCACAAGGTGACCCTGGGCGATCCCGGTTACGTCTCCGACGGGGCCCCGCGCAGCGAGAGCGCCACGAACGACGTCCCCGAGGGGAGGATCCATGTGGGCGACGAGCACCGCTACGAGTTCAGTGTCCTGTTGAAGGACTGGAAGACGTACGAAGCCGGTGACTCCGAGAGCGGCGACATCATCTTCCAGGGCAAGCACGCGGGCGGAAACCTTCCGTCCTTCTATCTCATGACCAAGCGGAACAGCATCGCGTTCCGGTCGCCGACCCTGGATCTCCAGGCCGGCGTGGTCGACGACTTCCGCCCGTACCTCGGTGAGTGGATGCACTTCCGCGTGGACGTGGGCTGGACGGACGACAGCACCGGCTACTACAGGATCTCCACCCGGCTGCCGGGCGCGACGCAGTTCACGCTGCGGCAGACCTACGAGAACGTGCGGACGTTCCACCCCGAGAACCCGACGGACTTCGGCTATCTCAAGTGGGGGCTCTACCGCCCCAGCCAGTCGCTGGGGAACGGGGACGTTCCCACGCGCGTCGTGCTCCACGACGACATCCGGATCCTGGATCTGCGGGCGGTGCGTGCCGCCAGGCGCTGACGCGCCGGCCCACGGAACGGTCGGAGGCCGTATCGGATTCCTTCCGATACGGCCTCCGACCCCACGTGTTCCGGGCAGAAGAGGTTCAGTGCTCGCAGAGGGAGAATTCTCGTTCGTAGAGCTGCTCGTTGTGTTCGTCGACGAAGAACTTGCGTTCCCGCATGAGTTGTTCGCGGTAGTTCTTGGCCTGTTCGAGCGTCATGGTCGAGGTGTCGGACCACGGTTGCTGCGGTGCCACATCGGAGGTCGAGACGATCTTCTCCGACGGGTCGACCAGGAAGAACGCAAGGATTTTGCGGTGTCCCGGGCGGGTGGGGTCCATGAGGCGGAATGGGCCGACGCGGTGTTGCAGGATGTTCGGGAACGCCAGGCAGCGGCCCGCCGGCGTCGATGCCGATCCCAGCATCTGGTTCAGTGCGTCCTCGTCCTCCAGGCCGTAGACCTCGCGCAGACCGTTGTCGTCGTTCTGTTCGTAGGGCGGGTCGTCGAGTGCCGCCCGGAAACTCAGCCGACTTTCGGTGATGTTCTCGCTGTCCCAGTAATAGATGCCGGTCGAGACGATCCGCTCGTTCAACATCCCCTCGACATGCCAGGAACCGCCTGGGTAATCGGGATTGTCCGGCGTGAGACGAACGGTGGCGATCTTGACGATGGCCTGAAGACGGCGGCCACGCAGGTCGACTCGGGCGGATTCATCGGGCAACGCGGGCGGGGCGAAAGCCGGGGCGTCCGGGATGACCGGGCGGCGGTTCTCCCACCAGTCGTCCTGGGCCGCTTCCCATGCGCTGAGGGCTTCTGCATGGGCCGCAGCATCACTGTAGGCGGACCTGTCCGGAAACTCCGGTTCCGAGTCGTACCACCCGAAAGGATCGGCCTCGATCCGCGGGGGCCGCGGATGGCGCAGATCGGTGAGCACGTTCTCCAGCAGCGGGCGCATGCGCGCGAAAAAGTCCGGCAGGACCGAGGCCAGTTCGTGATGAGTCTCGGGGTGGACGTTGTTGACGTAGGAACGGAAGGCGACCTCGCCGTCGTCACTGACGTCGACGTCCGTGGGCAGCCACTGGAACTTCTCCGAGAACTCGTACGCCGAGTAGCGGTCCGTCGGGTTCAGCCAAGCCCGCTCGGGCGCACCGCTCACCTCTCCCACCAGGCAGAACAGTGAGGGATGAACCAGATCCAGTACCTGGCCGCCGGATCCGGGATGCCAGTCCCGTTCTGCTTCGGGGACCTGTTCCAGAACCCGGACCGCCTCGCGCAGCCGGGATCCGAGCGTGTCGTCGACCAGCGTGTCCGACTGCCACACCCCGTCGACGGCGGACACCTCGATGCCGGTTCGTCCGTCCCGCAGCGCGGCGTAGTGCACGAGTTCGGCAAGCACGTAGCGAACCTGCGCTTCGGTGAGGCCCTGAGCGACCGCTTCCTGCGTCCACCTGGCGACGATGTCGGCATCGTGCATCTTGTCGAACCACCCCGGCTTCGCCCGAATGTGCGCGCTGCACTGCATCATCTGAAGTTCCCGCAGCGTTCGGGGTATCGCGAACGCTTTGGAACGGGAAGCCCTGAAGGGCAGCGGGAAAGCAGACAAGCCGGTCAATTCTCGTGGTCCCTACAGTCGGTGCGCGGTGGCGGGAAGGATAGCTCAGCAGACAGACACCGCGGCCTTTGGTCTCTGTCCGCTGGTGCGGCGTTGCGGAGGCACGGGTTCGGTCTTCAGCTTGATCTGTACGTATCCTCCGCCGTTCAGCGCAAAGTCGTCCAACCCAACGACTTCACCGGCCTGACCCAAGCCAGGGACCGACTCCGGGACGTCGAGAACCGCTACAACGCCACGGCAGAGCCGTTCCGGTGGAAGTTCGCCACCACCGACCTGGACGATCTGCTGACCAGGCTCGACCGGCACACCGCCGATCGCCCAGACGCAGCTCGGCCAGGCCGTTGCCTGTCCGGTGGCGCCGTTACCGCTCCGCCCGGTGAACGACTCTCACGACGCCTTGCCCGGAGTGGGGAAGTGGTCGGCGGAGATCCGCTTGCGGAAGACGTGGTAGGTCCAGCCCTGGTAGACGAGGACGACGGGGAGCAGGACCAGGGCGACGACCGTCAAGACCTTCAGCGCGTAGGGGCCGGACGCCGTGTTGTCGACGGTCAGATCGAAGGCGCCGCTGGTGCTGGAGACCATGACCCTCGGGTAGAGCTCGGTGAACAGCGACCCAACGGTTGCGGCCATCGCGACGGTAGTGGCTCCGAAGGCCCATCCGTCGTGGCCGCTGCCGATGGCCCAGGCCGCCGCGGCCACGGCCAGGACGGCAGCGAGTTCAACGAGGTTGAGGAGGATGCCCTGGTCGGCGAGGGAGCGTGTCCAGAACACGAAGGCGAGGACGACCAAGCCGGCGGGCAGGACACTGACACGGGCCAGCCGGTGGGCCTTGTCGCGGATTTCCCCGCTGGTCTTCAGGGCGAGGAAGGTCGCGCCATGAAAGAGGCAGAGCACGGTCAGAGTGATTCCGCTGAAGACGCCGTAGCCGGTGAACAGGTCCGCGAAGGTGCCTGCGTACTCCTGGTCGCGGCCGATCGGTACGCCGTGGAGCAGGTCTCCGAGGGCGATACCGAGCACGAATGGAACGGTCAGACTGCCGGCAGTCAGCAGGATGGTCCACGTCCGTCGCCATTGCGTGCTGTCGACGCGGTCGCGGTATTCGACGGCGATGCCGCGGACGATGAGTCCGGCCAGGAGGAGGACGAGGGCGAGGTAGAAGCCGGAGAAGAGGGTCGCGTACCAGCCCGGGAAGGCGGCGAACATCGCGGCGCCCGCCGTGACCAGCCAGACTTCGTTGCCGTCCCATACCGGTCCGATGGTGTGGAGGACGGCCCGTCGGCTCGCTTCGTCGCGGGAGAGCAGTCCGTGGAGCATACCGACGCCGAGGTCGAAGCCCTCCAGGACGAAGAAGCCGACCCACAGTACGCCGATGAGGATGAACCAGAGGGTGGTGAATTCCATCGTGGGCCTTCCGGCGGATCGTGACCTCAGTAGGTCATCTCGGGGGCGGGCTGGTCGTCCTTGTGCGTGGGGCCCGCGCCCTTTCGGGCGTGGCGTGTCATCAGCACGGCGGCGACGACGGCCAGTGCGGCGTAGAGGAGGAAGAAGGCCACGATGCTGATGGCGACCTCGGTGGTGCTGACGGAGGAGGAGACGCCGTCCTTCGTCAGCTGGATGCCCTGCACGATCCAGGGCTGGCGGCCGTTCTCGGTGAGGAGCCAGCCGGCGGTGTTGATGAGGAACGGCAGCGGAACGGCCCAGACCGCGGCGGTCAGGAACCAGTGGGAGTGCGTGAGCCGCTTGCCTCGCAGCAGCCACAGGCCCCACAGGCCGACGAGGAGGGCGAGCACGGACAGGTAGGCCATGACGCGCATTGACCAGTACTGGATGAAGACGTTGGGCACGTAGTTGCCCGGACCGTACGCCTGCTCGTACTGGCTGTTGACCTCGTTGAGGCCGAGGACCTTGCCGTTCCAGTGGTTGGTGGCCAGCAGGGACAGCAGGTGGGGGACTTCCAGGATCTGCGTGGGTGTCTGGTCGCCGTTGCCGCCGCCGATCTGGAAGAGCGAGAAGGAGCAGGGTTGGCAGGTCTCCCACTGCGCCTCTGCGGCAGCGATCTTCATCGGTTGGTACTTGCCCTCGGTCACGCCGAGTTCGCTGCCGACGAGCATGGCGAACATGCAGGCGGGCACCAGGACCAACAGGGACAAGCGGGCAGACAGCCGGAACGCCGAGGCCGAATCCTTCGTCTTCTGCGGGTCACCCTTGTTCTCGACGCCTGCCTCGTCGTCGCGGAGGTCTTTGCGCAGGTGCCATGCGGAGACGGCGAGCATGACCATCGAACCGGTGACCAGGGCAGCCAGCACCACGTGCAGGTAGCCGCGGAGGAAGACCGGGTTGGTGAACAGCGCCCACACGTCGTTGAGCTGCGGTCGGCCGGTGGACGGGTCGATGGCATAGCCGACCGGGTGCTGCATCCAGGAGTTAGCCGCCATGATGAACAGCGCCGACAGTGCGCTGCCGGCTGCCACAGCCCAGATCGTCGCCAGGTGGACGCGCTTGGACAGCTTGTCCCAGCCGAAGATCCACAGGCCGAGGAAGGTCGACTCCAGGAAGAACGCCGCGAGGCCCTCCATGGCCAGTGGCGCCCCGAACACGTCACCCACCGTGCGGGCGTAGCCCGACCAGTCCATGCCGAACTGGAACTCCTGGACCAGGCCGGTCACCACGCCGACGGCGACGTTGATCACCAGCAGGGTCCCGAAGAACTTCGTCAGCCGCAGGTACTCGGGCCGCCCGCCTCGGTGCCAGGCGGTCTGAAGCACGGCCGTGAGCAGACTCAGCCCGATGGTCACCGGGACGAACAGGAAGTGGTAGATCGACGTCATCGCAAACTGCAAGCGCGCCAGATCCAGTTGACTCATTACGTCTCCACACCCATCGCACCGCAACGCAGGCTGATTCAGCCGCCCAGACAAGCAGGCCGGGGCAGGGGCGGCAGACTCGCCGCACCCCCAGGGCGGCCGGAGTCATCCGTACGGCGCAACCAGCCACTCCAGCCGCTCTCGGGGGAAGCTCGATGGTCTGTGCTCGTCCGGCTGCGTTATCCGGCGTGCCCCCGACCCAGAGGGGGCATTATGTGCCTGATTGCCGTGTACGGCCCGCCCTCGCATCAAGTCAGCTCAGGCGGGCCGCGATGTGGTCGCCGACCCGCAGGGCGTTGGCGATGGCGGTCAGGGACGGGTTCACGGCCCCGATGCTCGGGAAGAAACTCGTGTCGACGACGTAGAGGTTGTCCAGGTCGTGGGCCTTGCAGTTGACGTCCAGTGCGGAGCTCTTCGGGTCGTCGCCGAACCGGACGGTGCCGGCCTGATGTGCGGTGGCGCCGATGGGCATGCCCTTGTGCAGATAGATGCTGTGCGACAGCAAGTGGTGTTCGTGCATGCCCAGGTGGCCGAGCATGCCCTGGAGCTTGTGCTGGAGGCGCTTGAGCCCGGCGATGTTGTTCTTCTCGTCGAGCGCCAGGTGGATGGCACCATCCTGGTCCAGGGTGACCCGGTTCTCGGGGAGCGGAAGGTCCTCGCCGCACAGCCAGAAGTCGACGGCGTGGTGGGCCAGCATCTCGAACGGCATGTCCGGCAGGACTGCGCCGGCCCAGCGCGGGGCCTCGCCATGGATCTGCTCGGCGTCGGACTTGCCGAGCATCTGAATGCCGCCGAGCGGAAAGTCCCAGTCATCCGCCCCCAGGTACCAGTCGTGCAGGGCCAGGGTCTTCTGGAACCTGGTCGGGTTGGGCTCCTTCGACACCGCCATCAGCGCGAGGTTGTTATGGCGCATGTAGTGGCGGCCCACCGTGTCCGAGCTGTTGGCCAGACCGCCGGGGTGCTTGTCGTTCGCCGAACGCAGCAGAAGGGCGGCGGAGTTGACCGCGCCGCAGCCGACCACCACGATGTCGGCGCGGAACACCTGGGTGCTTCCGTCGTCGAACTCCGCCACGACTCCGGTGACGGTGCGTCCGGTCGCATCGGTCTCCAGCCGCCGCACGTCGGCGCCCGTGAGCATGGTGACGTTGTCGTGCTTCAGAGCGGGATCGACGCAGATCACCTGGGCGTCGGACTTGGCGCCCAGCAGGCAGGGAAAGCCGTCGACCCGCTCGCATCGGATACAGGCGCTGGCGTGCGTGGCCCGGCCGTTCTCGTCCTGGGTGAGGTTCACTCCGATGGGGAGGTGGAAGGGGTGCAGCCCCTTCTTCTCGAGGTCGTCGCTGAGCTGCTGGATGCGCGGCTCGTGCTCCACCGGCGGGTGCGGATACTGGCCGCTCGCCGAACCTTCGGTCGGGTCCTCGCCGTGCCGTCCATGCACCAGGTACAGCTGCTCGGCCTGTGTGTAGTACGGCTCCAGGTCCTCGTAGCGGATCGGCCACGCCGGTGAGACGCCGTCGTGGTGGCGCAGCTCTCCGAAGTCCTCGGGACGCAGCCGGAAGAGTGCGGCGCCGTAGAACTTGGTGTTGCCCCCGACGTAGTAGTTGACCTCCGGCGGGAACTCGTTGCCGTGCTTGTCGTACCAGAACTCGGGCGCGCGGTACTTGCCCTTGACGAAGACTGCGGTGGAGTCCCAGTTGTCCCGCTCTCGCGGCAAGTAGTCGCCGCGTTCAAGGATCAGCACCCGCTTGCCGGTGGGAGCGAGCCGGTGCGCGAGAGTACCGCCGCCGGCCCCGGTACCGATGACGATGACGTCGTAGTGCTGGTCGTAAGCCATGCGGAGATCCCGTTCTTGGAAGTCGCGGGCCGTCCTGGTCGTCGCGCCCGTCCTGAGGGGCGCGGGGTACGGCGTACAGGGGACGCGCCCGCGTGATCGGATTCGGTGGCTCTTTCGAAGCTACCGGTCCCTCTCGGGAGCAGCGAGTCGACGAGTTCGGACGGCGCACGGCGCACTCAAGGGGGCGGTGCCGAGTGCGCGTTGGCCGCCTCATCGACACGGGCCTGGGGGGCGTCGGCGTCCACCGTCAACCCCGGCTCATCGGGCCGCAAGGGTTCGAGGGCGGCACACTGGGACTTCTCCAGCCTGGCCGGCGTGAAATGGCCCGTGCGCTCTGCGACTCGCCCGCGCCCGGGACAAGGCGCTGGTAGAGCGCGGAGGACTCCGCCGCCGTCAGCGTGGGACCACCCGCGGGGCGGGATCGTGTGACCACTGCTCAGCGTCCGTCCTCGGCGTCGAGCGCCTTGTCGAGGGTGATGGCGGCCATGATCAGCGACAGGTGGGTGAACGCCTGCGGGAAGTTGCCCAGCTGCTCCCCGCCGGGACCGACCTCCTCGGCGAACAGCCCCACGTGGTTGGCGTAGATCTGCATCTTCTCGAAGGTGTACCGGGCCTGGGACACCCGCCCGGCCCGGGCCAGCGCGTCGACGTAGAGGAAGGTGCACAGGCTGAACGTGCCCTCCGAACCGCGAAGACCGTCCGGCGACGCGGCGGGGTCGTAGCGGTATACGAGGCTGTCGGAGACGAGCTTGCGGTCCATCGCGTCGAGCGTCGAGAGCCAGGCATGGTCCCGTGGAGCGATGAATCCGACCATGGGCATGAGGAGCAGCGAGGCGTCCAGGACGTCGCCGTCGTAGTGCTGGACGAAGGCGCGCTCCTTCTCGCTCCAGCCGCGTTCCATGACCTGCGCGAACACGGCGTCCCTGGCCTTGCGCCACCGTTCCAGATCGGCGGGCCTGCGGAAGCGCTCGGCGAGTTGCAGCCCGTGGTCGAAGGCCAGCCACGACATGACCCGGCTGTAGGTGAAGTCCTGCCGGCCGCCCCGCGTCTCCCAGATGCCTTCATCCGGCCGGTCCCAGGCTTCGGCGAACCAGTCCAGCGTCCGGGCCAGCGCATGCCACCCCTTGAAGCTGGCCTGCTGCGCGATCTCGGACCCCTGGGACAGTGCGTAGAGGGCTTCGCCGTAGATGTCCAGCTGGAGCTGGTCAGCGGCGCCGTTGCCGATGCGGACGGGGGCGGAGCCGCGGTAGCCCTCGAAGTGTTCGAGTGTCTCTTCGGGCAGGTCAGGGTCTCCGTCGATCCGGTACATCGTCTGGAGCGGCTCCCCCTCCATGCCCTCGCGCTCCTCGAGCCTGTCCACCAGCCAGTGGACGAACGCGGTGGCCTCCTCGACGAAACCGAGTTCCAGCATCGCCCGTACGGACAGCGCGCCGTCACGTACCCAGGTGAAGCGGTAGTCCCAGTTGCGCTCACCGCCGACCTGTTCGGGCAGGCCCATGGTCGCTGCCGCGATCAGCGCGCCGGTGGGGGCGTAGGTCAGGAGCTTGAGGGTGATGGCCGAGCGGTGGACCAGCTCGGGCCACCGCCCCCGGTAGCGGGACTTACGCAGCCAGTGCCGCCAGAACTGGCTGACCTCCTCGAACTGCCCATGAAACCAGTCGGCGGTAGGAGGTGCGGGCGCATCGCCGCCTGACGCACAGACAGTGAACACGACACCACCGGACTCGCCGTCGCTCAGCGTCACCTTCCCGCGAACGTCCTGGCCGTCCCGCTCCAGCGGAAACGTGGTCTGCAGGTACCCGTCGATCCCGGCCGACCTGAAGACGGCACCGTCCTGCCCGAGGTCGAGCTCGTGCTCGGCCCTGCCGTAATCGAAACGAGGCCGGCATTCCAGCGCGAAGTCGACGCTGCCCCGCACAGCGCGGACCATGCGGATGAGAGTGTGCCTGTCGCTGGCGGTACCGGTCCGGTCGGGCGGCATGAAGTCGAGGACCTCGCCCACCCCGTCCGGCGACAGGAATCGGGTCACCAGGATGGCGGTGTCCGGGTAGTAGAGCTGCTTGCAGGTCCCGTCCGGGTGCTCGGGAGCAAGCCGCAGGTACCCGCCGCCGTCGTGATCGAGCAGGGCGGCGAAGATGCTGGGCGAATCGAACCTGGGCGCCGCGAACCAGTCGACGACGCCTTGCGACGACACGAGCGCGGCTGTCTGCAGGTCGCCCACCAGGCCGTGCTCGGCGATGGGAGGGTAGCGGTCCATTGCGGCTCCGAGGTCTCGGACGAAGCCCCCTGCGTCCACTATCGGGCACCGCGGGTACGACGCCTGCCACGGCGAGACGATCGACGGCCGCCCGGAGTCGGTCCGCGCCCCTGTAGTCGTATGACTCACCAATGAGGCCGGGGCGGGCACTGCCCTCGTCCATCACCGCGAACCGCCGCTCCCCGTTCGTCCGAACGAGGATGCGGCGGACTTGCCCGTCGAGCCCACCACCCCACCGCCGACCGATCGTCTAGGTTCGGCCCGTGAATTCCTTGGACCGTCCAGCTGGTCAGAGCGCCGCCCGGTTCTTGTTGCCGTATCCGGCAGCGGACGTTCGCGGCCTGCCCGATGATCTGCCCGTCGGGGTGTGGGACGGCACCGACAGCCCACCGGACGCCGAGAACCTCGCCACGGTGGAGTTCCTCGTCATCCCCTACGGCAGCGGGGACGCGGCCGTACGGGTTCTCGCGAGCATGCCGCGGCTGCGAGTCGTCCAGTCGCTCTCGGCCGGCGTCGACGACCTGGTGGAACACGTTCCCGCTGGCGTCGCTCTCTGCAACGCCAGGGGAGTCCACGACACCAGCACCGCCGAACTGGCCGTGACGCTCGCTCTCGCGTCCCTCCGCGGCATCCCCGACTTCGTTCGCGCCCAGGACGTCCAGGAATGGCGGAGCGGTTTCCGTCCCGCGCTGGCCGACTGCACCGTGCTGCTCGTCGGCTACGGCTCCATCGCCGCCGCGATCGAGGATCGGATCGCCCCCTTCGAATGCGCATTCCTACGCGTCGCCCGCACAGCCCGTTCCTCCCCGCGCGGCCACGTCCACGCGATCGACGAGCTGCCCGAACTCCTGCCTCAGGCCGACGTGGTGATCCTCACCGTGCCACTGACCCAGGAGACACGCGGCCTGGTCGACGCGCGCTTCCTCGCCTCGATGCCGGATCGCTCCCTGCTGGTGAACGTCTCCAGAGGGGCTGTGGTGGACACGGACGCCCTGCTCGCCGAGCTCACGGCCGGCAGGCTGAACGCGGCCCTCGACGTGACCGTCCCAGAGCCACTCCCAGCCGGGCATCCACTGTGGCACGCGCCCAACACACTCATCAGTCCCCACGTCGGAGGCAACAGCTCCGCCTTTCTGCCGCGGGCACTCCGGCTGATCCGCACCCAGATCCTGCACCACCTCGCAGGAGAGCCACTGAAGAACGTCGTGCTTCCGTCTCGGTGATCTTCGCAACGGGCCGATCGGCAATGTCTTCGGTGGACTGCGATGACAGCCGTGAGTCGATGCTCGAGCCCTCTGGCCGTACCTGCGCCGCAATCGGTTCGACGCCGACCTCACGGATGTCGAGCACAGATGCTCGGCGCCCTGCCGAGCCCGATCGTGGTCGCCCGCTGACACGGTCAAGGCGAGTGGGTCCCCAATGGGTCCCCGGAAAACGAGTCAGAGGCCGTTCCAGATTTCTCTGAAACGGCCTCTGATCTGCGACTCTTACGAGTCGGGACGACAGGATTTGAACCTGCGACCCCTTGACCCCCAGTCAAGTGCGCTACCAAGCTGCGCCACGTCCCGATGCGTTACCTCCCGGTTGCCCCGGGTGGCCGCGCATGGGAAACATTACCTCACTCCGAGGCCCGCAATGACGCCCGTGCCTGCTGGGCGCGGGTCGCGAGACCCTCCGCCCCGCAGGCCGTGGCAATCTTCTGGGCCCTGGCCAGTTCCCGCGGGGAACGGACGGCGACCCCGTAGTCGAACCGGGCCAGCGCGTGCTCGTACGTGGCCGTCTTCGGGTTCCTCTCCAGATGGCGGACCGCCTCGGACAGCAGGTGCGTGGCCTCCTCCTCCCGTGCGAAGAGAGCGACGCAGCGCAGGGCCTCGCCGATCGCCGTGTCCGTTCCGAACCGTTCGGCGTGGACACGGGCCCGGGCGGCGAGCTGCGCGCCGCGGACCGGGTCCTCGTCGGCCAGGGCGCGGGCGAGGTCGCAGGCCCACGGGGCCCAGATGCCGTTGAAGCGCTCGCGGGCCTCCATCGCGGCGCCCGCGGCTTCGAGTTCGGCGATGGCATCCTTCGTACGGCCTTCGGCGAGCAGCAGCCGGCCCCGGACGCACGGGCCGTCCGGCAGGACCATGGCACTGGGATACGGCGCACCGAACTCGTACCGGTCGGCGACCAGCCGGGCCTCGGATATCCGGCCGCGGGCGAGCAGCGTGTCGATGAGCAGGCAGGCCGCGTCCCAGTGGACGGGGAGCCCGCTGCCGACACGGTCGGCGAGACGCAGTCCCTCGCGGAGGAATCCCTCGGCCTCGGCGAGGCGTCCGCGACGGCGGTGGACGAGTCCGAGCAGTGTGTGGGCGAACGCGAGGTGCGCACCGCTCCAGCCGGAGATCTCGAAGGCGCGCACGGCTTCCCCGAAGAGTTCCTCGGCCCGGTCGAGCTGGTCGGTGAAGGCAAAGGTGATGCCGACCATGGTGGGGAGTTCGAATCCCCACTCGGTGTCCGTCCAGTCGAGGCCGCGGGCCGGGTGTCCGTCGACGAGGGCGCGTTCGCAGAGGTCGACGACGAGGTGGGCGTTCTCGCCGCGGAGCATGGCGTCGAAGGCCCGCAGGATGAGCAGGGCCCGCTCGGCGTTGTCCCGGCCGGTCAGATGGTCCGCGTTGCGCGAGAGCCTGCGCGAGCGGGCGGGCCCGTCGTCCTCGACCGCCTGCATGCCTTCCCAGAGGAAGTGCGCGGCCTGCAGGCGCATCAGGCCGGGACCCGGGGCGGTGCGGGACGCCTCGGCGGCGAGCGAGATCGCCGCCTCCTTCAGCTGGTTGTTGTGGGCGAGCGCCGCAGCGAGCCGGAAGGTGGCGTCGATCCGCAGGTCGTCGTCGAGGCCCGGCATGTCCAGGGCCGCGCGCAGGTGCTGAACCGTGGTGGGCGGCGAGCTGAGCAGCGTGGCGCAGCCCAGTTCGTACAGCAGGGCCGCCTTGTCCTGCGGTCGCGGAGGCTCTTCCAGGGCGCGTTCGAGGCAGCGCCTGGCCGCTTCGGGGGCGCCGACCGCAAGATGCTGGCCCGCGGCTTCGCGGAGCTGTGCGACCACTTCCTGGTCGTCGTCCGGGTGGACTTCGAGCAGATGCCGGGAGGCCGCGGCGGCGCCGAGGCCCGCCCGGGTGATGGCCCACGCGGCCCTGCCGTGGAAGGCGGTGCGGGTGGCCGGCGGGATCGAGCGGTACACGGCGGTGGCGATCAGCGGATGGACGAACTCCAGCGGGTCGAAGCCGCTGACGATACGGGCGTCGCGCAGCCGTGCGGTGCAGTCCGCGGCCTCCGCCGAGCTCATTCCGGCGAGGGTGGCGGCGACCTCCTGGGAGATGTCCGTGCCGAGCACGGCGGCGGCCCAGGCGAAACGGTTCGCATTGGTGCCCAGCCGTTCGAGTCGGGCGACGAGCCCGCTGCCGCGTGCCGACGCGCCCAGCTCGCGGAGCATCCCCGCGGATTCCTCGACGGGCGGCAGTTCACGGTCCTGCACCTTGGCGACGAGTTCGACGGCCTCGTACGGGTTCCCGCCGGTGACGGCCCACACCTCGCGGCAGAAGGGGTCGTCGGCGTGCTCGCCCAGACCCGCGCGGACGAGCTCGGCCGTGGCGTCCGGCGTCAGCGCGCGCAGGGCCACGCGGACGAGGGCGTTGTGCCCCTCGGCATCGGTGTTCCCTGCGTTCAGTGCGGCGTTGCGTTCGGCGAGCTCCTGCGGGCGGTGCGCCTGGACGACGAGGACCGGCAGTTCGCCCAGCCGCGCGGTGAACGAGGCGAGCCAGGCGAGGGATTCGCCGTCGGCCCAGTGGGCGTCGTCCACCATGAGCAGCAGCGGGCGGTGGCTGAGCCGCGAGGCGAGGCGGCCCACGACGAAGTCGAGGCCGTCCCGGACACCCTGCGGGTCGGGCTGCGGACCGGTCGGTTCGGCGAGGCCGAGCGCGGGAGCGGTGATCTCGTACCAGTCACCGAACAGGGCGCGCGTCTCGTCCGCGGGGAACTGGTCCAGGGCGGGCTGGAGCAACTGGCGTACGACGTGGAACGGCACGGAGGTGACGGTCTCGCCGCCCCGTGCGGACCAGACGGTGCAGCGGCCGGCGGCGATCGAGCGGACCTCGGCGAGCAGCGCGGTCTTGCCGATCCCCGCCTCGCCGCTGAAGACCAGCAGCCCGCCGGATGCCTGGGCGCCACACAGGGCGTCCACGGCTTGTGCGGCAGCGGCGAGTTCCGGTTCCCGCTCGTACAACGGCCGGGACGGCTTCATGCCTACCCTTCCCCAAAGTATGGCAACGACGACTGCCGAGACTAGTCGCGCGAGGTGCCCCGCGGACAGGGTTCCGAGAGTTCCTCGCAGGTGCGAGGCACAATCGGAGGGTGAACGAGACGCACAGGGACCGTGATCCAGAAGGCCGGGCGCGCAACGCACGCCCCCGGGACGGACTGGGGCGCCCCCTGCCCTACGGGACTCCGGGAGTGGAGCGGCAGCCCGAAGGTGTGGTGCGTACCCCCGAGGAGACGGTGCGGGAGGCTCAACGGCTCCTGGACGCGGGCATGCCGTTCCACGCGCACGAGGTGTTCGAGGACGCCTGGAAGTCGGGCCCGGAACCGGAGCGCGACCTGTGGCGGGGACTGGCCCAGCTCGCCGTGGGCCTGACCCACTCCGCCCGGGGCAACACGGAAGGCGGGGCACGGCTGTTGCGGCGCGGGGCGGTCGCGATCTCCGGATACCGGGACGCGGATCCGTACGGCATCGGCGTCGGCTCACTGATCACCTGGGCCGAGGAACTGGCCGGACGGGTGGAGGCGAGCCCCCAGCCGGTGGACGCGGCTGGCGAGGCGCCCCGCCTGCGGCACTAGGGCGGACACGACCTAGGCCGAATCGCCGCGGCCCGCCGCCCGGGCGAATCGGTGAGCGATTACGATCCGCCATCATGAGCACTTCTCACGGGGACCGGCAAGAAGAGCAGGACCGGAGCACGGATGCGGACGCGGCGACAGCGCAGGACCGGAGCGCGGATGCGGACGCGGAGATACCCGAACCGGACGACACAGCGCAGAGACTGACCCCACGTCAGGCGCGCCACCTCAGAATCGCCCTCTCCTCGGTGGGTATGGCGGCCATGGCCGTGGTCCTGGCCCTGCGTATCGCGAGCCGGTCCTCCGTCCTGGTGGTCGGCGTGTACGGGCTGGCGCTCATCCTCTGCGGCATCGTCATCGAACTCAGCAGAAACGGGCGGACGCGCCTCGCCAGCTGGCTCCTGGGCACGGGACTCGCCGCCGCCGTCGGCGCGGACTGGCTGCTGATCCCCTGAGTCCGGCAGGGCTCGGTACGGCGGGGCCGAGCCGTCGGAGTCCGGGGCGGAGCCGGCCGCTGCCAGGAGGCCGGCCCGCCCGACCGAGGGTCCGGGCTCAGCGGCCCACCGCGGTCTCCCGGTCGACGCGTGACAGCTTCTCGGGGTTGCGGACGGCGTAGAGGCCGGTGATGAGGCCACCCTCCAGCCGTACCGCCAGGACGGTGTCGATCCCGCCGCCCGTGCGCAGGAGCAGAGCCGGGTGGCCGTTGACCTGCGCCGGCTGGAAGGTCGCGGACCTGAGTCTGGTCAGCACGTCGGCCACCGCCGCGGCGCCCACGACGGGCTCCAGGGCGGCTCGTACGACGCCGCCGCCGTCGGTCAGCAGTACGACGTCCGGAGCGATCATGTCGAGCAGGCGCCGCATGTCGCCGGTTTCGACGGCCAGCCGGAAGGCCGCGAGCGCGCTGCGCGCCTCGGCCGGGGTCACGGTCTCACGCGGTCGGCGTGCCGCGACGTGGGCCCGTGCGCGGTGGGCGATCTGCCGGACAGCGGCGGCGGACCTGTCGACGGCCTGCGCGATCTCGTCGTACCCGACGTCGAACACCTCGCGCAGCACGAACACCGCCCGTTCGGTCGGCGCGAGCGTCTCCAGAACGAGCAGCATCGCCATGGAGACGCTGTCGGCCAGTTCGACGTCCTCGGCGACATCGGGCGCCGTGAGCAGGGGCTCGGGCAGCCAGGGGCCGACGTAGGACTCCTTGCGCCGGCGCAGCGTACGCAGCCGGGTCAGCGCCTGGCGGGTGGTGATGCGGACGAGGAAGGCACGCGGGTCCCGCACCGTGGCGTGGTCGATGTCCGCCCAGCGCAGCCAGGTCTCCTGGAGGACGTCCTCGGCATCGGCGGCGGAGCCGAGCATCTCGTACGCGACGGTGAACAGCAGATTGCGGTGGGCGACGAACGCCTCGGTGGCGGAGTCCGAGCCTCCGGCGCGAGCGCCCTGCCCGGTGGTGCCCGCTGTTCGCCCGGTTTCCTCGTCCACGGTCGGCTCCTGTCTGCACGTCGCTTGTTCCGTCCCACGCACAAGTCGCCGCTCCTCACTGTCCTGTGACACAGGAGCCCAGTGGCCTGCGTCACATCGCCGTGCTGTCACAGGGCCGGGACGGCCGGCGACTCATGGGCGTCAGGATGCTGCGCGGACGATCCGCACGGCACACGATTCCCCGAGCGAGGACGTTGTGATGGAACCCCGTATGAACCTGTTCGCGAACGAGACCGGCGCCAGGATCGGCAAGCGGATCTTCGCCGTCAGCCAGGTCATCAACGAGTCGCCGCTGCCCGAGCCCACCCAGGCGCTGGTGCAGCTGCGCGCCAGCCAGATCAACGGGTGCGGCTTCTGCGTCGACATCCACGGCAAGGACGCCGCAGCCGCCGGCGAGACGGCGGCCCGGCTGAACCTGGTCGCCGCCTGGCGTCACTCCAGCGTGTTCACCGAAGCCGAGCGGGCCGCGCTGGCCCTCACCGAGGAGGGCACGCGCATCATCGACGGCTACGAGGGGGTGTCCGACGAGACCTGGGACCGCGTGCGCAAGCACTACGACGACGACCAGGTCATCGCGCTGGTCTCCCTGATCGCCATGATCAACGCGACCAACCGGCTCGGGGTGATGCTCAACAACCAGGGCGGCGCCTACGCGCCGGGCGACCTCGCCACCGTCGCCGGCTGATCGCCATCGATGCCGCTGGGCCGGGCCGGACCGTTCGCTCCGGTCCGGCCCGGCGGCAGGCCACGCGGGTCCGGCTACGAGGGCCGTACGTTCGTCGAGCAGGCCCTCGCCGGCGCCGCGTCTCAGAAGGCCGGGAAGGCCCCGCCCGACACGTGGAAGGGCTCTCGCTCGCCGCGGAAGGCGACTGATGCGGCGGCCAGTGCGCCGGGGCGCAGTTCCTGGACGCGGCCGGCGGCAGCAAGGGCCGCCAGGGTGGGGCCGCCCAGATAGGCAGCGCCCAGCTCGGCGGCGGACAACCGCAGATCGGCCCGGTCCCGGGTGCGTGCGCAGGTGACGGTCTCGCCGTCGGCGTGCAGGTGGTAGCGGCCGGCGTTCCAGGGGCAGAAGGTGTCCTCGACGTCGAGGACCACGTCCAGAGGCGTCGCGTAGCGGCGTGCCGAGAGCGCACGCGCGACATCGACGAGGCGGACCCACAGGTTGTCGACCGGGGTCGTGCGGGCGGCCCGTGGGTTGAGCAGCAGGTGCGGCAGTGGCTCGTCGACGGCCCCTTCGTAGGTGAGGTGGTCGTGGGCGTCGAGGTCGATGAGGTAGCGCCACAGGGTCGCGTACGCCTGGCGGCTGGTGGCGGCGAGTTCGACGATCCGTACGGTCGGCCCCTTGGAGCGGTAGAGGGCGTAGCCGGTGGCCTCGCCGCCGGGCTCGGTGTGGACGGCGAACCGGAGTGCTGTCGCGCCGTCGCGGACGTGTTCGGCGTCGTGGAGCCGGGCGTCCCAGTACTTCTCGGCCCGGTCGACCCAGCCGACGGTCTGCCCACGGGCGGTGTCGTGGACCTTCTCCAGGAGCGGGCGGGCCTGGTCGCGGTCGAGCAGACGGATGGTGCCGGACCCGAGGTCGACGTCCGGGCGCAGGGCCATGTCCCGCTTGTCGCCATGAAGTTCGGCCAGGTGGGAGGCGATGGCGTAGCCGAAGCGGCCGTAGATGGTGGCCTCGGCGGCGTTGAGCGCGGCGATCGGTTCGCCGCCCGACTCATACAGTTCGGTGAGCTGCTTGCGCATCATCGCGGTGAGGATGCCGCGCCGGCGGTGGGTGGGCAGGACCGCGACGAGCGTGATGCCCGCGACGGGAGTGAAGGCGCCGGGAACCGTGAGGGTGCGGCCGTAGACCGACACGCCGCCGACGATGTCCTGCCCGTCGCATGCGGCCATCGTGCGCGCCGGTTCGATCACCGAGCGGGCGCTTCGGAGGGCGCCTTCGCGCCAGTCCTGGCCGTAGGTCGTGGTGACCATGCGGGCCCAGGCGTCGAACTCGTGGGCCTCGATGGTGCGGAGGAGAGGAGAAGCGGTCATGGGTCGAGCGTGGCCGGGTAAACACCCGCGCCACATCCGGCGAGTTCGTTATTTATATGCTGACGCGATGGTGACGGATCGCGTGGTCAGTCCGGTGTTCGTCGGCCGGGACGGTGCGCTGGCCGCACTTGCGGAGGCCTGGTGCACCGCGCGGGCGCAGGGCCCGGCGGTGGTGCTCGTCGCCGGTGAGGCCGGGATCGGGAAGTCGCGGCTGCTCGCCGAGTTCGCACGGACGCTGGAGCCCACGGTGCGCCTGGCGCGGGGCGCCTGCGCGGAGTTCGGAGGCGAAGGGCTCGCGTACACCCCCTTCGTGGCGGTGCTGCGCCTGCTGCTCCGGGGCGGAGAGGCTCCGGCCGGGCGGTACCGCGAGCTGGCTCGCTGGTTCCCGGAGCTCGGCGAGGCGCGCGAGGCGGACAGCGGCAAGCACCGGCTCTACGAGGAGATCCTCGCCCTGATCGAGCAGGCTGCCGCCGACGTGCCCGTCGTCCTCGCGGTCGAGGACCTGCACTGGGCGGACACCGCCTCCCGCGAACTGTTCGCCTTCCTGGCGCGCAATCTGACGCAGCCCGGCGTGCTGCTGCTCGCCACCTACCGGCCCGGCGAGGCGGACGCCGGACAGCTCGGCCCGCTGCTGTCCGAGGTCGCCCGCGGCCCGCGCGCCACCACACTGCGACTCCCCCGGCTGACCGAACAGCACGTCGGCCGCCAACTGGCGGCGATCCTCGGCGCGGTGCCCGACACCGCCACGGTGCACCGCGTCCACCGGCGCAGCGACGGCAACCCTCTCTACGTGGAGGCACTCGCCCACGGGGACGAACGGACGCCGGACAGCCTGCGCGAACTGCTCCTGCGAGGCCCGCGCGCCCTGCCCTCCTCCGCCCGACGGCTACTGAACCTGCTGGCGGCGGGCGGCGACCACGTCGCGCACCGCCTCCTGGAGGACGTGTCCGAGGAGGGCGGCACGGAGCTCGACACCCTGCTGCGCCCACTCGTCGACCACGGTCTGCTCGTGACGGCCGGCGACGGCTACGCGTTCCGCCACGCGCTCATCCGGCAGGCGGTGTACGAGGACCTGCTGCCCGGCGAGCGGACGCGGCTCCATGCCCGCTACGCCGAGGCCCTGAGCACCGACGACGCGCATGCCGCGGAGCTGGCGGCGCACGCCTACGCCGCGGGGGACCACGTGCGGGCCCTGACCGTCGCGTACCGGGCCGCGCACCGGGCACGCCGCTCCTACGCCTACGCCGAGCGGCGCCGCATGCTGGATCGGGTCCTCGAACTGTGGGACCGCGTACCGGACCCACCGGCCCGGATCGGCACCGACCTGGTCGGTGTCCTGACCGAGGCGGCCGAGACCTGCATGCTCAGCGGGCACTACCTGGACGGCATCGACCATGCCACGGCCGGCCTCGCGGCCCTGGACGAACGGGACGCCCCCGAGCGCGCCGCCCTGCTGCTCGAACATCGCGGGAGGTTGCGGCACCGCCTCGACGGCACCGGCATCGCCGACTTCGAGCACGCGCTGCGGCTGCTGCCCGACGACCTCGGGAACGTACAGCGGGGGCGGGTGCTCGGGGTCCTGGCCATGGGGCTGTTGCCGAACGCCGACCCGGCGCGGGGGGCTTTCGACGAGGCGCTGCGCATCGGCCGGCACACCGGCGACGCGACCGTCACCGTCCGGGGGCTGCTGGGGTCCGGCGTCCGCACCGGGGACCTCACGGCCCTGGCCGAGGCACGCACGCTCGCCGAGCGGCTCGACAGCCATGATCTGCTGCTGACGGTGCCGATGTACGAGGCGACGGTGCACACCCGGGCCGGCGAGCACCACCGCAGCGTCGAGGCGGCGATGGACGGGGTCCGCCGTGCTCGCCGGGCCGGGCTCGGTCTCAGCCGGGGTGCCGATCTCGCCTGCTACGCCGCGCACAGCCTGCTGCTGACAGGGCGGTGGAACGAGGCGTCCGCGCTGCTCGACGAGGCGCTCGCCGAACACCCGCCGCCGGCGGCCCGACAGGAACTGCGCTCCGTCGTCGGCCATCTGGCACTGCTCCGCGGCGACGTAGAAACGGCCGAAACGGTGGCGTCCGAGCCCTCCGGCGCGCTGCGCAACGCGGGCTTGTTCCATCACTACCAGTGGCTGTGCCTGCTCGCTGTCGCCCAGGGCGATCCGGAGGGAGCCGACCGCGTGCTCGGCCGCGCCCTCGCAGATCCGGGGCTCGCCCAGGTGCACAGCAGCGAGGCCCGCTCCGTCCTGGTCACCGGAGCGCTGGTCCAGGGCGCACGTCTGCGCCAGGGAGGCAACGGCAGGGCAGCACACCGGATCGCGGCCCGGAAGGCCGAACTCGCCGCGTTCGACGACGGCTTCGGCGAGCACGGCCGGTTCGACCGGGCCTGGCGCAGCTACCTCCACGCCCTGCTGGACGACGCCGGATGGGAACAGGCGGTGAGCGGGTGGAGGGAACTGCGTCAGCCCTACCAGCTGGCCCAGTGCCTGCTGCACGCGGGCCAGACCTCGATCGCCACGGGCGACGTCACCGGCGGGACGGCCCGGCTCCGGGAGGCGGCGGAGCTGGCCGCCTCCCTGAACGCCACGCTCCTGGGCCGTCAGATCGCCCTGGCGGCCCAGCCCGCGCCCGCGTCGCCCGCCGGTCTCACCTCACGCGAACACGAGGTGCTGGCACTCATCGCCGAGGGCCTGAGCAACCGCCAGATCGCCGGGCGCCTGCACATCTCCCCGAGCACGGCGGGTGTGCACGTCTCCCACATCCTGGCGAAACTCGGCGCCTCCACCCGCACCCAAGCCGCGGCCATCGCCTACCGGCAGGGACTGGCCGCCGCTGAGCCCCCTCCCGCACCGCAGGGTCCCGGCACCGCTCCCTGACCGTCACCTCCGGGAGACGGCCCACGAAGACGAGGTTCAGAGCGCGGTGATCCGCACGGCCGAGCCGTGCGGGTCGATGCGCTCCAGCCAACCGGCGCCGAGGTGGAACGGGTGGCCCGGCAGGACGGGCAGCAGCAGTCGCTGCCGGTGGAGTTCGCGCCCGTCCTGGCTGACGACGAGGTGCGGACGCGGCAGCCGCCGCCCCGTGCGCAGGACGAAGCGGCCGTCGTGGAGCTCCGCGTCCGGGGCGATCCGGTTCGGTGCGACCCAGCGGAGCGGGGGGTCGACCTCCAGGGGGACCAGCGGGCCGGCGGGCCGGTCGTGGCCCGCCAGGCCGCGCAGGACGGGCACCGCGCAGGCGCGGCCCTCGGCCGCCGCGACGCCCGCGTCCTCCGCGGCGTGTAGCAGGTTCCCGACGGCGAACACCCCGTCGCGCGAGGTGCGGAATCCGGTGTCGTACGCGGGGCCTCGGGTGCCCGCGTCGATCACGAGGCCGCCGCGCCTGGCCAGTTCGTGCTCCGGGACGAAGTCGCCGGTGAAGACAACGGTGTCGCAGCGCAGCGTCGTGGTGCGGCCGTCCTCGTGGCGCAGCTCCACTCCGGAGATCCGGTTCCGGCCGGTGAGGCGGGTGACCGTCGCGCCGGTGAGGAGGGGGAAGCCCGCCCATGCGCGTACGAGGGCGGGCAGCGGGGACACGGGCTGGTCGGTCACCATGGCGACGATGTCCAGGCCGGCGCCGCGCAGGGTGTCCGCGGCGCCGTGGGCGACGGGCTCGTTGCCGATGACGACCGCGTGGGTGCCGATCCGCTGTCCGTGGACGTGGACGGCCCGTTGGAGTTCGCCGGTCGTGTAGATCCCCGGCGGGCGGCTGCCGGGGACCAGGCGGGCGCTGCGCGGGCGCTCGCGGGCGCCCGTGGCGAGGACGACGGCGCGGGCGGTGATCCGTTCGAGGCCGGCGGGTCCCGTGGTCTCGACGGTGCGCGGCCCGTCCCAGCCGGTGACGGAGACTCCGGTACGGAGGACGGCTCCGACTCCGACGGCCGCCGCCACACACGCCCGGGCGAAGGCGGGGCCGCTCATTCCGCCTCTCGGTCCCGAGCCGGAGAACCTTCCCGTACCGCGTACGCCGAATCCGCCGTGGAGGCAGTGGCGCGGGATCCCGCCCGCGTCCTGTTCGCGCTCCAGGATCTCGACGTGGCCGGCGCCCGAAGCGGCGAGTTCGGCGGCGGCGCCGAGGCCCGCGGGTCCGCCGCCGACGACGAGGACGTCCACGGACCGTTCGAGCCGGGTCACGGCCGGGCCTCCTCGTACAGTGCGCGGACCGCGGCCCCGCAGGTGAACCCCTGGCAGCGTCCGCTCCCGGCGCGGGTGCGGCGCCGGAGGCCGTCCGGGGAGCCGGGCGGGATCGTGGAGTGCAGGGCGTCGCGGATCTCGCCCAGGGTGACCTGCTCGCAGTGGCAGACGAGTGTGCCGTACGCGGGGTCCTCCGCGATCAGGTCGGCCCTCCGGTACGGGCGGGGGAAGGCTTCGCCCACGTTGGGCAGGTCGACGGGCGGGAGCGCGCGCGGGGCGCCGAGTTCGAGGCCCGTCCCGGCGAGGAGTCCGGTGACGTGCGCGCCGATCGCCATGGACGCGGTGAGCCCGGTGGACCGGATTCCCCCGACGGCGACGTACCGCAGGGCGGGATATTCCTGGATGCGGTAGTCCTCGCGTCCGGTGGCGGCGCGCAGTCCGGCGTAGACGGCGGTGATCTCCTCGTCGAGGAGGGCGGGGAGAATCCGTCGGCCCTTCTCCCGGAGGAAGTCGATGCCGTCCGCGGTGGAATCGGTGGCGCTCTTGTCGTCGATCTCCTCGGAGGTCGGACCGAGCAGCACGTTCCCGAAGACGGTCGGGGCCACCAGGACACCCTTCCCGGCGGCGGTGGGCACCGGGAGGAGGATGTGGCCGACCAGCTCACGGGCGAGCTTGTCGAAGACGATGAGCTGGCCGCGGCGCGGGGTCACGGTGAAGCCGTCGTGACCGAAGTGCCGGTCGATCTCGTCGGCGTGGAGTCCGGCCGCGTTGACCAGGTAGCGGGTGCGCAGGGGGCCGCGGGAGGTGGTGAGGAGGTGGCTGCCGCCGGCGTCGGCGATGTGCCGCACCCGGCAGTCGAGGTGCAGGTGGACGCCTGCCCGGACGGCCTGGGTGGCATAGGCGAGCGGCGTCGACCAGGGGCAGATGATGCTCTCGTCGGGGATCTCCAGCGCCCCGAGCGCACCGGGACCGAGGTGCGGTTCACGCGCCGCCAGCTCCCCGGCACCGAGCATGCGCGCCGCGTGGTAGCCGTTGCGCTCGGCCTTCGCCAACAGCTTTGGCAACAGCGCGAGTTGCTCTTCGTCCCAGGCGATGAGGAGGGCGCCGACGCGTTCGACGGGGATGCCGCTCTCCGCCGCGTAGGCGGCCAGCAGGTGACGGCCTTCGCGGACCAGCCGGGCTTCCAGTGAGTCCGGGTCGGCGTCGAAACCGGTGTGCAGGATCGCGGTGTTGGCCTTGGACGTGCCGTTCCCGATGTCGTGGGACGCCTCGACGAGCGCCGTACGCAGGCGGTAGCGGGCCAGTTCGCGGGCGATGGCCGTGCCGACGACTCCGGCCCCGACGACCGTGACGTCGTAGTCGTCGTCGGCCGCTCCGGACCCGATCGGCTCACCGGCCCGGGTGATCGTCACCGTCATGAGCGCTCCAGCAGGGTGTCCACCGCCGCACGGAAGCGGGCGCGGCGGGTCGCCGCCTCGTCCGCCCCGATGCGGGGTTCGTACCGGGCCGAGGGTTCCCAGGCGGGCAGGGCCTCCCGGACCGACAGCCCCGCGTCGAGGCCGAGCCGGGCGACGGCGCCGGCCCCGAGCGCCGTGGCGTCCGGCCGTGCGGACACTTCCACCGGGCGTTGCAGCAGGTCGGCCTGGGTCTGCATGAGGAGCGCCGAGCGGGTCAGGCCGCCGTCGACGCGCAGTACCGACAGGGGAGAACCGAGGTCGGTGGCGGCGGCGTCGGCGAGTTCGACGACCTGGGCGGCGATGCCCTCGCACAGGGCGCGCACCAGGTGGCCGGCGGTGGTGTCCAGGCCGAGGCCGGTCACCGAGCCGCGCAGGTCGCTGCGCCACCAGGGGGCCGCGAGGCCCGCGAGTGCGGGGACGAAGGTGACACCACCGGCGTCGGGGACGGACAGGCCGACCGGGTCGAGGTCGGCCGGGCCCGTGATCACGCCGAGATCGGTGAGCCAGCGCACGGCCGACGCGGCGGTGTAGACCTGGCCGTCGAGGCAGTAGCTCGTGCGGCCGGAGAGCCGCCAGGCGACGCAGCTGACGAGGCCGGAGGAGCCGCGGCGCGGTTGGGTGCCGGTCTGGGCGAGGAGGAACGCCCCGGTGCCGTAGGTGCACTTGGCGGTGCCCGGGTCCAGTGCGTGCTGGGCCAGGAGGGCGGCCTGCTGGTCGACGAGGAGCCCGGTGAGCGGGAGCTCCGCGCCGAACGCGGTGGTGGTTCCGACCTGGCCGTCGGCGTCGACCACGGCCGGGAGCCGTTCGCCGGACAGGCCGAAGATCTCCAGCGCGGCGGGCGACCACTCGACCCGGTCCAGGTCGAGCAGCTGGGTGCGCCCGGCGGTGGACGCGTCCGTGACGAAGGCTCCCGTCAGCTGGTGGACGAGCCAGGAGTCACTGGTGGTCACGACTCCTTCGCGGGTCAGTTCGCGCCGTATCCAGGCCATCTTGGGGGCGGCGAAGTACGGGTCGAGCGGCAGACCGGTGAGGTGGAGCAACTCGGTTCCGTGGGAGGCGAGTCCGTCGCAGAGGGCCTGGGCCCTCCGGTCCTGCCAGACGATCGCGTCGGTGAGCGGCCGGCCGGTGGCGGGGTCCCAGGCGAGGACGGTTTCGCCCTGATTGGCGAGGCCCACGGCGCTGACGGGTTCACCCGCCGCATGGAGGGCCCGGCGACCGGCGTCGAGGACCGAGCCGAGCAGTTCGGCGGGGTCCGCCTCCACCACTCCCCCGGCTCCGTGGCGCGGCCGGACCGGAGCCGAACCGGAACCGATCACGCCACGTTCCGGGCAGATCACCAGTGCCTTGGTGCCGGAGGTTCCCTGGTCGACGGCGAGCACCGGGCCTGTCATCAGCACTCCACTCGTACGGAATCCGCCACCATCGTGATCACCGGTCGTCGGCCCCCAGAATTGTGCAGACCACGGCTCACGTCAACCCTCGTCGGGAAGATCAGCGATCTTGAGCAACTTCCTTGAGCAGCACGCGACTTGACCCCCCAACCCCTTAAGATCCGGGAGTCCGCCCGGCGCGCGCCACGACAGGAACCCCTCCGTGCCGAGCAACAAGCGGACGCTCACGGGCAGTTCGCTGTCCGTCATAAGGCCGACCCCCCACGTCCTTGAGGATTCATGACGACCAGACCATGCCCCTTACCCCGATGCCCGGCGCATCGCCTCGCCCCGTCAGGTCGTACCGGGGCGGGGCGAGCCGATGGCCCCCAGTGAGTTCCGGCCGGTCTACCATCCCGCCGGTCACGACCACGGTCTGCGCGGCGCCTTGCAGGAACTGCGGACCGGACGCTGGCTGTCCATGCGGGATCTACTGGAGAGCACGCCCGACTGGGGACTGTGGACCCAGCGGACCCAGGTGCTCGCGACCGTGGCAGCGGGCTCCGACGCCGTCGACGCCTGGCAGGCCGAGGAGCCCCGGAGCATCGCCGCCGCCGTCATGCACGCCCGGGTCGTCGTCGAGCGGGCGGTGCGCGCCCACCGCGAAGGACACCCCCGGGCACGGGAGTTGTGGCAGGAGGCGTGGGAGGGCTGCCGGTCGGCCGCGCACGCCGCTCCCCCCGACCCGGTGCCGTGGATCTGTCTGCTCGCCCTCGCCCAGCTCGACGAGCGGCAGCGACTGAAGGAGCACCGGCTGCCGCCGCCCGGGCCGATGCTCTTCCCCGGCCCGTGGGGCCTGCTCGCGGAGGCGGACAGACGAGATCCGCACAACCGCGAGACGTACCACCGGATGCTCCAGTTCGTGTACGCGCGCCAGGCCGGCGGAACCCTTTCGGAGGCCGTCGACTTCGCCCAGTGGGCCGCCTCGTCCGCTCCCGACGGGTCCGCCCTCCATGTCCTTCCGCTGTACGTGCGCGTGGAGCGCTACCGCCGCGAGCACGGCCACGAGAAGGCGCTGGACCTTCACTGGATCACCGAGGACGGCGAACGGGACGCCCACCGGGCACTGCACCTCTGGTTCCACCGCGCGGAACCGGAGGCCCGGTCGCTCCTCGACCTCAACCACCTGGCGCACGCGCTCTGGGGCTCGCTCCGGTTCGCCGACGCGGCACCGGTGTTTCGGGCCCTCGGCCCGTACTACACCTCCGTCCCCTGGGCCAGCCGCACCCGGACGCCCGGCGACCCCGCGGGAGCCGAGGAGGTGTTCCTGCGGGCCCGCAGCAGGTGCCTGACCGCCGCGCACGATCCGGGCCGCGGCCCGCACGGCTGAGCCCCGCGAGCGGTCCGCCGTCGGGCCCCGGCCGCTCCCCCGATTTTTCGTCCCCCCACACCCGGAGGAATTCTCGATGTCCATACCCGCCTCGACCCGGTCGAGCGCACAGGTGGTACCCCCCAAGGACGAGGAACAGCGGCTGCGCGAACTGGGCTACCAGCCCGTGCTGGCCCGTCGCATGGGCGGCTTCGGCAACTTCGCGATCAGCTTCTCCGTCATCTCGATCCTGTCCGGCTGCATGACCCTGTACGGCTTCGGCATGTCCGCCGGCGGACCGGCGGTGATGCTCTGGGGCTGGGCCGGTGTCGGCCTGTTCGTGCTCTGTGTCGGCATGGCCCTGGCCGAGGTCACCAGCGCCTACCCGACCTCGGGCGCGCTGTACTACATGGCCGACCGGCTCGGCGGTCGCAAGTGGGGCTGGTACACCGGCTGGCTGAACCTGCTCGGGCTGCTGGGCGCGATCGCCGGGATCGACTACGGCGCCGCCCTGTTCACGGGCGCGCTGCTCAATCTCCAGTGGGGCTTCGACCCGACACCCGGCTCCACGATGGTCATCTTCCTCTGCATCCTGCTGCTCCACGCCGTGCTGAACCTGTTCGGCGTGCGACTCGTCAGCGTGCTGAACTCGATCAGCGTGTGGTGGCATCTGGCGGGTGTCGCCGTGATCGTGGGCGTGCTGGCCGTCGTGCCGTCCGACCACCAGTCGCCGTCCTTCGTCTTCACCGAGTTCGTCAACGACACCGGCTGGGAGAACCCGCTGTACGTGGCGGCGATCGGTCTGCTGCTGGCCCAGTACACGTTCAGCGGCTACGACGCCTCCGCGCATCTCTCCGAGGAGACGTCCAACGCGTCCGTCACGGCGGCCAAGGGCATCGTGCGGGCGATCTGGGTGTCCTGGGTGGCCGGCTTCGTCCTGCTCGCCGGCCTGACCTTCGCCATCCAGGACTACGCGGGCACCCAGAACAGTGCGACGGGAGTACCGCCCGCGCAGATCCTGATCGACGCGCTGGGAACGGCGGGTGCCACGGCCATGCTGCTCATCGTGATCGCGGCCCAGTTGTTCTGCGGCAACGCCGAAGTCGCCGCCGCCAGCCGGATGGTGTTCGCCTTCAGCCGTGACAACGCACTGCCGGGCTCGGCACTGTGGCGCAAGGTCAGCGCGCGCACCCAGACGCCCGTGCCGGCCGTGTGGCTGTCCGTCTGTGTCGCGGCCCTCCTCGCCCTGCCGTCGCTGTACTCCGCGACCGCGTACGGAGCCGTGACGGCGATCAACGTCATCGGCATCACGCCCGCGTACGCGATCCCGATCTACCTGAAACTGCGCGCCGGGGACCGCTTCGAGCGCGGCCCCTGGCATCTGGGCCGCTGGTCCAAGCCGATCGGCTGGATCGCCGTGGTCTGGGTGGGCATCGTGACCGTGCTGTTCCTGCTGCCGCAGTCGGCGCCGGTGACGATGGAGTCGATGAACTACGCGTCCATCGCCCTGGTCGCGGTGCTGGTCCTGGCGACCGTGTGGTGGTTCGTCGCACGGCGTTCGTACGGCACCCCGAAGGCGTACGGAAACGCGCGCGAGCAGGCGGAGATCGCCGAGGGCATCGTCTGATCCACGCGTCGCCCCGTCCGGGCGGGCTCCTTCAGCGCAGCAGCAGTTGGAGCCCGCCCAGCACGGTGGCGCCGAGCACGATCCGCTCGAAGAGCTTCTGATTGATCCGGTCCACGCACTTCCGGCCGATGTAGGCACCCGGGACGACGAACAGCACCATGCAGGCGTCCAGCAGGAGCGAGGGTCCGTCGATGAGCCCGAGACCCACGCTGAACGGCACCTTGGACACGTTGACGATCAGGAAGAACCAGGCCGATGTGCCCAGGAAGCCGAGCTTCCGGAATCCGGCGGAGAGCAGGTAGAGGGACATCACCGGGCCGCCCGCGTTGGCGACCATGGTGGTGAATCCGCCGAGCGCCCCGTAACTCCGGGCCTTGATACGGGCGGTGCGCGACGGGCCCGCGGTTTCCTCGACCTCCGGCGCGTCGGGGGTGCCGTCCGCAGTGCGCCGGCGCCAGATGGTGACGCCCGACATGAGCAGGAGGATCGCGCCGATCGAGGTGCGTACCGCCTCGTCGTCCGCCCACATCATGAAGAGGGTTCCCGCCACGACGCCCACGGCCACGGCGGGGAACAGCCGCAGCAGCGTGGGCCAGTGCGCATGGCGGCGGTAGACGGACACGGCGAGGAGGTCGCCGGCGATCAGGATAGGGAGCAGCACTCCGGTCGACTCGCGGGCCGGGAGCACGGCCGCGAAGACCGCGAGGCTGATCGTGTTGGCCCCGCTGACGGCCGTCTTGGAGAAGCCGACGAGGGCGGATGCCGCCGCGAGTGCGGCCAGTTGCCAGAGTGTGAGTGTGTCCATGCCGAATCAGATGGTAGACACACCTGCTCTTCGGTGAACGAGTGTGTCATTTCCTGGTCATCGCGGCGGGGTTGTCCGCCGCGGACACCCCCGCCACCACGGAGGCGAAGCGTCCGACTCTTTGATCGAATGACCGTTTCGCTCCTCTTCTGAGCGATCTCTTGACCCTCACCGATCAGTCGATCAGGATTCGGGTGTCCCGAGAAAGGCTGCGCCCTCGTATGACCGTGCACTTGCCCCTTCCCTTCGCCCTCCCCGCCGAAGACCGTGAAACGAGCCCGTACACCGGTTACACCCGGGCGCACTGGGAGGCCGCCGCCGACGGGCTGCTCGACGCGGCCTGGCGCTGGGCCACCCCCGGACGCGCGCTGCTCGACCTCCCCGGCCGGCCGTCCGCCTCCGGTGTCCGCTCCGACGGACTGGAGGGCTACGCCCGTACGTTCCTCTCCGCCGCCTTCCGGGTCGCGGGTGCCGAGGGCAAGGATCCGCACGGCTGGCTCGACCGGTACGCGGACGGGCTCGCCGCCGGGACGCTGACCCCGGGCCGCGACGACACCGAGTCCTGGCCGCTGATCCTGGACCACCATGTGCAGGGTCAGCCGATGGTCGAGTCGGCGTCCGTGGCCATCGGGCTGCGGCTGACCAGGCCGTGGCTCTGGGACCGGCTGGACGCCGGGGTGCAGGACCGGGCGGAGGAATGGCTGCGCGGGGCGCTGCGGCACCTGCCGTCCCCCAACAACTGGTATCTGTTCCCGTACTCCGTCGCCGGGTTTCTGGAGTCGGTCGGCCGCGGCGACGCGGAAACGGCCCGTGCGCTGGACCGGGCGTACGAGCTGATGGAGGGCTGGTACCGCGGCGACGGCTGGTACGCCGACGGTGACGGACGCGCCTTCGACCACTACAACGGCTGGGCCCTGCACCTGTATCCGATGCTGCACGCGCATCTGGCGGGCGACACGGAGCTGTCCGCGCACTACGGCGGCCGGCTGCGCGAGCATCTCGACGGCCTGTCCCTGCTGTTCGGCGCGGACGGGGCACCGATCCACTTCGGCCGGTCGCTCTCGTACCGCTTCGCGGCCGGTTCCGCCGTGGCACTCGGCGCCCTCACCGGACACACCCCGCTCTCCCCCGGCACCTCGCGCCGGCTGATCAGCGGGTCGCTGCGCTACTTCCTGGACCGGGGGGCCGTGAACCCGGACGGACTGCTGAGCCTCGGCTGGCACGGACCGCACGAGGCGACCCTGCAGAACTACTCGGGGCCCGCGTCGCCCTACTGGGCGTCCAAGGGCTTCGTGTCGCTGCTCGCCCCCGCCGGCCATCCGCTGTGGACGGCGACCGAGGAGGAGGCGCCGAGCGAGGGGCCGGACCGGGTGCTGGCGCTGCCCGCACCGGGCTTCCTGGTGCAGTCCACGCGGGCGGACGGGATCGTACGGCTGCACAACCACGGCAGCGACCATGTCCGGCCGCAGGAGGGCGAGTCGGCGGCGGAGGAGGACCCGCTCTACGCCCGCCAGTCGTACTCGACCGTCACCGGCCCCACGGCCGGGGCGAACCAGGCGGACAACCATCTGGCCGTGGTCGTCGCCGGACTGCGCAGCCGCCGGCGCCGCATCCGCCCGCTGGGGGCCGGCGGCGGCGACGGCTGGGGGTGGGCCGCGTCCTGGCACCTGCCGGTGTTCGCCTCCACGGCGTCGATGGTGCCGGGCATGCGGGTGGAGAGCGTCACCGTGGTCCGCGGCCGGTACGAGCTCCGGGCCCACCGCGCCCTCGGTGTCCCGGCCGGATCGCGGGTCGAGCAGACGGGCTGGGCGACCGGCCGCGACGACGCGCTGACGTCTTCCCTGCACGGCCTGCACGGCTGGGAGACGCACGAGGAGGTACGCGCCCCGCAGGGCACGGCGTACACCAACTGGGCGGTGCTGCCGCGGCTGGCCGCGGACGCGGAGGGCACGGTGGTCCTGCTGTCGCTCGCCTCGCTCACCGGGCAGAGCGCCCCGGCGCCGCTGCCGGGCGTGGTGAGCGGAGTGCGCGTGGACGGCAGCCGGATCGAGGTCGACTGGACGCGGGACGGGGCCACGACCCGTATCGACTTCGAGCCGCTGACGGTCACGCACGGCTGAGTGCATGGGCCGAGCCCGTCCGCCGCCGGAGGAACCGGCCGGCGGACGGGCCGACCGCCGCTAGGGTCTTTCGCCTGATCCAAACGAGAGGCCCTACACGTCCGTACGGATCACCACCACCAGCGTGCGAGGACCGTGCACCCCCTCCACGCGCTCCAGTTCGATGTCCGAGGTGGCCGACGGTCCGCTGATCATGGTGGTCGGCCGTACCGGTACCAGCCGGGCCACCGCCTCCGGCACACCGGCCACGACCGCCGACAGGTCGACCACGCACACATGCAGGTCGGGGACGAGGGAGAGCGCGCGCCGGCCCTGGCCGGGCGAACCGTCCAGGAAGATCGTGCCGGTCTCGGCACAGCTGACGGCCGAGGCCGTGACCACACCGTCCAGGGCATCGAGGCTCGGGGCGGGGATGTCGGCGGAGTCCCGCTGGATCTCCCCGTCGTAGCGGCCGAGCCACTCCTCGTCGAGTCCGTCCGGGACGCCGATCCGCCGTGCGCCGAGCTCGTGCAGCACGTCGGCGACGACCTCGGCGGTGCGGTCGGCGGTGCAGGTTCGCACCCGCGCCTTGTAGTCGACGAGCCGGTGGGTCAGCAGGGCGAGGCGCTCGTCGTCGGGCAGCGTACGTCCGGTGCGATAGGCGCGCGGGATGGTGACCTCGGGCGTCGGGGCCAGGGCCAGCGCGTCACGGACGCGGCCGAGGACGGTCTCCCGCGCGTCTGTCCGAGGAATGGTCACTTCTCGTCCTCCTGCGTGGGGGTGTGCTCCTCGGCGGCGGCCCGCATCGTGGCGGCACCCTCGTCGGACGCCAGCCAGGAGCGGAATGTCTGCTTGGGCGGTGCCTGGATGTCGCGGCCGGCGCTCCAGCCGTCGAACGGGGCCGGCAGACGGGAGATCCGGCCGTCCTTACCTGCGACGACGCGCCCGAGACCCGCGGCCTTCTGCGCGGCCGTGTACAGCTTCGGCCGCTTCATCACACCGGCCGCGGCCTTCATCGCGAGCTTCTCCGCCGTCGTGCCCGACTCCTCGGTGTTCTGATGGCGCAGTTCGACGAGCAGCGAGGGAATGTCGATCTTCACCGGGCAGGCGTCGAAGCAGGCGCCGCAGAGGCTGGAGGCGTACGGGAGCGAGCTGTTGGGGTCGTCGTCGGCCGCGTGCATCCCGGCGAGCTGCGGGGTGAGGACCGCGCCGATCGGGCCGGGGTAGGTGGAGCCGTACGCGTGCCCGCCGGCCCGCTCGTACACCGGGCAGACGTTGAGACAGGCCGAGCAGCGGATGCAGTTGAGCGCCTCGCGGCCGATCCGGTCGGCGAGCGCGGCGGTGCGCCCGTTGTCGAGCAGGACCAGGTGGAAGTCCTGCGGGCCGTCGCCGGGCGTCACACCGGTCCACATCGAGGTGTACGGGTTCATCCGCTCACCGGTCGAGGAGCGCGGCAGCAACTGGAGGAAGACCTCCAGGTCCTGGAAGCGCGGCAGCACCTTCTCGATGCCCATGACGGTGATGAGCGTGTCGGGCAGGGTCAGGCACATCCGGCCGTTGCCCTCGGACTCGACGACGGACAGCGTGCCGGTCTCGGCGATCCCGAAGTTGGCGCCGGAGACGGCCACCTTCGTCGTCATGAACTTCTCGCGCAGATAGGCGCGGGCGGCTGCGGCGAGATGGGCGGGCACGTTGTCGAGCGCCGGGTCCACGCCGGGGATCTCGTCGAGGAAGATCTGCCGGATCTCGTCGCGGTTGCGGTGGATCGCGGGCACCAGGATGTGCGAGGGCTTGTCGTCGGCGAGCTGCACGATGAGCTCGGCCAGGTCCGTCTCGTACGGGGTGATGCCGATCGATTCCAGGTGCTCGTTGAGGCCGATCTCCTGGGTGGCCATCGACTTGACCTTGATGACCTCGTTGCTGCCCGTCTCCTGGATCAGCCGGGCGACGATCTCGTTGGCCTCGCCGCCGTCCCGCGCCCAGTGGACGGTGCCGCCGCGTTCGGTGACCTTCCGCTCCAGCTGTTCCAGGAGTTCGGGCAGCCGGTTCATGGTGTCGGTCTTGATGGCCGCGCCCGCGTCGCGCAGTTCCTCCCAGTCGGGGAGTTCGCCGGTGACGTGGAGGCGTTTGGCCCGGATGGTGCGGGTGGCCCGGCCGAGATTGCGCCGCAGCTGTTCGTTGCGCAGTTCGTCGTGGGCGGCCTCGGGGAACTTCCGCTCGCCGCGCAGGTTGCCCGTCCCGTACGGGGAGCGGGGCGGTGTGGCGGGCATGCCGAGGAAGGTACTCATACGGCGGCCTCCGTCAGGACGTACGGCGAGGTGCGGGTGGAGGCGAGGATCTGCGCCAGGTGCAGGGTGCGGGTGCCCGCCTTGATGCGGGAGAGCCCGCCACCGATGTGCATCAGGCAGGAGGAGTCGCCCGCGGTGCAGACGTCGGCCGCGGTGCCGGCGATGTTGCGCATCTTGTCTTGGAGCATCGCGAGGGAGGTGTCGGCGTTCTTGACGGCGAAGGTGCCGCCGAACCCGCAGCAGGAGTCCGCCTCGGGGAGCTCGACGAGGTCGATGCCGTCGACGGCGCGCAGCAGCCGCAGCGGCTTGTCGCCGACCCGGAGCATCCGCAGGGAGTGGCAGGTGGGGTGGTAGGTGACGCGGTACGGGAAGTGGGCGCCCACTCCCGAGACGTCGAGGACGTCGACGAGGAACTCGGAGAGTTCGTACGTTTTGGCCTTGACCGTGGCGACTCCGGCGCGCAGCGGGGCGTCGCCGTACCGCTCGGCGATGATCTCGTGCTGGTGGCGGACCGAGCCCGCGCACGAGCCCGACGGCATGACCACCGCCTCGATCGAGGGGTCGCCGAACTGCTCGGCGAAGTTGCGCACCAGCGGGACGGGCTCGCGCTGGTAGCCGGTGTTGACGTGCATCTGGCCGCAGCAGGTCTGCTCCGGCGGGAACACCACGTCGTGGCCCAGGCGGGCGAGCAGGATCGCGGTGGCTTTCACCGCCTCGGGGAAGAGCGTGTCTCCCAGACAGGTGGCGAAGAGTCCGATGCGCATGGGGCCTCCCCGGTCGTTTGTATGGTCGGACCATACTAGCCTCGGGCCGAAGGGGGAAGATCGAGGAGGAGGCCCGGGGACGAAGCCGGGGGAAGAGGCTCAGGACTACTCTCGCGCCCCGCGCTCGCCCTGCATGTCACCGTTGAAGAGGTCGATGAGTCCGAACGGCGCGCGCTCTCCGAGGCAGAGGTCCAGAATCTCGTGGGCGTCGGCATAGAAGGCCTCACTGCGGGGAAACAGCGCCTCTTCGTAGGCGGCGAGTGCCGTTTCGACGTCGTCGGGGTGCGCGGCGATCGCCTTGGCGAGTTCGGCGCTGTCGAACATGGCCAGGTTCGCGCCGTCCCCGGACGGGGGCATCAGGTGCGCAGCGTCCCCGAGGAGCGTCACTCCGGGCACGCGGTCCCATCGATGTCCGTCCGGGAGCGTGTGGATCATGCGCGCGACCGGAGCGGTCTCGCCGTCGGTGATCAGTGCGGTGAGTTCGGGTGCCCATCCGTCGAACTCGGCCGCGATCCGAGCGGTCGCGGCAGCGGCGTCGTTGAAGTCGATGCCGGCGATCCACTCGGCGGGGCGGTTCAGCTCGACGTAGGTGTGCAGGATGTTTCCCGCCTCGCGGTGCGCGACGATCCCCTTGCCCGGGGTCAGCGCGTACATCGCCCCGGCACCGACCGCCTTGGCCGTCGCGGGGTACCGCTCGTCGACGTCGTACAGGTAGGTCTCGACGAACGTCGTGCCGATGTACTCGGGCCTGGCGTCGGAGAGCAGTGGACGGACCTTCGACCAGGCACCGTCGGCACCGACCAGAAGACCGCTGGTCACGGTGGAGCCGCCGGCGAAGGTCAGCTCGTGGCGGCCGTCACCGAGGGGCCGGACACCGGTGATCCTGCGTCCCCACTGGACCGTCCGGTCGGGCAGGGAGTCGAGCAGGATCCGGCGCAGGTCTCCGCGCAGCACCTCGGGACGCGCCGCAGTTCCGTCGTCGGGTTCGTCGTGCAGCAGCTCGCCGTGCCGGTCGAGCACGCGCAACGCCTCGGCGCCCTCGTGGATGATCGCGCGGAACTCGTCGGTGAGGCCGGCGTCGGCGAGCGCGCTCTGCCCGTCGTCCTCATGGATGTCGAGCTGGCCGCCCTGCGTGCGGGACGCGGCCGAGGGGTCGCTCTCGAAGACCGTCGCGGATATGCCGTGGACGTGCAGGACCCGGGCGAGCGTCAGGCCGCCGAGGCCGGCGCCGACGATGGCGATCGGGTGGTGGCTGGTGGTCATGGGATTCCTCGTTCCTGTACGGGCACGGCGTCGAAGCATCCACCTCGACGCCTATATGGATCGACGTTCCATAAGCAGTATGGAACGCCGTTCCAGGGTGTGTCAAAATGAGGTCATGCCACGGACACGAGGAAGAGCGCCCGCCGGGGGACGTGCCGACGCCCTGTCGCGGGAGATAGTTGTCGGCGCCGCCGTTGCGCTGCTGGACGAGCGCGGCGAGCGGGGACTCACCTTCCGGCTACTGGCCGAACGGCTGAACACCGGTGCCGGAGCCCTGTACTGGCACGTGGCGAACAAGGACGAGCTCGTCGCCCTGGCCGCCGATCACGTGCTCGGCCAGGCCCTCGTCGGGGCCCCGCGCCCCGACGACGGCGCCGACGCCGGCGGCGGGCTGCGCGCCCTCGCCGTCGAGGTCTTCGACGCTCTCGACCGGCACCCCTGGGCCGCGTCCCACGTCACCGCGCCTGCCACGCTGGAGCACACGCTGCGCCTGTTCGACCGCATCGGCACCCTTGTCGAGCGAACCGGACTGCCGGCCGAACGGCAGTTCGCGGTCTCCACGGCGATCTTCTTCTACATCACCGGCGTCAGCGCCCAGATCATCGCCCCGGGCATCGCCGTCGGCGCGATCACCAGCCGGGACGCCTATCTCGCCGAGACGGCCGAACGCTGGAAGGAGCTCGACCCCGGCGAGTACCCCTTCCTGACGCGCACCACCACGGAGTTGCGCGACCACGACGACCGCGACCAGTTCACCACTGGCCTCGACCTGCTCCTGAACGGCCTGATCGCGACCGCCGGTCCGCCGGCGCCCGCGTGACACCGCCCCATCGAAGGGGCCCGGAAACGCGGGAGCGGGGACGGCGCGCCCGCGCCGCCCCCGCTCCCCCGTGTGTCTCAGTCCCGCGGATCCCCGGAGTTCTCGTCGACGAGGGTTCCGTGGAGACCGCGGATGTGCTGCTCGACCAGGTCGGCCGCCTCGCCTCCCCGACCCTCGCGCACCAGACGCAGCAGCTCCAGGTGGTGGGCGTTGAGCGCCGCGGCCGTGGCGGGCCAGTCCTCGACCTCTTCCAGCGCCCGCAGAATCAGCGGACGCACCGACTCGCGCACGGCGGACGTGAGCGTGGACGTCAGCTCGTTGCCGGAACTGCGGGCGATCAGCACATGGAAGCGGGTGTCCAGGTCGTTGAACTCGGGCACGCCGACATCGGGCTCCCCCATGCGTACGAGCAGACGCTCCGCCTCGTCGAGCTCCTCGGCCGGGGCGTGCCGCGCGGCGGCCTCGAAGCTGGACCGCTCCAGGACGACACGGGCCTCCAGCACGTCGTGCAGGCTGTAGCTGCCGAGCGCGAAGTGCAGGCGCAGCAGACGGCCGAGGGCGTCGTCCGGATGACGCACGATCCGCGCCCCGGAATCCGGGCCACGGCCGGGCTGGGCCACCAGCACACCGATGGTCTCCAGCACCCGCAGCGCCTCGCGCAGCGCGGACCGGCTGACGCCGAGCACCGGCGCCAGTTCCCGTTCGGGCGGCAGCCGGTCGCCCGCCTTGAGCTCGCCGGCGAAGACCCGCTCCTCGATGCTCTGGAGCACGAGTTCGTGGGTGCGGGACTGCCGTACGGGTTGCCACTCGACGGGCATCCGCTACTCCCTGGTCCGGGCGATACGCATGATCCGACTATGTCACACGGTCCATGTGGTCGGACCAAAGAGAAATCGCCCCCGGACGAACGCTCCGCCCTCCCGACTTCCGGTCAAGTCGTCCGGATATGACCGGAGTTGCTCCACTCGCCTGCCCGGCCACGCCGCCACCCCCGGTTCATGTGATTCTCACGCTGTCCGTTTAATGTGCACACCGTGACCCAGATGAGCCCGCCCGGCTGGCATCCAGACCCCGGGTATTCAGGAATCGGCCCCGCCCAGGAACGCTGGTGGGACGGGAGCCGCTGGACGGACCAGCTCCGTGTACCGCCCGCGACGGTCCGGCGCCGCCGGATGCGCATCGGCGCCGGCATCGCCGCCGGTGTGGTGCTGCTCGCCGCGGTCGGCGGCGGAGCCTTTCTGCTGGGGCAGGACTCCGGCGACGGGACGGACAGCGCAGTCGCCGCCACCCCTTCCCCCTCGGGCCCGCCCTCCGGCGCACCCGGCCTGCCCGGCGCACCCGAGGGCGGCGAGGAGGAGGGCGGCGGCCGGTCCCCGGACCAGCAGACGCCGCCGACCGAGGACGGGTACGCCACGGACCTGGCCAGTGGGATCAGCATCCCGGTGCCCGACGGCTGGACCGGTTCGTCGGGCGTCGTCGGCGCGGGCCTGACCACCGGCGAGTACCCCTGCCCCGGCGCCGCCGACGAGAAGTGCGTGCGCGGCGGAGTGTCCTCCGCTCCGGCGCCCGCACTCAAGCTCAAGGCGACGACGGCGGAGGCCGCGGCCAAGGAGGACATCGCCGCCAACGCGGAGGAGTCGTACGGCGAGAAGATCTACGAGGGCATCACCTCGCACCGGATCCTCAAGTCCGAAGCGGTCACCGTGGCCGGCCAGAAGGGCTACCTGGTGCGCTGGCAGGTGGTGACGAAGAAGGGCGACGACGGGTACGTCGAGTCGCTGGCCTTCCCCTCCCCCACCGCGAAGGACCTGCTGGTGGTCGTCCGGTCCGGCTTCGACATCAACGACAAGGCGCCGAAGCTCTCCGTCCTGGACGAGATCACGAAGGGCATCAAGGCCGCCCCGAACGCCGGTTCCGGCTCGGGCGCCGGCAAGACCGCATAGCGGCGCGCACACGGGCGCAGCACGGAGGAGGCCGTACCGGATACGTTCCGGTACGGCCTCCTCCGCTGCACCCGGCCGGGGACCCCGGCCGGGACGACACTCCGCGCCCGGGTCAGATAACCGGAACCGGGAAGGTCGGGTACTCCACACCGGAGACGTGCTGGACGACCCGGATGACCTGGCACGAGTAGCCGAACTCGTTGTCGTACCAGAGGTAGAGGATCGCGTCGTCGCCCTCGACCTTGGTCGCACCGGCGTCCACGATCGAGGCGTGGCGCGAACCGATGAAGTCGCTCGACACCGCGTCGGGAGCGGTGGTGAAGTCGATCTGGCGCTTCAGCGGCGAGGTCAGCGACACGTTGCGCAGGTAGTCGAGGACCTCCTCGCGGGTCGTCTCGCGACCGAGCCGCAGGCTCAGGATCGCGATCGAGACGTCCGGCACCGGCACGCGGATCGAGCTGCCGGTGATCCTCGCGTCGAGGTCGGGCAGCGCCTTGGCCACGGCGGCGGCGGCACCCGTCTCGGTGATGACCATGTTCAGCGGCGCCGAACGGCCACGGCGGTCGGAGCTGTGGTAGTTGTCCAGCAGGTTCTGGTCGTTGGTGAACGAGTGGACGGTCTCCACGTGGCCACGCAGGACGCCGTACTCCTCCGCCATCGCCTTCAGCGGCGGGACGATCGCGTTGGTCGTGCACGAGGCGCAGGACAGGATCTGCTCGTCCGGCTTGATCGTGTCGTGGTTGACACCGTGGACGATGTTGGGGACGTCGCCCTTGCCCGGCGCGGTCAGGACGACCTTGTCGATCCCCGGACGCAGGTGCTTCGACAGGCCCTCGCGGTCACGCCACTTGCCGGTGTTGTCGATCAGGATGGCGTCCTTGATGCCGTACGCCGTGTAGTCGACCTCCGAGGGGTCGTTGGCGTAGATCACCTTGATCTCGTTGCCGTTGGCGATGATCGTGCTGCTCGCCTCGTCGACGGTGATCGTGCCCTGGAACTGACCGTGGATCGAGTCGCGGCGCAGCAGCGAGGCGCGCTTGACGATGTCCTGCTCACCGCCCTGGCGGACGACGATGGCACGCAGCCGCAGTCCGTTTCCGGAACCGGACTTCTCGATGAGCAGCCGGGCGACGAGACGGCCGATGCGGCCGAACCCGTAGAGGACGACGTCGCGCCCTTCGCGACGCTCGGCCTTGTTGGCACCCGTGGCCCCGGCGACGGCCTCGGCGGTGAACTCCTCCACCGAGAGACCGCGGTCGTCGGCCTTGTACGTCACGGCGAGCATGCCGATGTCGATCTGCGAAGGACCGAGATCCAGGGTGGTGAGGGCCTGGAGGAACGGCAGCGTCTCGGTGACCGAGAGTTCCTCACCGTCGATCTGGCGCGCGAACCGGTGAGTCTTGAGGATGCTGACCACCGACTTGTTCACCAGGGAGCGGCTGTGGAGGAGGACCGTGACGTCCTGCTCCCGGTGCAGCTTCCCGATGACGGGGATCATCGACTCCGCGATCTCTTCGCGGTTCTTCCAGTTGGTGAACGAGTCGTCATTGACAGTCACAGGTTTATCTTTCGAGCTAGGCGGCGCTCATATGCTAACCCCATGCCATTTTGATCGTTCAGAGGGTGCCGCCCAAGGAGTGCGGCGGGGCGAAGTGCCCGACATGAGTGAGTACGGGAGGGCACGCGGCGCGGGGCGTGCGAAGAGTGCGGGCGACCGGCCCCGGAACGCACGAAAGGCCGCCCTCTCCGAACGGAGAGAACGACCTTCGTCTGCGAAAAGCACCGTCGGGACGACAGGATTTGAACCTGCGACCCCTTGACCCCCAGTCAAGTGCGCTACCAAGCTGCGCCACGTCCCGGTGCCCGTCTGACCTGGGGTTTCCCCTGGGCCGAACGCGCATGAGAACAATACCGCACTTGGACGGGTGGTCACGAACCCCTTTGCGGTCTTGACCTCAACCGCACTTGACGTCGGACGCTGGTCCGCATGACGAACACGACCGCCGGGCCGGCGCCCGACCACCGCGAGCTGAACCGGCTGATGAGCCTGATGACGGGCGACGAGAAGCACGGGCCCGCCGCGACCTCCACGCTCGATGCCCTCTTGGTGCTCTACGGCCGGGTGCTGCGCGTCACACCCGGCACCGCGGACGACCAGGCCGCGACCGGTTCCTGCTCTCCAAGGGACACGGACCGATGGCGTACTACGCGGTGCTGGCCGCGCACGGGTTCTTCGACGAGGCTCTGCTGCCCGGCTTCGGCTCGTACGACTCGCCGCTCGGGCACCATCCGGACCGGCTGCTGGTGCCCGGGGCCGAGATCGGCAGCGGGTCGCTCGGGCACGGGCTGCCGCTGGCCGTGGGGACGGTGCTGGGGCTGCGGGCGCAGGGGCTCACGGATCCGCACGTCTGGGTCCTGACCGGGGACGCCGAGCTGGACGAGGGCAGCAATCACGAGGCGATCGCCTACGCCGGCCCGGCGGGGCTGGAGCAGCTGCACACCCTCGTGATCGACAACGCCTCGGCCACCTACGGCCGCCCCGGCGGCATCGCCTCCCGGTTCGAGAGCGCCGGATGGTCCGTCGCGACGGTGGACGGGCGGGACCACGAGGCGCTGTACGCGGCCTTCACCGCGCCGCATCCCGGGGTGCCCCGGGCCGTGGTGGCCACGGTCGCCCCCAAGTAGCACCCCAGCACGGACACCGGACAAGAGAGAAAGAGTTCTCATGGACACCATGCGTGACCGCTTCATCGCCACCACGACCCGACTCCTCGACGAGGACCCCCGGCTGGCTCTGGTGCTGGCCGAGATCAGCCGGGACGGCTTCGACCCGGCGCAGCGCGCCCACCCGGACCGGGTGGTCAACGTGGGCATCCGGGAGCAGCTGCTGATCGGGGCCGGCGCCGGGATGGCACTGACCGGGATGCGGCCGGTCATGCACACCTTCGCCTCCTTCCTGGTGGAGCGGCCCTTCGAGCAGGTGAAGCTGGATCTCGGGCACCAGGGGGTGGGAGGGGTCCTGGTCAGCGCAGGGGCTTCCTACGACTGGCCGGCCGGGGGCTTCACCCATATGGCGCCCGGCGATGTCGCGCTTCTCGACACACTGGACGGCTGGACGGTGCACGTACCGGGCCATCCGGACGAGGCCGAGGCGCTGCTGCGACTGGCGGTCACCGGGGACGAGCGGGTGTACGTCCGGCTCTCCGTCCAGTCGAACCGGGCCGGCCGCCCGGTGGGCGGGGGCGGTTTCGCGACGGTGCGCGAGGGGCGCGGCGGCATCGTGATCGCGGTCGGTCCGATGCTCGACGACGTCCTCGCCGCCACCGAGGGCCTGGACGTGACGGTGCTCTACGCGACCACCGTGCGCCCCTTCGACGCGGCCGGGCTGCGCCGGGCCGTGGGGGCCACCGAGGGCGCGGACGTGGTGCTCGTCGAGCCCTACCTGGCGGGCACGTCGACGGCGGCGGCCAATGACGCGCTGGCCGCACTGCCGCACCGCGTGCTCGGCCTCGGCGTGGGCCGGGCGGAGCTTCGCCGGTACGGACAGATGGAGGAGCATCTCGCGGCGCACGGACTGGACCCGCGAGGGCTGCGGGAGCGGATCAGCGGCTTCCTCGGACGGTGACGCGCAGGACGGCGAGCGGCCCGGCGCCCGGCCGGGCCGTCACCCGGACGCGGGCCCAGGGTCCTTCGACAGGCCCTCGCCCGGCACGATCCGAAGGAGAGGCCCTACGGTCTCAACTCGGGGTGGGCGTCCAGCAGTTTGCGCGGGGCCGCCTGGCGCCAGGAGTCGGTGAGGATGGCCGTCAGCTCCTCGGCGTCCTCAAGGGCGGACAGACGCACCCGCAGCCAGGCGTAGTGGTCGTCGTGACCCACGCGTGTGAAGAACTTCTCCGGCTCGGAGGCGATCAGCTCGGCCCGGTCCTCGACGGGGCACTTCACCCCCATCGTGGTGTCGTCGTCACCGAGCCCGGCGAAGATCTTCCCGGCCACCCGGAACGTGGGCTGCCCCCAGGCCAGCTTCTCGGCGGTGTCGGGCAGGGACAGGGCGATGGTGCGGACGTCGTCGGCGGTGGTCGTCATCCACGGTCTCCGATCGGGTGGCCCCGGCGGACGCGAGGCGGGTCGGTCCGACCGTAACGTCCGGCACCGACCATCGGCGGGAGCCACCGTGCCACTCGACGGCGTCGGTACGTCACAGAGGTCGCTACCGACCCATTGACCCCGCGGAAGTCGGGAACCTACGCTGAACGGCGTACTCCAGAAAGCGCTTTCTTAATCCCGCAGTCGGCATCTACCGCACAGGGAGCGCCCATGAGTAGTCGTCAGTTCCGTACGGGTCCGGCGCGAAGATTCCCCTCCCCCCTCTTCGCCCTCGCCTCCTTACTCGCGCTGATCCTCGGCCTTCTGGTGGCCTCTCCGCCACCGGCCCAGGCAGCGCCTTTCCGTGTCCTCGTCTATTCGGAGGTCACCAACTTCTCCCACGACTCGATTCCCGCCGGAATCGAAGCGATCAGGAAACTGGGTACCGAGAACGGCTTCGAGGTGGAAGCGACCGTCGATTCGGCCGTGTTCAACGACTCCGACCTCTCCCGCTTCCAGGCCATCGTCTTCAACAACACCAACTCCACCCCCGAGAAGGGGGACCTGCTGAGCGCCGACGAGCGCGCGGCCCTGCAGCGGTTCATCCGCGCGGGCGGCGGCTGGGTCGGCCTGCACGCCGCGTCCGCCAGTGAGCGCGACTGGGACTGGTACGAGGGCCTCGTCGGCGCGATCTTCGACCAGCACCCGGCCGTCCAGACCGGCCGGGTCAAGGTCCTGGACCACGCCCACCCCTCCACCAAGGACCTTCCGGAGCTCTGGGAGCGTACGGAGGAGTGGTACAACTGGCGCACCAACCCCACCTCCAAGGTGCACACGCTCGCCCAGATCAAGGTGCGTGACGGCATCACCGGTCTCGACGAGGGTGTGGACCACCCGTGGTCCTGGTGCCAGAACTACGACGGCGGACGCTCCTGGTTCACCGCGGGCGGACACGCCTCGTCGGCCTTCCAGGAGGAGGGCTTCGTCAAGCATCTGCTGGGCGGAATCGAGTGGGCCGCCGGTGCGAAGCCGGGCGACTGCACCGCGACGCGCACCGGCGCCTTCCAGCGCACCCCCCTGGTCACCAGCGATCTGGCCGACCCGTTCGAGCTGGCCGTCGCCCCCGACCGCCGCGTGTTCTTCGCGCAGCGCACCGGGAAGCTGAAGGTCATCGACCAGCAGACGATGAAGGTGACCACGGCGCTGGACCTCGCGTACACGCCGGAGATGACCAGCCAGTCCGACGGGCTGCTGGGTCTCGCCCTCGATCCGGGATTCGCGGAGAACCACTGGCTCTATCTGCTGCATTCGGACAAGACCGAGAAGCGGCTGAACCTGTCGCGCTTCACCGTCACCGGCAGCACGGTCGATCCCGCCTCCGAGAAACGGCTGCTGACCGTCCCGACCTTCCGGGGCGAGGGCCGGGCCAACTCCCACATGGCCGGTTCGCTCGCCTTCGACAAGAACGGGAATCTGTACGCGGCGACGGGGGACAACACCGACCCGTTCGCCTCGGACGGCTTCGCCCCGATCGACGAGGGCGAGGGCCGGCGCGCCTGGGACGCCCAGGGCACTTCCGGCAACACGAACGACCTCCGGGGCAAGGTCCTGCGGATCACCCCGCAGGACGACGGCACGTACACGGTTCCGGAGGGCAATCTCTTCGCGCCGGGCACGGAGAAGACCCGGCCCGAGATCTACGCCATGGGGATGCGCAATCCGTTCCGAATCACCACGGACCCGGCCGACGGCGCCCTCCTGGTCGCCGACTACGGGCCGGACGCCCGCTCGGCGGTCGCGGACCGGGGCCCCGAGGGCACCGTCGAGTACACCCGTATCGCCAAGGCCGGCAACTTCGGATGGCCTTACTGCGTCGGCGACAACACCCCTTTCAACGACTACGACTTCGTCACGAAGACCTCGGGTCCGAAGTTCGACTGCGGGGCGCTCGTCAACGACTCCCCGAACAACACCGGGCTCCGGGACCTGCCGCCCGCCCAGCCGGCCACGGTCTGGTACGCCTACTCGGCGTCGCCCCGGTTCCCCGAGCTGGGCACCGGGGGCGGCGGCCCGATGAGCGGTCCCGTCTACGACTACGACCCGGCCAACACCTACCGCACCAAGTTCCCGGAGTACTTCGAGGGGAAGTGGCTGAACTACGAGCTGACCCGGCGCTGGTTCAAGACGTTCTCGATCCAGCAGAAGGACCAGACGTTCACCGATCCCCGGTTCGCGCCCGCTGCCGCGGGTGACGTCCAGTCGATCAACGGCATCTTCGAGGACATGAAGTGGAACCAGCCGTTCGACGCCGACTTCGGCCCGGACGGCGCGCTCTACGTCATCGACTTCGGTCTCGGCAGCGGCACCGGACGGGGTGGCAGCAACGAGGGAGCGGGCATCTACCGGATCGACTACGTCGGTGACGGCCGGTTGCCCGACGCGAAGATCACGGCGGACCGCGACAACGGTCCCCCACCTCTCACCGTCGCCTTCTCCAGTGCGGGTTCGGGTCTCCCGGGCGGTCAGCAGGTCACCTATGCCTGGGACTTCGACGGCAACGGAACCACCGACTCGACCGAGGCGAACCCGTCCCACACCTACCGCACCAAGGGTGTGTTCACGGCGCGTCTGACGGTCACCGGGCCGGGCGATCTGACGGCACTGGCCGTGCAGGACATCACCGTCGGCAACACCCGTCCGGTCGTGACGATCAAACAGCCGCCCAACGGCGGGATGTTCAGCTTCGGCGACACGATTCCGTTCACCGTGAAGGTCCAGGACAAGGAGGACGGCAGGAGCGGTCCGATCGACTGCTCGCGCGTGGTGGTGCAGTCGCAGCTCGGCCACGACACCCATCTGCATCCGCTGGACAACTACACCGGCTGCACGGGCGAGATCGCCACGGACGCCGGGGACAGTCACGGGCCGGGACAGAACCTGTACTACGGCATCACCGCGCAGTACACGGACAAGGGCGCTCCGGACGCCCCCGCCCTCACCGGTTCCACCTCGCTGACACTGCGGACCTCCTTCCGCGAGGCGGAGCACTTCACGACGACCGGCGGTACGCACGACGGTGCCGTGATCGGTTCGAGGACCGATGCCTCCGGCGGCAAGCGGCTGACCGAGATCGAGGACGGCGACTGGATCAGCTTCGATCCGGTGCATCTGAAGGGCGTCGACTCGGTGACGGTGGGCGCGGCGTCGGGTGGGATCGGCGGGAGCGTCGAGTTCCGGTCCGGATCGCCGACGGGCCCGCTCCTCGGGAAGGTGACCGTTCCGAACACGGGTGACTGGGGCAAGGTCGTCTCCCCGACGACGGAGCTGGCGGACCCCGGGAGCAGCGTGAAGCTCTACGCGGTGTTCGCGAACCCGGAGTGGAGCAGCGAGAAGTCCGATCTGTTCGCCGTCGACTGGCTGCACTTCAACGGCCCGGGAGTCCAGAAGACGCCGGGCACGGAGGTCGAGGTCACCGCCACCCCGGCGGCCGGGACGTCGCCCCTGACGGTCGCGCTGAGCAGTGCGGTCGAGCCCGTGGCGGGTCGCACGATCGCCTCGTACCACTGGGACTTCGGGGACAACGTGAAGCCCTCCGCACCCGAGGGGGCGACGGCCACCCACGTCTACGGCCGTCCGGGTGCGTACACCGCGCATCTGACGGTGACCGACGACAAGGGCGACACGAGCACCGGTTCCGTTCGCATCGACGTGAGTTGAGAGGGGACAGACATGAACGGCACACGAAGAGCCTTCCTCGGTACGGCCCTGGGGGCCGCGGCGGCCGTCGGTCTCGGTACGGGCGCGGCCTCCGCTTCGGAGAGCGGCCCGTGCCGGCCGGTGCCGCCGTCCGGAATCGGAATGCACCTGTACACGATGCGTACGCGACTGGCCGTCGACTTCAAGGGGACGCTGGCGCAGCTCGCCGAGATCGGCTACGCGACGGTCGGGGTGAGCGGGCGGCACGGTCACAGTGCGGCGGACATCCGTCGGATGCTCGACGAGACCCGGCTGAAGGCGGTCCTCGAACACGTCGGGTACGACATCGTCCGGGGCGCCGGGCTGCCGAAGGCACTGGAGGACGTCCACACCCTCGGCGGGAAGTGGATCGTCGTCCCCAGCCTGCCGGGGTCGCTGCACTCGCCGGCCGGATACCGGGAGGTGGCACGGGAGTTCAACCGGATCGGGCTCGCCGCCCGCGAGGCCGGACTGAAGCTGCTCTACCACAACCACGGCAGCGACCATCAGGTCGTGGACGGGGTCAACCTGTACGACATCCTGCTGAACGAGACCGATCCCGAGCTGGTCGGTTTCGAGCTGGATCTGTACTGGGCGGCCGACGGAGGAGCGTCGGCGCCGGGTGAGCTCTTCGTCCGTCATCCGGGCCGGTTCCCGGCCCTCCACGTGAAGGACATGGCGCCCGACGGCAGTTTCGCCGATGTCGGGTCCGGGGTGCTGGACTTCCCGGCCATGTTCGACACGGCGCGGCAGGGCGGGGTGAAGCAGTGGCTGGTGGAGCACGACGCTCCGGCCGACCCGTTCGCCTCGGCGCTCGCCAGCTATACGTACCTGTCGCGACTGCGGTACTGAGCGGCGCGGCGCGCATGGGTCCGGCCCCGGGCGGGGCGGTTCGTCCCGCCCGGGGCCGGACCGCGCTCAGCGGGCGGCGAGCAGGCCCCTGTACCGGGCGAGCGTGGCGTCCACCGTCGTGGACAGCGGGGTGGGCACGGGTCCGTGGCACGGACGGGGCGGTGGGAGCGTGGGTCGCCCGGTACGCACCGGATGCCGCCGGTGGCACCGGGGCGTCCGCCCGCGCGCCGGCGGGGGCGGTGCTCGCGTGGGCGCAGCTGCACGGCTCCGTCGGGCTCGAAGCAGCAGGTCAGTTCGCGGGCATGGGCACCGGGGCGAAACGCTGCCGGCCGCGCAGATGGAGCTGCCGGCGGACGCGTTCGCCCTGGAGTGAGCAGGAAGGCCGTGCGGGACGGGGGGATGTGCGGCCCGGGCCGCGCATCCCCCCGTCCTCGTCAGTCGTGCGCCGAGACCGCGCCCAGCAGGCCGCGGATGTGCGCCGCCGCGTCACGGAACTCCGGCCGGCCCAGCGTCTCGGCGTACTCCCGCTCGGGCGGCAGACCCACGTCGATGAGCTCGGTGATGGTGCCCGGACGCGGGCTCATCACCACGACCCGGTCGGCCAGATAGACCGCCTCCGAGATCGAGTGGGTGACGAGCAGCACCGTGGTGCCGGTCTCCCGCCAGATCCGGTTGAGCTCCGTGTTCATCTGCTCCCGGGTCAGGGCGTCGAGCGCGCCGAACGGCTCGTCCATCAGCAGCACCGGCGGCTCGTGCAGCAACGCCCGGCACAGGGCCACCCGTTGCTGCATGCCGCCGGACAGCTCGTGCGGATACGCGTCCTCGAATCCGCCGAGGCCGGTCATCCGGATCAGTTCGTCGGCTCGCCCGCGTGCCTGGGCCGTGGGCATCTTCCGGATCTCGGCCTGGAGCAGGATGTTGCGCCGCGCGGAGCGCCACTCCAGGAGGGCGGCGCGCTGGAACACGTAACCGATGTCGTGCCGCGGCCCGTCGACCCGTTCGGCACCGAGGCGGACCTCGCCCGAGGACGGCTTCAGGAGTCCGGCGACGAGTTTGAGCAGCGTCGACTTGCCGCAGCCCGAGGGGCCGACGATGGCGACGAACTCACCGGGCCTCACGTCGAGCGAGACGTCCCGCAGGGCGGTGACGTCCCGCTTCTTGCTGCGGAAGCGGACGGCCACGTCCGACAGGCCCACCGCGGCGGCGGCCGGTGCCGCGGTGAGGGTCGCGTCTTCCTTCGGCATCGTCATCCCTTCAGCGCCGTCTTCTCGTCCCAGTAGTCCGCGACGGCCTTGGGCGAGCGGACCAGACCGGCCTCGGCGAAGACGTCGATGGTCTGCTGCCAGTCCGCCTCCGTGTTCACGCCGGGTGCCTTGCCCTGCGTCGAGGGTGTGTGCAGCAGGGTGAGCGTCGTCTTGAACTGCTCGGCCAGCACCGTCTTCGGGGGCAGCTGCTCCGAGGCGCCCTCCATCGCGGCGACGGCCGGATCGGGAGCCTTCTCCGCGGCGGCCCACGACTCGCTCACCGCCTTCACCATGCGCTGCGCCAGTTCCGGCTCGGAGGACAGCAGCCGCTGTCCGGCCAGCAGGCCGTTGGAGTAGAAGTTCAGTCCGTGCTCGGAGAAGCGCAGGTAGGAGACCGGCTTCTTCGCCTTGTCCTGCATGGTGGGCCCCTGGTCGCTGGCGTAGCCGAGCAGGCCGTCGGTCTTCCCCGAGATGACCGCGGCGATCTTGCCGGCCGGGTCGGTGTTCTGGACCTTGACGTCCGATTCCGCGATGTCGTTCTTCTTCAGGAAGATCGGGAACGTCTTGGAGAGGGCGTCGCCGGCGGTCCCGGCGATCGTCGTGCCCTTCAGATCGGCGGGCGACGCGATGCCCTTGGCCTCGAAGGACTGGACCGAGGCCGGGGTGGTCTGGAGGAAGACGCCGAGGCTCTTGGCCTTGACCCCCTGGTCGACGCCGGCGAGCAGCGCGGGGGTGTCGGCCCAGCCGAACTGGGTCTGCCCGGCCGCGGTGGCCTGCACCGTCTTCTGCGAGCCCTGGCCCGCCTGGATCGTCAGGTCGATGCCGTGCTTCTCGAAGATCTTCTGCTGCTTGCCGTAGTAGAACGGCGCGTGTTCGCCGTACGGATACCAGTTGAGCGTGAGCGTGACCTTGTCCAGCTTCTTTCCCGAGTCGCTGGTGGTGGTCGACGGTTCGTTGCCGCCGCAGGCCGTGGCCAGGAGGACGAGGGGTACGGCACCGATCAGGAGTCTGCGCGCATGCATGGGCTGGCCCTTCTCGCGACGAGGTCAGAACGTGGTCGTGGCAGACGCGTCCCTGCGGCTGGCGTGCCACGGGAGCAGGAGCTTCTCGGCGATCTCGACGAGGACGAAGAGGACGACGCCGATCAGTGACATCACGAGCAGCCCCGCGAAGAGCATCGGGGTGTCGAGGTTGCCGTTGGCCTGGAGGATCACATAGCCGAGGCCCTCGTTCGCGCCGACGAACTCCCCGACGACGGCCCCGGTCACCGCGAGGGTGACGGCGACCTTGAGCCCGGAGAAGAGATGCGGCAGCGAGGCCGGGAACCGGATCTTGAGGAAGGTCTGCCAGGGCTTGGCGCCCATCGTCGCGGACAGCTGGAGCATCTCGGGGTCGACCGCCTTGAGGCCGGTGACCATCGAGATCACGACCGGGAAGAAGGCGATGAGGACGGCGATCAGGATCTTCGGCGCGATCCCGAACCCGAGCCAGACGACGAAGAGCGGTGCGATGGCGATCTTCGGTACGACCTGGGCGAACAGCAGGATCGGGTAGAGCGTGCGCTCGACCGTGGACGAGTACACCATGACAACCGCCGCCAGGACGCCGACGGCGACGGCGATGACGAAGCCGAGCAGCGTCTCGTACGTGGTCACCCAGCTGTGCTCCCACAGATAGGCGGACTTGCCGGTGAGCACGTCGAAGGTCGCGCCGGGCGAGGGTACGAGGTAGGGCTCCACCAGTTCCCCGGCGGCGATCGCCCACCAGAGGACGAAGCAGGCGAGGAGCAAGGCGACGGGGCGCCAGCTCTGTTCGGCCGCGCGGGCGAGCCGCTCCCCCGCCGACGGCCCGTCCCTTCGGGCAACTCCCGCCACTTCTGCGGGACTTTTGGCCAACGCGCTCTGGCTCACTGTGAACTCCCTGGACTTCGGGGGCTGTTGTCGAGAGCTGTGCGATGCTGCGGTGCGTTTACCGGGTGCGTGTACCGGTGCGGAGAAGGCGCTTTCAGAAAGCGCTTTCTGATAAGGTGTCGCCACGCTAATGACTGTCTGCACGCACGGTCAATAGGTCGTCCCGAAGTTTCGGGGCCCTGCCACCACCGCACCCCTGGGGGTCGAGTTGAGTGAACGGGAAACACCGATCCACCCGGCGCCGGGGCGCTACGGCCCCGCCCACTCCCCCGCCCATGGCCCCTCCCGTGCCCCTGCGCGTACACCGGCCCATGTGACGCTCGACGCGGTGGCCCGGGAGGCCGAGGTCTCCCCCGCCACCGCCTCGCGCGCCCTGAACGGCACCGCCCGGGTGCGCGAGGACCTCCGCGAACGGGTACGGGCGGCGGCCGACCGGCTCGGGTACATCCCCAACGCGCACGCCCAGGCGCTGGCCAGCGCCTCCAGCAACCGCACGGTGGGCGTCATCTGTCACGACGTCAGTGACCCCTACTTCGCCGCCATCGCGAGCGGCGTGATGCGCGCCGCGGCCGAGCAGGACCTGCTGGTGATGCTGGCCTCGACCTTCCGGGAACCGGCCCGCGAGATCGCCTACGTCTCCATGCTGCGCGCGCAGCGGGCGCGCGCGATCCTGCTGATCGGTTCCGGCTTCCAGGACCGGGCGTGGGAGCGGGCCATGGACGGCGAACTGGAGCCGTACGTACGCCTCGGCGGACGTGTCGCGGTCGTCAGCAGGCACCGCAGCCTGCGGGTGGACACCGTGCAGCCGGAGAACCGGGCCGGGGCCGCCGCCCTCGCCCGCTCGCTGGCCGCCCTCGGCCACCGCAGGTTCGCCGTGCTGACCGGACCGCCCGCGCTGACCACGGTCTCCGACCGGCTGGCCGGCTTCCGGGAGGGGCTCGCCGGTACGGGCGCCCTCCTCGACCGGGTCGTGGAGGGCGCCTTCACCCGGGAGGGCGGCTACCTCGCCGCGCGCCGGCTGCTGGCGGCCGGGCCACCCCGGCCGACGTGCGTCTTCGCCGTGACCGATGTGATGGCGGTCGGCGCGCTGGCCGCGCTGCGGGAGGAGGGCCTGCGGATACCGGAGGACGTGTCCCTCGCCGGGTTCGACGACATCCCGCTGGTACGGGAGTTGTCGCCGCCGCTCACCACGGTGCGGCTGCCGTTGACCGCGATGGGCGAGAGCGCGATCGCGCTGGCGCTGCGGGAGCCGGGGACGGGTCAGCGGTCGCGGGTCCTGCGGATCGAGGGCGAAGTGGTGCTGCGGGGCAGCACGGGGGCTCCGCCGGCCTGAGCGGGGGCGGCCGGTGCCCGCGGGCCCCCGCCCGCCCCCGCCGGCCGCGCGTCAGGCGCGGACCTGGCCGCGTTCGAAGTAGGCCGCCAGCTCCGGATCCAGCGGGGGCACGTGGTGCGGGGTGCCCCCGTTGCGCAGGGAAGCCGTCGCCCGTACACCCGCCGCGACCGCCATCCGGGCAGCCACCGGTGAGGTGTCCGTACGACCCCCCTCCCGTACGAACCGGAGGAACTCGTCGACCAGCAGCGGGTCCGCGCCGCCGTGGCCCGCGTTGTCCTCGGCGTCCGGGACCGGGTGGATCTCGTCCGCCTCGGGGCGGTAGCCGGAGCGCCGGGTGTTCCACACCTTGACGCAGCCGCCGGGGCCGTCGCCGAAGTTCTCCAGGCGGCCCGCGTCACCGATCACGGTGTAGTTGCGCCAGTAGTCGGGAGCGAAGTGGCACTGCTGGTAGGCGGCGAGCACCCCGTTGTCGAGGCGCATGTTGAGCAGCGAGACGTCCTCGACATCGATGACGGGGTTGAGCGCCCGCTGGGTGTGCGGCGGCCAGTGGCCGTCCTTGGTGTACCAGTCGTCGGCCTTCGGCTCGCCGGGCTCGCGGCGGTGCGGGTTGTCGCCGTACACCATCAGGTCGCCCAGCGCCTGGACGTCCTCGGCGTATCCGCCGGCCAGCCAGTGCAGGACGTCGATGTCGTGGGCGGCCTTCTGGAGCAACAGCCCCGTCGTGTACTGCCGTTCGGCGTGCCAGTCCTTGAAGTACCAGTCGCCCCCGTAGCCGACGAAGTGCCGGACCCAGATCGTCTTGACCCGGCCGACCGCACCGCCCCGGACGAGGTCGCGCATCAGGCGCACGACGGGCATGTGACGCATGTTGTGGCCGATGTAGAGCCGGGTCCCGGTCTCGTACGCCGTGCGCAGGATCGTGTCGCAGCGCTCGATGCTGATGTCGAGGGGCTTCTCGACGAAGACGGGCTTGCCCGCGCGAAGCGCCTCGCAGGCCAGGTCGGCATGGGTGTGGTCGGGGGTGAGGACCAGCACCGCGTCGACGTCGGGGTCCTCGACGACCTCGCGGTGACCGGTCGATATGAGGGCCTCGGGGAAGGCCACGGCCGCCTCCGTACGGGCGCGCGGGTCCGGCTCGGCCAGCGCGGTGACGCGGGCTCCGGAGCCGGGCCGGTGGGCGGTGCGGGCGAGTGAGCCGCGCAGGCCGAAGCCGAGCACGCCGATACGGAGGTCGGTCATGGGTCTTCCTTCGCTCAGTTGGCTGGTCAGGGGTGGACGAGGACCTGGGAGAGGGCCACGCGTCCGGTCCCGGAAACCATGATCTTCACGGTGCGGGTGCTGCTGTCCAGGTTCAGAACGGTCGGACGCAAGGACTTTCCGTCGACGTGGATCGTTCCGTCCTCGGTGACGACGTCGAAGTCCGCCGTCGTCATGGAGGAGTTGTTCCAGATCTCGATCTGGCGGACGCGGTGGGTGTCACCGAGGTCGACCTGCCACCAGGCGCCCGGCTCGGACAGCGTGCGGGTGTCGGTGTTGGTGTCCCCGTCCAGGGCCAGCTGCGCCGTGCCCGTTCCGTCGGTCGAGGACTGGGTGGCCGTGCCCGTGCGGGCGAGGTCCGTCCGCAGCTGCTCGACCGGTCCGCCGTGCGCACCCGCGCGGGCGGCGACGGCGAGTGCCTCGGAAGGCAGCCGGTCGAGGCCGGTGAGGTTGTCCGTCATCACGGAGCCCCGGCCGGAGAGGACGGGCGCCGCGGTGTCGGTCCAGTTGGACCGGGCCGTGTTCTCGATGCCGTAATCCGCCCAGTTGGAGACCCACTTGTAGCCGATGCGGGTGATGACGTTCTTCTCGACGAGGATGTGCGAGGACTGCTCGTCGAGGTAGATGCCGTTGCCGTCGCGCTCGGTGTTGCCGAACGCCGAGCGGTTGATGTAGTTCCCCGAGAGGACCGTGCCCGGCTGGGATCCCTGGGTGTAGATCGCACCGCCGTCGTGCTGCTCGTGAGCGGCCTCCATGACGTTCGTGATGCGGTTGGCGGTCACCTTGTTGTCCCGCAGGACGGACGTCTGGGCCTCGGGCTGGTTCCAGCCCCAGCCGACGGAGATCCCGGAGTACGGGAGGTGGTCGAGGGTGTTGTGCTCGATGGCGAGCTCCGCCTCGTACCCCGCCCAGATGCCGACGGAGTCGGTGTACTCGACGCCGGCGCGGCTGATGGTGTTGTACGCCACCGTGTTCCGCTCACCGGCGAGTTCCGTGCCGGGCATCGGCTCGGTGTCCCCGACGTAGACCGCGCCCGAAGAGAGGTCCCTGAAGGAGGAGCGGGTCAGGGCGCTGTCCTTGGTGCCGGCTTCCAGGATCGCTCCGGCGCCGCCGAGACGGCCGAACCTCGCCCGGTCGATCACGACGCGCTGCCCGCCGCGTACGGTCACCGCGGCCGACGGCTTGGTGTAGTAGCGGCCCGCGTGGTCGACGGGTCCGGTGGCGCCGGTCAGGGTGAGTCCGGCCTGCATGCCCGCGTAGCCCTCGTCGGTGCCGGGCTGGCGGTAGGCGGCGTAGGCGAAGCCGATTCCGCTGAGGCCGATGTCGTGCGCCCCGTCGAGGACGAGGAGCTGCTCGGTGTGCGGGGTGACGGTCCTGGCGGCCGTCATGTGCTCGCCCCTGCGGGGCAGGTAGGTGACGGTGCGCGCCTCGGAGTTCCAGGTGAACTCGCCCGGTTCGTCGAGGAGTTCCGGGGCGTTCTCGAAGAACGCGACCCCGCTGTAGCGGGTGGAGTCGACCGTCGTGGAGTCCCACGCGGGTCCCGTGCGGTCGGTTCCGCTCGCGGAGTTGGTCCAGCAGGGCTGGGCGAAGGTCAGGATGTCGCCGCTGACGGCCGCGATCCGGCAGTGGTAGTTGCGCCAGCGGACCCGGATGACGGCCTCGGCGTCCGTGGGGCGCTGCCACTGGGCGATGCCGGTGGCGTTGGCCCCGGTCATCCCGGTTCTGGTCGCGTCGCAGACGCTCGGGGCGCATGCCTCGCCGCGGGCGCGGACGGCGCGTTCGCCGTTGACGAAGAGCTGGCGCGGTGTGACGCCGGCCGGGGCGTCGGCGGTCCAGGTGCCGTCGGCGTTCGGCTTCCAGCCGGTGATCGCCCGGCCGCCGGACAGGACGGGGTCGGCGTCGGGGGCCGCGGCCCAGGTGACGGTGCGGCCCTCCCCGCCGGAGTCGGCCGCACCGAGGCGGAGGGGTTCTTCGAGCTCGTACGTGCCGTCCTTCAGCAGGACGCGGACGTCACGGCCGGTCTCGGCGCGGGCCGCGTCCCTGGCACCTTCCAGGGTGCAGGGCCGGGAGACCGTACAGGAGGTGCCTGCGCCGTTCGTGGCGGCGTACAGGGTGCGGGTGTCCGGGGCGGCCTGGGCCGTGGGGGCCGCCAGGAGGGCGGCCAGTGCGGCGGCGGAGGCCGCGGCGGTCAGGCGTACGGCTTTCGTCGGGAGGTTCACGCGCCTGCCTTCCAGTCGGGGTGGCCGGGCATGGGCGGGTTCACGGCTCCGAAGAGCCAGTCGCGCAGGAAGGCGTCGAGGGACCGGTCACCGGTGACGTTCACGGTGTGGGTGATGAAGTCCTCGCTGGAGACGTTGCGGTCCTTGAACCGTTCGGGCCAGATCCGCATCACCCGGTCGAAGGCGCGGTCGCCGATCCGCCGGCGCAGGGCGTACAGGACGAGCGCGCCGCCGTCGTAGATGTTGGTGCCGCCGAGGGCCTTGGGGAGTCCGGGCGGCCCGTCCTTGGCGCGGACGGCGTCGAGCTTGGCGTAGGTGGCCTTCATCTTGTCGGTGAGCACGGACCAGCCGCGCTCCTCGCTGTACAGGGCCGCGTAGTACACGGCGGGACCCTCGTTGAGCCATGCCTGCTGCCAGTCGGCGGGGGTGACCGAGTCCCCGTACCACTGGTGGACCAGCTCGTGGACCATGGTGTTCTCGTAGGCCGGATTGCCGTCCGCGTTGAGCTTGAACCAGTTGGTGGAGAAGAGGGAGAGGGTCTGGTTCTCCAGCGCGTCGGTGTACCCGTCGTAGATGTGGATGCCGTAGACGGAGAACGGGTAGCGCCCGAACTTGGCCTCCACCCAGGCCAGATGGTCGGCGGTACGGGCGACGACGGGCCCGTACTTCTCCTCCTGGCCCTGCGGAACGATGTGCCGCAGCGGGAGTCCCCGGTGGCTCGTCCCGTACAGATAGGTGCCTTTGACGACGGCGATGCCGATGAGTTCGGTCGCCATCCTCTCGCGCAGCCCGAAGTGCCAGACGGTGGAGCCGTTCGTACCCGGTGTCTTGTGGAGCAGCTCGCCGTTGGCGGTGGCGACGAAGCCCTCGGGCGCGCTGATGTGGAACGTCCAGGTCGCCTTGTCGGACGGGGTGTCGTTGCAGGGCAGGAAGGTGTCGGCCCGGGAGGACTGGGCGGCGGAGGCGAAGCCGCCGTCGGTGCCGAACTTCCAGCCGGTGAGGCCGAGCCGGGGCGCCTTCCCGTTGCCCCGGTAGTGGATCTCGATGGTGAAGGGCATGCCGTCGTGGAGCGGGGCGGCCGGGGTGACGGTGAGTTCCTGGCCGCTCTTCCCGGGCGAGAGGACCCAGGTGGCGGGGGTGCCCGAGACGGTGACGGAGTCGATGGTGTGACCGTCGGTGTCCAGGTTGAACGCGGAGAGGTCCTGGGTGGCCCTGGCGTTCATCCGCACCACGGCGGTGAAGTCGTACGTCACCGGGGTGAAGTCGAAGGTCAGGTCGTAGTGGACGACCTGGTAGCCGCCGTTGCCGAGGGTCGGGAAGAGCGGGTCGCCGACGCCGTCGGAACCGGGAGCCGGGTCGAATCCGTTCGGGAGGGCGGAGGCGGGCCGGCCGAGTACGGGCACGGCCACGGCTGCCGCGACGGCGGTGCCGCCGAGTCTGAGGGCGGAGCGTCGTGTGGTCACTTCTTCCCCTTCTGGAAGGCTTCCTCGAACTCGCTCCGGGCCTGCTCCGCGCCCTTCGCGAGGTAGTCCTTGACCAGCTGGTCGTAGGCCGACATGGGCTTGCGGCCGGCGATGATGTCCTTCAGCCCGTCCTGCTTCAGCGTGAGCAGGCTTCCGCTGCCCTTGGAGTCCCAGGTGGGCGAGGAGTACTGGAGGGTGGGGTCCTGCTCCATGATCGGAATCATGGTGCTCAGGGTGTTGTGCACATGGCGGACTCCTTCCTCGGAGTCGGCGCTGAAGACCGCGGGGACGGCGGACGCCATGAACTTCCAGGGCACCGTGACGTCCTGGCTGCCCCGCTTGGTGAGCGTCGGGTTCCCCTTGGAGTCGCGCGTGAAGTCGGTGCCCTCGACGCCGTAGTTGATGAGCGTGTACTCCTGGCTGCCGAAGGGCGAGGCGGCGAAGTCGGCGAGGGCGAGCACCTGCTGGACGCGTTCGCCGGACGCCTTCTTGATGTGGGTGTTCTGGAGCTCGACGTTGTCCATCCAGGCGAGGGCGTCCTTGCCGAACGGGACGAAGGGCCGCGGGTCGTACGACGGGTCGATCGCCTTCATCGCGGCGATGTAGCCGACGCCCGGCGCCAGGTAGGTGGGCATGCCGTCGTAGACGTACGCGCCCTTGCCGTTCTTGAACATGTCCGTGTACTGGGCCTTCTGCGCCCCGGACATCTGGATCGTGCCGGGGTAGAAGCAGCCCGCTTCGTGGAGCGACCGCGCCGTCTCCACGGCCTGGCGGTACTCGGGTGTCTCCAGATCGGTGGTGAACTTGCCGGTGGCCGCGTCGAGCCGCCAGAAGTAGGGGGCGCCCGCCGACATCGCGAGGACGTTGGTGACCCCGGCGATGATCGCGTACTGGTCCTTCTTGGGGCGGGTCAGCTCCTTGCACGCCTCGACGAACCGGTCGAGACCGGTGATCTGGTCGAGGCTCGTGATGCCGATCTCCTCGAACAGGTCGTGGCGGTAGAAGCCTGCTCCGCCGGTGCCGGTGCGGGCGATCGGGATGCCGTAGAGCTTTCCGCCGAAGATCGCGGCCTGCCAGGCGGCCTTCGGTATCGCGGCGAGGTTCGGGTAGTCCTTGATCTTCTCGCCGGCGAGGTACGGGGTGAGGTCGGCGCACGTGGCCCGGAGGAAGGCGGCCTTGTTGTCGACTCCGCCGACCTCGGGGTACATGAAGAGGTCGGGCAGGCTGTCGCTGGCGACCATCGTGGAGAACTTCGTGCCGTAGTCGTCGGCCGGGACGGCGGTGAAGTCGACCTTGCCGCCGAGCAGCTTCTCGATCTCCTGCCACGCGGCGTTGCTCGCACGGGAGGGCGGCGGCGGGGAGAAGGTCTCCGTCGTCACGCTGATGGGGGACGCGCCCTTGAGCGGGGTGCCCTTGGTGGCCCGCAGCGGCTTGGCCGGGTAGCCGAAGAAGCCCTGCGGGACGCCGGCGGCGGTGCCGGCCAGATCGGGCTTGAGGCCGATGTTGCGGACCGCGGTGGTGGGCAGCAGCGAGGCACTCTTGGCCTCCGCCTTCGCGGTGGTGCCGCCGTCGCCGCAGGCGGCGAGGAACGGCGCCGCGGCCACGGCCAGTCCGGCGCCCGCACCCATGCGGAACAGTGCTCTGCGGTTGATGGGGGTGGAGCTCGACACTGAAATCTCCTTGAGAGAAGGGAAGAAGAGGCCGGTGCTGCTCGCGCTCAGCCCTTGATGGCTCCGGTGAGCACGCCCTTGGTGAAGTAGCGCTGGAGGAAGGGATAGACGAGGAGGATCGGCACGACGGCGATCACGAGGACCGCCATCTGCACGGCCTGCTGCGGGGCGAGCGCCTCGCCGACGGAGGCGCTGTTGAGGCTCTGGCCCTGGAGGACATAGGTGCGCAGCACCATGGGCAGGGGCCATTTCGCGGAGTCGTTGAGGTACAGGAGCGAGTTGAAGAAGGCGTTCCAGTACGTCACGGCGTAGAACAGGCTGATCACCGCGAGGACGGCCTTGGAGAGCGGCAGCACGATCCGTACGAGGATGCGCAGGTCGCCTGCTCCGTCGACCTTCGCCGCGTCGTACAGCTCCTCGGGGAGGTTCATGAAGAAGGAGCGCAGGACGACCAGGTTGAAGGCGCTGACCAGGGTGGGCATGACGAGCGCGGCGTACGTGTCGTACAGGCCGAGGCCCTTCACCAGCAGGAAGTTGGGGATGATGCCCGCGTTGAACAGCATGGTGAACAGCGCCGTCATCAGGATGAAGCGGGAACCCGTGACGTCGCGGCGCGACAGTCCGTACGCCATGCCGACCGTGACGAGGAGGCTGGCGAGGGTTCCGACGACGGTGATGCCGATGCTGACGATCAGCGCCCGGGTCACGACGCCGCCGGCGAAGATGGTGCGGTAGGCGTCCAGGGTCGGGTGGTCGGGCCACAGGACGAGGCCCGTGGAACGGATGATGTCGGTCTGCGAGGCGAAGCTGGTGCCGATGACACCGAGCAGCGGGTAGGCGACGGCCGCGACCACGACGACGATCGCCAGGCCCTTGGCCAGCTGCCCCGCGCGGGTCGGCTTCTCCATCCACGGCGGCCGGCCGTCGGACTTCTTCTGCGGGGCGGGCCGGCCGGACTTCTCCGCCGGCTTCTCCGTCACGGATTCGGGCAGCGTCTTCTCAACGGTCAGCACCGCGGTACACCCCTTCGTGGCCGAGGCGGTGGGCGAGCTTGTTCGCGCCCAGGACGAGCGCGGTGCCGATGACCGCCTTGACGAGCCCGACGGCGGCGGCGACGCCCCAGTCGTTGTCCTTGATTCCGTGGTAGTAGACGTACGTGTCCAGGACCTCACCGGCGTCCGGTCCGACCGCGTCGCGCTGGAGCAGGATCTGCTCGAAGCCGACGGAGAGGATCTGCCCGAGGTTGAGGATGAGCAGGAGGATCAGCACCGGGGCGATGCCCGGCAGGGTGACGTGCCACAGTCTGCGCCGGGGACCGGCGCCGTCGATCGCCGCGGCTTCGTACTGCTGTCTGTCGATGTTGAGCAGCGCGGCGAGGATGATGATCGTGCCCCAGCCGGCGTCCTTCCAGGCCACCTGGAGCGTGAGCAGCCAGGGGAAGGCGTCGGGGTCGCTCATCATGTCGTAGCGCGGCAGCCCGAGACCTCCGAGGACATCGGGCAGGACCCCCGCGCCGCCCAGGATCTGCTGGAAGATCGAGACGATGATGACCCAGCCGATGAAGTGCGGCAGATAGACGACGCTCTGCACGAAGCGCCGGATGCGGTCGCTGACGATGCTGTTGAGCAGCAGGGCCAGGGCGACGGGGATCGGGAAGAAGAACACCAGCTGGATGAGTGCGATCTCCAGGGTGTTGAACGTGGCGGTCCAGAACGCCGGCTCACCGAACGCCGCCGTGAAGTTGGCGAACCCCACCCAGACGCTGTGCATGTAGCCGAGGTACGGCTCGTAGTCCTGGAACGCCACGACGTAGCCGAGCAGTGGAACGTAGTGGAAAACGATGAAGTAGAGCAGGCCGGGAAGTGTGAGCAGCAGCATCACCCGGTCCCGCTTGATCCGCTGCCACAGGGACTGTTCCCTCGGCAGCAGGGGTGCTGTTTCAGCCATGGTGCGTCCTGTTCGGCTGGGTGGCGCGTGGTGAGCCTTCTGCGGCGGCAAGTTAGTAAGCGGTTAACCCCAGCGTCAAGAGATTCGGGAAAACGGCTGCGTTACGCGGCGTTCCAGCCGACCGATCCGCAGGCCCGTATGCGTAAATCATGGAGCAAAAAGGGCAGTTGGACGCGGTGACCGCTTGACGGTCGGGGGCCGGGCTCCTTAGCGTGCCGGTCATTCCATAGAACGCGATTACTGTCCGGAGGCAGGGTGCGAACCACCGAAGAGGCACCGGCTCGTTCCGGGGCCGAGGGAGCGACACCGCCGGCCAAGCGGCCTCGCACGGTCCTGGTCATGAGCCCCGGACTGCTCGACGACGTCTTTCCGCCTCCTGTACGGGCCCGGCTCGAAGACGTCGCCGACCTGAACACACCCGCCGTGATCAGCGAGTTCGACTCACCGGACGCGGTGACGGCACTGGCCGGGGCGGAGGTGCTGCTGACCGGCTGGGGCTGCCCGTCCGTCGACGCGGAGCTGCTGGACCGGGCGCCCGCCCTGCGGGCGGTGATCCACGCCGCGGGCACGGTGAAAACGTTTCTGTCGCCGGTGGCCTTCGACCGGGGCATCGTCGTCTCGTCGGCCGCGGCGGCCAACGCCGTGCCGGTGGCCGAGTACACGCTCGCGGCCATCATCATGGGCGCGAAACGGGTGTTCCCGCTGGCCGAGCTGTTCCGCTCCCGGCGCACCCACCGCACGGGCGCCGATCTGGCCCGTCAGCACTGGCTCGGCACGCACGGCCTCACCATCGGGGTCGTCGGCGCCTCGCGGATCGGCCGGCGGGTCATCGAACTCCTCCGCGTCCTGGACGCCGAGGTCCTGCTGTACGACCCCTATGTCACCCCCGCCGAGGCGCACCGCCTCGGGGTCACCCCCACCGACCTGGACACCCTGGTGGCGACGAGCGACGTGGTCACCGTCCACGCCCCGGACACACCGGAAACCCGCGGCCTCATCGATGCCCGCAGGATCGGCCTGATGCGCCCCGGCACCCTGCTGGTCAACACGGCACGCGGCCCGCTGGTGGACACCGAGGCACTGACCGGGCACCTGGTCAGCGGGCGTCTGGACGCCGTGCTCGACGTGACCTCACCCGAGCCCCTGCCGGACGGGCACCCCCTGTGGGACCTGCCCAACGTCTTCATCACCCCGCACCTCGCGGGAGCCCAGGGCAACGAGGTCGGGCGGCTCGGCGCGCTCGCCGTCGACGAACTGCGGCGGTACGCGAACGGCTCGGCCTTCGCCCACCCGGTACACCGGGCCGATCTGGGGAGGATCGCATGAACCCCACGCTCCCGCAGGCTCTAGGCTCGTCGTCACACAACAGTCAGCAGGGGGTGGGCCGGATGCGTCGGCAGAGCACGGCCGGGGAACAGCGGCGGGCGACGGTCACCGATGTGGCGCGGCTCGCGAGCGTCTCCACGGCGACCGTCTCGCGCGTACTCAACCGGAACTACCCGGTCGCCCAGGCCACCAGGGAACGGGTCGAGTCCGCCATGCGCGAACTCGGCTACGTGGTCAACGCCCACGCCCGCGCCCTCGCCGGAGTCTCCAACCGCACCGTCGGCATCATCGTCAACGAGGTCATCGACCCCTTCTACGCGTACATCGCGCGGGGAGTGGAGCGGGAGGCCGCGCTCGGCGGCCGGCTCTGCCTGGTCTGTTGCACCCAGGGCGACCCGCAGCGCGAGCTGGCCTTCATCGAGCTGATGCACGAGCGGCGGGCCGACGCGGTGATCGTGGTGGGCGGCAGCATCGCCGACCGCACCTACACCTCCGAACTGGCCCGCCGGGCACGGGAGCTGGACGCCGGCGGATCGAAGCTCGTGCTGTGCGGCCGGCCTCCGCTGGGCGAAAGCGCCCCGACCGCCGCGGTGGAATACGACAACGAGGGCGGCGCCTTCGCCATCACCGACCATCTGCTGATGCAGGGCCATGAGCGCATCCTGTACCTGGGCGGTCCGCCCAAGCTCTCCACCACCCGGGACCGGCTGGCCGGGCACCGGCGCGCGCTGGAGCTGCGCGGGGTGACACCCGATCCGGAGCTGGTACAGCCGGGTGCGTTCAGCCGTAACTTCGGACATCGCCGGATGACCGAACTCCTCAAGGACGGACCCGAGTTCACCGCCGTGTTCGCTGCCAACGACATGGTGGCCGCGGGCGCGGCCCAGGCGCTGGAGGAGGCGGGGCTGCGGGTGCCGAAGGACATCTCGCTGGTGGGGTACGACGACATCCCGGTCGCACAGGAGATGCGGCCCAGGCTGACGACGGTGCACGTACCCCTGGAGGAGATGGGGCGGCAGGCCGTGCGGCTGGCCGTGTCGGGCGGCGACGAGGACGACTGGCGTGAGCCGACGACCGGCGCGCTGCGGCTCGGTACGCACATCGTGGTACGCGATTCCGTGGCGCCCCGGTCCACGAAGAACAGCCGGATGTGACCGGTTACCACGCCGATGTCCGCGGTTGACCGCAGTAGGCCATAGAAAATCACAGTAACTTCCCGACTCCTCTTGCGGCTTGATAGCAACCGCTTACATGCTGGCGCGAAGTTCAGCCGTCCCGCACGCCTCAGTCCCGCACTCACTTTCTGCAGGGAGAGTTCCGCATGCGTATTCCGACGTCGTCCTCCTCGCCCGCCCGCTCCTCGGTCAGCCGTCGCGCCGTCCTCGCCTCGGCGGCGGGGGCCGGAGCCCTGGCCGCGCTCGGCGCCGCCGCCGGACCGGCTTCCGCCGAAGCCCGCCGACCCCTGGCCGACATCCTCGTCACCGCCCGCCCGGGCTCCGAGGCCGAGCGGCTCCGGCTCGGACAGGCCCTGCGCGGCAGCGAGTTCGATCCCACCGGGCTGTACGTCCCGGCCGGGGCGGCACTCACGCTGACGGTCCAGCCGCACGACGACCTCACCCCCACCCTCTGGATCGGCGCCTGGGACTACTACGGCGAGATCAAGGAACCGCGCAGCTACCCGCTGACCGCCGGCGCCAACACCGTGACCGACCCGCACGGCGGCCCGGTCTACCTGACGCTGAGGGGCGCCGGCGAGCGGGCGAGCGTGCTGTTCCGCTCGGGGGCCGTCCGGATGCCCGTCTTCACCCTGGGCGAGACCACCGAGGCCGAGTACCAGGACCGCCTGGACACGCTCACCGCCTCGCCGTACGTCGAGCTCGTCGCCCCGAACACGATCATGACCCTCACCCGCGACGGCGCCCTCCTCCACCGCGACGAGGACCATGCCGCGCTGCTGGAGCTGGTCGAGACGCTCATCGACTCGCACGCCCGGATCAGCGGCCTCGACGGCTCGAAGGCGGTGCACCGGCGGAAGGCGGGGCCGTACCACTTCACCGAGGTCAGCAAGGTGCCGACCGGTGTCGGCGCCTACGCGACGCACGGCTACAACGGCTTCCCGCGCGCGTACCTGGACCGCGCGACCACCGTGACGGGGCTGCGGACCCGGGGCTGGGGCTTCTACCACGAGCTCGGCCACCTCCATCAGCAGATGGCCTACAAGCCGGGCGGCCTCACCGAGGTCACGGTCAACATCTACTCGCTCGCCGCCCAGCGCACCCTCGGCCAGCCGTCCAACCTCCTGACGGTCGACGCGACGACGGGGCTGACCTACTTCCAGTCCGCGCAGCGGAAGTTCGGCACGGCAGGGCTGACCTACGAGAAGTCCTTCGGCGCGTACGAGAAGCTCGTCCCGCTCCGGCAGCTGGAGCTCGCCTTCGGCGAGGACTTCTGGCCCCGGATGCACAAGCTCGTGCGGGAGGAGAACCCCCAGTCCGACTACACGGAGAACGACAAGCGCTACCGGGCCCTGGCCACCTACTCCAGCCGTGTCGCCGGATACGACCTCACCGACTTCTTCGTCACCACCTGGGCGTTCCCCATCGACGCGACCGGCAGGGCGGAGCTGGCCGCGCTGAACCTGCCGCAGCCGCCCGTCGACGCCTCCACGCTCACCGACTGATCACGGCGGAAGGAATCCCGATGCAGCTCAGCAGACGTTCCCTCCTGGCGGCGACGGCCGCGACGGCGGCGACGGGCGCCACCGCGCTCGTCACCGCAGCCGGTCCGGCGCACGCCGGTCCGGCCACCGGGGCCGACGCCCCGACGGCCGACCTCCCCACGCTTCTCCAACGGGCCGAAACCCTGCTCACCGGAGGTGATTTCGACCCGGCGGACCCCGACTTCGCCGCAGCCGTCGCCGCACTCGACAGCACCGCGAAGGGGCTCTGGGACACCCTGGACCGTGGCACCGCGCGGACCGCGCTCTGGCCCGACCTCGCCCCGGTGACCGACCCGGGCAACTTCGGTCAGAGCTACACCCGGCTCCGTACCCTGGCCACCGCGTGGGCCACCCCGGGAACCTCCCTGTCCGCGGACCCCGCCGTGGCCGACGCACTCGTGGCCGCGCTGCGCTTCACGTACGACACCGCGTACAACCCGGCCAAGCGCGAAACGGGCAACTGGTGGTTCTGGGAGATCGGTGCGCCGCGCGCGCTGATGGACAGCGCCGTCCTGCTGCGCGGCCGGCTCCCCGCCGCGGACCTGGCCGACTATCTGTCGGTCGTCGACCGCTTCTGCCCCGACGCGGACCGGCGCACCAACTCCCCCACCCTCGCGGAGACCGGTGCCAACCGGACCGACAAGGCGGTGATCGTCGCCCTGCGCGGCCTGCTCGGTGGCGACGGGACGAAGATCGCATCGGCCAGGGACGCCCTCTCGGACGTGCGCGACTCCGGCCGCAACAGCCTGTTCCGGTACACGTCCTCGGGCGACGGATTCTACGAGGACGGGTCGTTCGTCCAGCACGGCGTGGTCGCCTACACCGGCACGTACGGCGCCGTCCTCCTGAGCGGCACCGCCCATCTGCTGGCGCTGCTCGCCGGTTCGGAGTGGGCGGTCACCGACCCGAAGGTCTCGGTGATGTACGAGGCCGTCGGGCGGAGCTTCGCGCCGGTGATCTTCGACGGTCTGATGATGGACGCCGTGCGCGGCCGGGCCGTCTCCCGGGAGCGGGCGGGCGACCACCGCGACGGGGCGGCGGCCGTCGCCGCGATTCTGCTGCTGGCCACCGGTGCGCCGGAACCGTACGCCGCCCGCTGGCGCGCGGTCGTCAAGGGCTGGCTCACCCGCAACCGCACCACGCCCTTCGCGGGACTGGTCACCCTGCCCCAACTGGCCCTCGCCAAGGACGTCCTGGGCGACGAAGGGATTCCGGCCGAGGACCGGGCGACCGGTCTGCACGTCTTCGCCGACATGGACCGGGTGGTGCACCGGCGCCCCCGCTGGGCCTACAGCCTCTCATTGTCCTCCAAGCGCATCTCGGCGTACGAGGCGGGCAACGGCGAGAACCTGCACGGCTGGTACACCGGTGACGGCATGGGCTATCTCTACGACGCGGACGATCTGGGGCAGTTCAACGACGGATTCTGGCCGACCGTCGATCCGTACCGCCTCCCGGGCACGACGGTCGACACCCGGCAGCGGGCCGATCTCGGTACGGGCGCCGGCACCTCCACGTACCGGCCGACGAACGCGGTCGCGGGCGGATCGGTGCTGCACGACCGCTACGGCTCCGCCTCGATGGAACTCGTCGGTGCGTCCGGCAGCACCCTGCGGGCGAAGAAGTCCTGGTTCCTGCTGGACAACGCGGTGATCGCACTCGGCGCGGACATCGGTGCCACGGACGGCCGCACGGTCGAGACCGTCGTCGAGAACCGCAATCTGGGCCGAACGGGCGCCCCTCATCTGGTGATCGACGGTGTCCGGCAGGCCGGCGACCAGGGCTGGACGGGCGAGTTCACCGGGGCCGGGTGGGCGCACATCGAGGGCCTCGGCGGCTATGTCTTCCCCGGGACGGCCGCCCTGCACGCGCTGCGCGAGGAGCGCACGGGGACCTGGCGCTCCATCAACACCGGTGCGGATACGGGTGGTTCGACGACGGAGCTCACCCGCCGCTACCTCACCCTCTGGGTCGATCACGGCCTCTCCCCCAGCGGTGCGTCCTACGCCCATGTCCTGCTGCCCGGCGCCTCCGCCCTGGCCACCGAGGTCTGGTCGCGCTCCCGCCCGGTGCGCGTGGTCGCCAACGACGCCACCGTCCAGGCCGTGGAGGTCCGGCGGCTCGGGCTGACCGCGGCGAACTTCTGGAGTGCGGGCAGGGCGGCCGGTATCACCTCGTCCGGCCCGGCCTCGGTGCTGGTCATGCAGCGCGACAACCGGATCTCGGTCGCGGTGTCCGATCCAGGACGTACGGCCACCACGCTCTCCGTCGAACTGCCCTGCCCCGTCGGCGCGGTGATCAGTGCCGACGACACGGTCTCCGTCACCACCGGCCGCAGAGGTGTTCTCACCGTCGCGGTCGGCGGGTCGCGTGGCCACACCCATCACGCCGAACTCGTCCAGTAGCCCCGTCCCGAGGAGCAGCACCATGTCCGTGCCCCCGCATCTGCACCTGCCGCCACCCGACCGGATCCTGTCGTCACGTACCGGCTGGACCCGCGCCCACTGGGAGGCGACGGCCGACCGGATGCTGGATGCGCTCGTGCCGTACGCGACACCCGGCTTCGCCCAGTACCGGCTGCCCGGCCGGAACAGCTGGTCGGGTGTCGTGTCGGACGGGCTCGAAGGGTTCGCCCGGTCGTTCCTGCTGGCGGCCTGCCGGATCGCGGGCGCGGGCGGTGCGGTCGACCCGGCCCTCATCGAGCGGTACGCGGCGGGGCTGGCCGTCGGCACGGACCGGAACGGGAAAGAGCCGTGGCCCGAACTGACGGACTGTTCGCAGCAGATGGTCGAGGCCGCCTCGATCGCCGTCGCGCTGCACGAGACCCGTCCGTGGATCTGGGACCGTCTGGACGCGGGGGTGCAGGAACGGGTCGTCGACTGGTTCTCGGGATTCGTCGGCGGGCGTACCTGGGACAACAACTGGCGGCTCTTCCAGGTGGTGTCGGAACAGTTCCTGGCCTCCGTGGGTGCTCCGTACAGCCGTCAGGACATCGAGTCCGGCCTGGACAGGATCGAGGACTGGTACGTCGGCGACGGCTGGTACACCGACGGGGACGGCCGGAACTTCGACTACTACATCGGCTGGGCCATGCATCTGTACCCGCTGCTGTGGTCGCGGATCGCGGGCGGCGACGACGGCGGACGCACGGAGGTCTACCGGCAGCGGCTGAGCAGATTCCTCGGCGACTACCCCCGCTTCTTCGGCGGGGACGGCGCGCCCGTGCACCAGGGGCGCTCCCTGACGTACCGGTTCGCCGCTCTCGCTCCGGTGTGGATGGGTGCGCTGGCCGACTGCACGCCGCTCGCCCCCGGGCTGACCCGCCGCCTGGCCTCGGGCACGCTGCGGCACTTCGTCGAGCGCGGGGTGCCGGACGAGCGGGGGCTGCTGACGCTCGGCTGGTACGACACCTTCCTCCCGGCCACCCAGCCGTACTCCGGGCCCGCCTCCCCCTACTGGGCGAGCAAGGGCTTCCTTGGGCTGCTGCTTCCCGCGGAGCACCCGGTCTGGACGGAGAGGGAACTGCCGCTTCCGGTCGAGGAGTCCGACACGTACACGGCGCTCCCGGCACCCGGCTGGCTGCTGCACGGCACCCGGCACGACGGCATCGTCCGGCTGGTCAACCACGGAAGCGACCACCAGCCGCCCCACGACCCGGCGTCGGGTCAGGACGAGGGCGCGGCGGACCCGCACTACGCGACGTTCGCCTACTCCACCGCCACGGCGCCGGAGTCCGCCCCGCACGCGGTGGCGCGCGCGGTCGACAACCACCTGGCGCTCCTCGCACCGGACGGGACCCCGTCACGGCGTGCCCGCATCCATCCCCTGCGCTGCGAGGACAGGATCGCGGCCTCCTGGTACGCGGCCCGTCTCCCGGACGACGACCGGGAGTACCGGGTCGAGACGACGAGTGTGCTGCACGGTCCGTGGGAGATCCGTGTCCACCGGGTCGAGGCCCCGGCGGGGGTTTCGGTGCGGGAGGGCGGTCACGCGGTGGCGCACACGGAGACCCCGGACGCGTGGACCGGCCCCGGCTGGGCGCTGTCGCGCACGGCCGACGGGCTGAGCAGCGCCGTGGTCGCGCTGCACGGCTGGGGGCCGGAGGCCACCGCGGAGGTGGCGCGGGACGTCCAGTCCAACGCGTTCGGACCGCGCTCCGCCGTCCCCTACCTGCGGCTCGACCGTCACCCGGGCGGCCGGAGCACCCATGTGTCCTTGCTGGCGCTGTCCCGCGACACGATCCATCCGCAGGCGCTGCGTGACGCGGTGTCCGTGCGGGCCGGAGTGGGCGACGCCTCCGTTTCGCTGACGTTCCTGGACGGTACGACGGTCGAGGTCTGACAGGGGCCGCGCCACGGGGTCGGGGCCGCCACGGCTCGCGTCAGCCGCGGCGGCGGTCCCTGCCGTCGATCTGCCCGACGAGTTCCTGGGCGAGGGACTTGATCGTGTCGAGCCCGGCCCTGCCCCAGGGGCGCGCCACGGTGTCGACGGCGCACACCGTGCCGAGTGCGATGCCCGTACGGTCGATGAGCGGCGCCCCGAGATAGGAACGGATGCCTATTTCGTCGACGACGGGATTGCCGGCGAACCGCGGATAGTCGCAGACGTCCTCCAGCACGAGGGCCTTGCGGCGCACGAGGACGTGCGGGCAGTAGCCGTGGTCGCGGGCCATGTGGCGTCCGCTCCGGCCGCTGCCCGCGGCTGCGGCACCCAGGTCGGAACCGCTGCGGTTGCCCGCCGGGGTGTGCAGTCCCGCGAAGAACTGCCGGTTCTCGTCGATGAAGTTGACCATAGAGAAGGGTGTCGCGGTCACTTCGGCCACCTTGTCGGCGAAGGCGTCGAAGCTGTCGAACGAGGCGTCGGGCCGCTCCCCCAGGTCCAGCCTGCGCAACCGCCTCGCCCGGACGGAACCGTCGGGGTCGGCCGGTGTGAGCAGGAGACGGCCGGTCGCGTAGTGGGTCACGGGTGGGCTCCGAAGCCGGCGACGGGGGCCGGCGTCGCCGGAGCGGCGGTGGCGTTGATGAGGTGCTGGACGAGGGTGACCAGGGCACCGGTGCCGGAACTGGCGATCCGGGCGTCGCACAGGACCACGGGCACCTCGGGACCGAGGTCCAGCGCGGCCCGGACCTCGTCGGGTTCGTACCGGTAGGCGCCGTCGAACTCGTTGACCGCGACGATGAATCCGATGCCGCGCCGCTCGAAGAAGTCGACGGCGGCGAAGCACTCCGCGAGCCGCCGGGTGTCGGCCAGCACGACGGCGCCCAGGGCCCCCTTGGAGAGCTCGTCCCACATGAACCAGAACCGTTCCTGGCCCGGGGTGCCGAAGAGGTAGAGCACGTGCTGTTCGGAGAGCGTGATGCGGCCGAAGTCCATGGCCACGGTGGTGGCCGTCTTCGACTCGATGCCCTCGAGGCTGTCGGTCGCCACGCTGACCTGGGTCAGCAGTTCCTCCGTGCTCAGCGGAGCGATTTCACTGACCGCGCCCACGAACGTCGTCTTGCCGACGCCGAACCCGCCCGCGACCAGGACCTTGAGGGCCACGGGAAAGAATTCGGAGCTTCCGGTGCGGTCAGAGCTGTCGTCGTAGACCATCGAGCACTGCCTCCAGCAGGGATCGGTCGGTGGGCGTGTCATGGAAGGCGGGGGCGTGGGCGGTGACCGCGCCGCAGTCGACGAGGTCGGACAGGAGCACCTTGGTGACGACTGCGGGCAGCCGGAGGTGCGCGGCGATCTCGGCCACGGACGTGGGGCCGTCGCACAGCCCCAGGGCCACGGAGTGTTCGGGCCCCAGATGGATCTGGGGTTCGCTCCCGGTGGCCATCACCAGGGACAGCAGGTCGAGCACAGTGGTCGGCCGTGTGCGGCCGTTGCTCACGGTGTACGGGCGGATGAGCCGGCCGGCCGCGTCGTCGAGCAAGGGCCCGTCCTGCGGGGCCGGCACCCTCACAGCCCCGGGGTGTACGGTGCCCCGGCCGCTTGCCGTGCCGGGGTCATCAGATAGGGCCGGACGCTCTTGATCAGCATGGCCATCTCGTAGCCGAGCACCGCGGCGTCCGCCTCGCGTCCCGCCAGGACGGCGAGACAGGTACCGGCACCGGCGGTGGAGACGAACAGCAGCGTCGCGTCGAGTTCGACGACCACCTGCCGCACGTCGCCGTTGTCACCGAAGCGGGCTCCGGCGCTGCGGCCGAGGGAGTACAGGCCCGCGGCCAGCGCCGCCATGTGGTCGGCGCTGTCGGGGTCCATGCCATGGACGGATTTCACCAGACCGTCGGCCGAGAGCAGGACCGCGCTGCGTGTGTAGGGCACGCGCTGGACCAGCCCGCTCAACAGCCAGTCGAGGTCGGCGACCTGACCGGACGGCATTTCGCTCGCCATGGTGCATCTACTCCTTGGGGGGGTTCTCTGCGGGGCTGCCCGGCGCGGGCGCGTATCCGGGCACGTACGGGTCGGTCCGGTGTGCGTCGGAGGGGCGCGGGTCGGGCACGTACGGGTCGAGGTGGTGCGGCTCCGGCACGAGCGGGTCGGACAGGTGCGGGTCGAGCAGGTGCGGCTCGGGGTGCGCGGGCGGGAGCGGCTCGGGACCTCTGCGGGGTCCCGGACCGCGGACCGGGAGCGGCGCGGGGCCTTCGTCCGCTTGCGCGTCGAGGGCCGACGGACCGTTCGCGGGCGCGCCCCCGGAGGGATCCGCCGCCACGGCCGCGGGGACCTCGGGGCTCGCGCCGTAGGCGGTGTCCGGTACCGAGTCCTCGGCGGACCGGGCCTCGGCGAGGTCGACGCCCCGCCGGAACGCCGCCACGAGACCGGGGTCGTGCACCGCGTGTTCGTCCTCGACGCGGGGGACGGGGGCCTCCCGCAGCTGCGGGACGAGGTGGTCCTGGTTGCTGCGCCGGGGCAGTTGGGGACGATCGGTGGCCCCGCTCGCGCCGGAGGCCGTTCCGCCGACGGTGCCCGGACCGCTCCGGGGCACGTCGGGTGTCGGGATGCCCAGAGGGCTCCCGGCCTGTGCGGGGCGGTCGACGCGCTCGGCGCGCAGCGGCTGCGGTGGGGGCGTGGGCGCCTGCTGACGGGAGGCGTGCGGATGCGCGGTGCGCAGCCGGCCCGCCATGTCCTCGGCGGGCGGGCGGTGCACGGCTCCGGGCGGCGGGACCGGCGGGGCGTCTGGGTGCGTCGCTCCGTCGGCCTCCCCCTCGACGCCGAGCAGGGCCTGCGGCAGGATGAGTACGGCCTGCGTACCGCCGTAGATGTTGCTCTGCAGCCGCACGGCGATGCCGTGCCGCCGGGCCAGCGCGGAGACGACGAAGAGACCGATCCTGCCGTCCTGCAGCAGGTGGCCGACATTGACCTGATCGGGGTCGGCGAGCAGGGTGTTCATACGCTTCTGCTCGGGGCCCGGCATGCCGAGCCCCCGGTCCTCGACCTCCAGGGCGAGGCCCGCCGTGACGTGCTGGGCGCGCAGCAGCACCTGGGTGTGCGGGGCGGAGAACACCGTGGCGTTCTCTACGAGTTCGGCGAGCAGGTGGATCACGTCGGCTACGGCGTGGCCGCGCAGGGTGCCGTCGATGGGCGGCACGAGCTTGACCCTCGGGTACTGCTCGACCTCGGCGATCGCCGAGCGCAGCACCTCCGTCATGGTGACCGGGTTGCTCCACTGCCGCCGGGAGACGGCCCCGCCGAGCACGGCGAGGTTCTCCGCGTGCCTGCGGATGCGGGTGGCCAGGTGGTCGACGTGGAAGAGGCCCTTGAGCAGGTCGGGGTCCTCGACCTCGTGTTCCAGCTCGTCGAGGATCTGGATCTCGCGGTGGACGAGCGACTGGAGGCGCCGGGCGAGGTTGACGAAGACCTCGACCTTCTGCTCGTTGCCGTTGTTGCTGAAGAGCCGGGACGCCTGCACGACCGCCGCGACCGCTCCGTCCTGCGAGCGCCCCATTTCCTGGGCGAGCAGGTCGAAGGCGTCGGCTCCGGGGTCGGTGGGCTGCGGTGGCCGCCGTGCGGGCACGACCTCGCCGCTGCGGAGCTGTTCCACCACACGTTGCAGCTCGGCCTGTCCCTGTGCGCTGGACCGTCGCAGTGCCTGGCAGCGGTCGAGAACGCCGGTGGCGACCCGGCCCGCGCCGAGAAAGGCCGCGGCCACGGCCGCGACGGCCAAGGCGCCCGAACCGCCGAGCGCGGCCCAGAGGCTGGCGGAGGGGCGTTCGCCCGAGGCCCGGATGGTGAAGATGACGGCGGCGGCCCCGCTCAGCACGGCAGCGATCGTCGGCAGCAGAGCGGTCCGGAGCAGTTGGGGGCGTATGCGGGCGTCGGGCGGCGGCTGAACCGCACGCGGTCTGGCCGTGGCCGAGTGGGAGCGGGCACCCGGGCGGCCGTGCCGCCCGCCCTCTCGGCGTTCCGGTCGCGCGGCGGGTGCGCGAAGTTGAGACATCAGCGTCCTCGGTACGTGGGGCACCAGGAATCGGCGTTCAGTGGTGACACCTACGGCAGTCGGTCAGGCTCGGGTCAACGGTTGGCAGGCTCGAAAGATATGAGCCCACCGTTGATCGCCGAGCACACACGGTAGTCGTCAACCGCGCATGTGCGGCGTGCAGTTGTCGAACTTGCCCGCCATGCGTCCCGCTCTGGTATGACCGCTCGCACGCAAAGCCGAATATGCGTGATGGACGCCCGTCAAGAAAGGCCACGCCGGTCACCCACAAGGGTGCCGCCATGGCCGAATTCGAACTCTTGATCGCACGCGGGGCTTTCACATGGCGCGCCTTCCAGCGAGGCACCTGCCTGCATACGCGTCGGCCCCGCCGGACCCCGTCGACGCCACGCATTCGAGTGGCATCCCATCCTTCCGGCGGCGCCGGCGGTAACGATCAGCGTGGCCCTCACGTGGTGCAGCGCCCGGCCAGGCGACGCGAAGTCGGTGGCGTCGTCCTCACCGGAGGGCGCCGCGTCCCCTTCGGCCGTCGCACAGGAACGGGGCCGGGAGACCTCGGCGGAGCCTTCGCCCGCGGTCACCCCGCCCGACGAGGACTTCGGGCAGGCGGTTCTCACCGAAGGCGCAGGAACGAGAAGCAGCCCCGCCCGGCTGGGCGCGTCAGGCGGTCACCGGCCGCCCGCGAGGTCGAGGTCGCCGCGCGGGCTGGCCTCGGCCACCTCCACCGGCGCGGGCCCGCGCCACGGGTGGGCGAGCGGGGTGGACACGGCCCGCCACCAGGGGGCGACGGGGAGGGTGCCCCCGGGCTCGAACGACTCCCCCGGCCGGGGGAACGCCGCGGCCTGACCGGCCGCCTCCGCGGCGTCCTTCGTCCACTCACCGGGCTCCGCCCAGGCGTGCGGGGCGAGGTTGAACGTGGCCCAGTGGATCGGCATCAGCACGCCGTGCGGTGTCTGCCCCTGGAGGTCGAGGTGGGCCCGGACCCCCTCGGCGGGCGTCATGTGGATGTCCGGCCACGCGCCGGGAAGGGGCGTGGCGGCCGTGTGGCCCTTGGGCCAGTTCTGCGAGTACGCGCCGATCTGGATCATCGTCGCGTCGAACGGACCGTGTTCGGCGCCGATGTCCGCGAATCCGGGGAAGTAGCCGGTGTCACCGCTGTGGTAGATCCGGTGCTCGGGACCCGCGACCGCCCAGGACGCCCAGAGCGTGTGCTGCTGGTTCCGCAGGCCGCGCCCGCAGAAATGACGCGCCGGGGTGGCGGTGAGACTGATCCCGGCCACCTCGGTGGTCTCGTTCCAGTCCAGCTCGCGCAGCCGGTCGGCGGACACGCCCCACCGCTCCAGGTGGGCTCCCACACCGAGCGGGACCGCGAAGACCGTGTCCGTGCCGGCGAGCGCGCGGATCGTCGGCAGGTCGAGGTGGTCGTAGTGGTCGTGGGAGATCACGACGACGTCGACGGGGCCCAGCGCGGCAAGCGGCAGCGGCACCGGATGCAGTCGCTTGGGCCCGGCGAAGGCGAAGGGGGAGCAGCGGTCACCCCAGACCGGGTCGAAGAGCACCCGGCGGCCGTCGATCTCGGCGAGCACGCTCGAATGCCCCATCCAGGTGAGCCGGAGACCGGTGGCGGGCGGCTTCGAGAGGTCGGCAGCGGTCGTGGTGTGTACGGGGACGGCTCCGACGGGCGAACGGTGGACCCGCTCCTCCTTGCGGAAGTACCCCTTCACGAAGGCCAGCTTGGAGCCGGTCGGCGGGGTCGGCACCCCCACCGGGTTCTTGAACACTCCGTCGGCGAAATTGGGCGAGCGGAGAATGCGCTCCATGCGGGCCCCGGACGGATCGGCCCCGAATGCCTCGGAGCGCAACGAACGGAGTCTCGTACGGAGCGAGGGCGGATTTTCGGAGCCGGTCACGACATCTCCTGAGGGAGTGGGGGTCATCTCATTATGGGCGGGTTGCCCGACGCGGCCAGATCAGCACGGTGAACGGAGCAATACGGACCGTGGCCGGGCGGAGCCCGTACGGCATCAGGGACGCAGCTGGCCGTATACGTGTTCGATATGCAGCGTGAGAAGCACTCTCCGGTCGCGGACCATGGCCGCCCGGTAGTCGTCCCAGTCGGGATGCTCCCCCTTGACGTCCCGGTAGAGCGTGATCAGCGCCTCCACGGTCGCGTCGTGGGGGTCGGCCGCGGCCTCGGTCAACTCGGCCCGCGCTTCCGCGACCGTCCAGGCCCAGCGGTCCTCACTGGTGACGTGGTAGCTCGCCCGCGGGTCCCTGCGGAGATTGCGGGTCTTGGCCCGGTCCTCGGTGATGGAGACCCGGATCAGCTCCTGCTCGGGGTAGTAGGCGTGGTTGACGTTCGACAGCTGCGGCCTGCCGTCCCGCTTGAGCGTCACCAGCACGCCGGCGTCGTGTCGGCCGATGAGTCCCAACAGCGCCTCGCGCCCGGTTTCGATATCCGTCATGTCGACTCCAACGTCCATGCGCACCAAGGGATTCCGTGCGCGGGCCACCGAATGTCACATCCGACGGCCCCCGTCCGTCCAAGAGGTGAGGACGGCCCGACAACGGCGCAAACGCACCGCCGGACCAGCACCGAAGGAGAATCGGCCGTGAACGCTCGTATCTCACTGGACCCGCCCCGCAGCCTCGCCTACCGCCTCGTCTCGTGGTACTCGAACCGTGAGTACGGCAAGGTCATCGACCCGGTACGGGCCACCGCGCACCACCGGAAGGTGCTCTGGGCGGGGTCGCGCTTCGAGATGTCGGTCGCCCGCTGGAAGGCACTGGACCCGGACCTCAAGGAGCTCGCCGTCATGGTGACCGCCGCGACGGTCGGGTGCAGCTGGTGCATGGACTTCGGGTACTGGGCGAACCACCGGCGCGGCATGGACTCCCGCAAGCTGCACGACGTGCCCGTGTGGCGCTCCAGCGAGGCGTTCACCCCACTGGAGCGGGACGTCATGGAGTACGCGGAGGCCATGACCGTGACACCGCCGGCGGTCGAGGACGTACTGGTGGACCGCCTGCGGACGGCGCTGGGGGAAGCCGCGCTGGTGGAGCTGACCACCATGATCTCCGTGGAGAACATGCGGGCGCGGACCAATTCCGCGCTGGGACTGACCAGCCAGGGGTTCAAGGACCACTGCGAGGTCCCAGGACCGGCCGCAGGCTGAGGACCACCGCACCTCCGCACTCCCCTTTGACAGGGGCGGCCCACCCTCCCGATACTGACTGGCGATTCAGTATCACGGCCGACGGGGCGCCCCGGGGGCCCGACCGAGGAGCCCCCGATGCCGGTCACGAACCCGCTGCCCGCCCCGCTCGTCTCACTGACCTGGACGGACCATGTCACCGGCCGTCGCGGATATCTCGTCGTCGACCGGCTGGTGCGCGGTGTCTCCAGCGGCGGACTGCGGATGCGAAAGGGCTGCACCCTCGACGAGGTGACCGGCCTGGCCCGGGGCATGACCATGAAAGAGGCCCTGCACTTCGACGCGGACAACGACCGGGCCCGGTATCTGCCGCTCGGCGGCGCCAAGGGCGGGATCGACTGCGACCCGCGAGACCCGGAGGCGTACGACGTCCTCGTCCGCTACCTCCGCGCGGTGCGTCCGTACATCGAGAGCGCCTGGACGACCGGCGAGGACCTCGGGCTCACCCAGGACCTGGTCGACCGCGCGGCGGCCGAGGCCGGGCTCGTCTCGTCCATCCAGGCCGTCTATCCACTGCTCGACGACGAGACCGCGGCGCGGCGGAGGCTGGCGGACGCCTTCGCCGTGACGGTGGACGGCATCGGACTCGACGAACTGGTCGGCGGCTGCGGGGTGGCCGAGTCGGCGCTCGCCGCACTGGACCGGGCGGGCGTGGCCCACAGCGGGGCGCGGGTCTCCGTCCAGGGGCTCGGCACCATGGGCGGGGCGACGGCGCGCTTCCTGTCGCGGGCCGGACTGAGAGTCGTCGCCGTCGCGGACATCAAGGGGACCATCGCCAATCCGGCCGGCCTGGACGTCGACGCGCTGCTGACCGCGCGGGACGCGTACGGCACGGTGGACCGCTCCGTGCTCCGGGAGAGCGACCGGGAACTGCCGGCCGACGCCTGGCTGACCGTGGACGCCGACGTGCTGGTCCCGGCGGCCGTCTCGTACGCGATCGACGCCTCGAACCAGGCCCGGGTCACGGCCCGTTGGATCGTCGAGGCGGCGAACATGCCGGTGCTGCCCGAGGCGGAGGTCCTTCTCGCGGAACGCGGTGTCACCGTACTGCCCGACGTGGTCGTCAACTCCGGTACGAACGCCTGGTGGTGGTGGACGCTGTTCGGGGACATCGGCGCCGACCCCGAGGAGGCGTTCGGTCACACCCGTCGCTCGATGCGCGCGCTGATCCAGCTGATGCTGGCCCGCGCAGAGGCGGACGGCTCCACCCCGCGGGCGGCGGCCCACGCCATCGTCGCCGACCGGCTGCCGGTGATGGCCGAACGCTTCGGCTGGTACCGGTGACACGGGTGAACGGGGCCGGCACCTCCTCCGCGCGACGGCCTTCGGCCCCGGTCACGATCACTCCCCGTTCGCCCCGCCCTGGACGCGGGCGGCCGGTTCGTTAGGCTGACCGCGTGGCGAGAGTGCGGTTGGGCGTTGCGGAACGGCGCGAGGATCTCCTGCGTGCTGCCGTCGAACAGATCGAGGTACGCGGTGTGTCCGCGGTCCGGATCGCCGACGTGGCGTCCGTCCTCGGGGTGAGCAACGCGCTGGTGCTTTACCACTTCTCGACCAAGGAGAAGCTGGTCGCCGCGGCGTTCGCGTACGCGGCCGAGGCCGACCTCGCCCATCTGCGCAAGCTGCTGACGCGTCGTACCAGCGCGGTTCGCCGCTTGCGGGCTGCCGTCCGGTGGTACGCGCCGACCGGGCAGGCGAAGGGCTGGCGCCTGTGGATCGAGGGCTGGGCGGCGTCGTTGCGCGATCCCGCGCTGCGTAATGTCGCCGGCGATCTCGACCAGCAGTGGAAGGCGGAGCTGGCCGAGGTCATCGAAGAGGGCGCGGCGGCCGGCGAGTTCCACTGCGACGACCCGATGTCCGCGGCCTGGCGGCTGACGGCGCTCCTGGACGGCCTGGCCATCCAGATGACCTCGTACGCGGGTCCGCTCTCGCGGGCCACGATGCTCCAGTGGACCGACGAGGCCCTCGCCCGCGAACTGGGCATCGAGCACGCGGCACTGACCGCCTGACCGGCCTCCCTCCCCCGTTCTCCCGTCCCGTCCTCCCTTCGCCCTCCCCGGGCCCGCGGCTCAGGTCTGCCGGACCGGTGCGTACGCCTGGCCGTCCATCCCGAAGGTCCAGGCGACCCCTTCCTTCGCCGTCCTGGTCCGGGGCGGCACCCGGAGCCAGTACGTCCGGTGGGTGCCGTCCGGCTCCGGGGTGGAGTTGACCACCTCGACCATCACCACGTCCTCGTCACCGTCGAGAGCGATCCGCCAGAGGATGCCCGTCTCGTCCCTGTGCACGGGCTCGGCACCGGACTCCGCGAGGTAGCGGTCGTAGCCGTAGTACTCCAGCATCACGCGGCGGAGCTCCGCGTTCTCCTCGCCGCGTATCCGTTCGGGGGTCAGGGTCGCCAGGCCCGCGAGGAATTCGGCGGGCACCGGCATGCCACGCCAGGCGTGGAGCGCGAAACCGTCCGGGTAGGAGAGCGCGGGACCGTCCCCGTGGTCGAGTCGTCCCGCCTCGTCGCGGTGGAGGGCCACCGGCCGCTCGCTGATCACGACGGCGTGCTCGTACGGCCACCACCAGCCGGCGTTCCTGGCGACCTCGGCCAGCCCGGTGAGCCGGTCGCCGCGTCCGTCGAACGCGGCGAGCCAGGCAGCGTCGTGCTGTCCGAGAACCGCGTCGAGCAGCACGAGCCGCACATCCGACTCGTCCTCCTCGTGCTCGGAGAGGTCCGAGACCACTCCGGCCCTTATCCGTTCGGCCAGGGCCGCGGTCGTCTCCCAGAGCTGCGCCCCGGTGGCGGACCAGAGCGCCGACCAGCCGGCCGGGCCCAGTTCGTCGTACATCCTGCGCCGCTCGTCCGCCCACGGCCGGGTGCGGACCTCGTCGCGCACCGAGCGGCCCGCGCCGTTGAGCTTCTCCACCGCCTCGACGGCCGCCCTCGGCGAATCGGCCCAGACCACCGTCTCCGGTTCGGCGAGTCCGGCGCTGCGATAGGCGAGCCGCACCCCGTCCTCGGCCGCCGCCCTGTCCGCCGCACCCGTCGCCGCCGCCACGGCCCGCCAAGAGTTCACGTACTGCATCGGTTGTCCCCGTCCCCTGTTCCCTGATTCCTTTTTCCTGCTCGCCGGCCGCTGATCCCAGGAGTGCGCTCCTGAGTGCCGGTCAGTCCGCGACGATGCGGATCGCGCCCGGTGCGTACTCCCGCTGGCGCACGACGCGGAACCAGCCCTTCGGCAGCGATATCGCCGCGTGCTCCTCGTGCACCACCCGTCCCCCCTCCGGCAGATGAAGCGTCATCGGGCCGAACGCCCCCGCCTCCCGCATCAGCCGCCCGGGACCCTGAACCGCGTGCGCGTGGCCCGTCACCTCGCCGAGCGCGAGCACCAGCCGCCCCCGCCCGTCCCGCAGTTCACCCGGCGCGTCGAGCAGGTGCGCGGGCACCGCCGACTCCTCCAGCTCCACGATCAGCACATCCCCCTGGCGATACACAGACGTCTCCCCTCCGGCTCGGCACCCGCTGTGCCGACCACGTGGAAAACGCTACGGCGAGGGTCTGACAATCGACCGGCGGAGGCCCCCGTGACCGGTCCCGCCCGCCGCGCTGTCAGTGGGCCTTGATAAACCTTGCGGACATCAGCCGTCCCCAGCGACAGGAGCGCAGCGCCATGTCCGACGTCGACCATCTGCAAGAGTTGATCGGTCTTCCCGCCGTCGACTTCGAGAGCGGAACCGCCGCCGTCCGGCCCGCAGCCGACGCGGTGGCGTGGCGCATCCGGGTCGATCCGTACGAGGACGAGGAGCGGACCTGGGAGGAGGAGTTCAACGAGTTCCTCGACACCGTCGACCCGGCCGGGGTCCGCGCGCTGATCATCGGGCAGTGGGGGGAGTCGTACGAGTCGGATTCCTCGTACCCGATCGGTCTCGTCGTCGCCGCCGCCGACCGGCTGACCTCGCTGGAGGCGCTCTTCCTCGGCGATCTGGTGCAGGAGGAGTCGGAGATCTCCTGGATCGAGCACGTGGACGTCACCCCGCTGCTCACCACCTTCCCGCGTCTGGAGGCCCTGGGGGTGCGCGGCGGGACGGGCCTGCGGTTCCCGCCCCTCAAGCACGAGAGCCTGCGCGCGCTGGTCATCGAGTCCGGCGGACTTCCCGCCGAGGTGATCCGCGGTGTGCTGGACAGCGAACTCCCGGCGCTGGACCGGCTGGAGCTGTGGCTGGGGGTCTCGGCCTACGGGGGCGACGCGACGGTCGCGGATCTCCAGCCCCTGCTGTCCGGTACGCGATTCCCGGGCCTGCTCCATCTCGGCCTGCGCAACAGCGAGTTGCAGAACGAGATCGCGACGGCGATCGCCTCGGCCCCGGTCGTGGCGCAGCTCCGGACACTGGATCTGTCCTCCGGCACGATGGGTGACGAGGGCGCCGCCGCGCTCCTGGAGGGTCAGCCGCTCACGCACCTCGACGCGGTCGATCTCCACCACCACTTCCTCACCGAGCCGATGGAGCGCCGTGTCCGCGAGGCCCTGGAGCCCCACGGGGTGCGGGTCGATCTGTCGGACCGCAACACGCCATGGGGCGACCGGGGTGTCGAGGGCCGCTACACCACCGTGGCGGAGTGACCTGACATGACCGAGGAGGACGCCATGTCGCCGGCGCGTAGCCGCGGGCCGCGCTTCGCGGTCGTCGGCATTCCGGGCCATCGCCGCGTGGCGCTCTTCCAGGATGCCGTGCGGGGCGCCGGGCTGGCCGAGGCACGTGTGGTGCCCTGGGAGACGGTGCTGCGCGGTGAGGCGGCGTTCCTGCCGGGCGAGACCGTGCGGATCGACTCGCCCGGTGAGGACGCCGAGGTCGAACGGCTGCTGCGTGGCGTCGACGATCCGACGAGGGTGGAGGGTTCCGCCCGGTGGTACGCCGCGTTCACCGCTGCCGTACGGGAGGTGGGGCGTGCGGCCACCGCGGCGGACGCGGTGCTGCTGGACGATCCGGAGGACATCGCCGTGCTGTTCGACAAGCGGCTGTGCCACGCCGTGCTGAGCGGCGCCGGGGTCCCTGTGCCCCAGTCGCCGACGTCCGGACCCGGCGCACCGGCCGTCCGGGGCTGGGCCGATGTGCGCGCGCTGATGCGGGAGGACCGGATGGGGCGCGCGTTCGTCAAGCTCGCCCATGGTTCGTCCGCCTCCGGGGTGCTGGCGGTGGAGACCGCGGGCGGCGGCCGGGTGCGGGCGGCCACCTCGGTCGAACGGGACGCGGCGGGGCGCCTCTTCAACTCGCTTCGGGTGCGCCGTCTCACGACGGAGGCCGAGGTCGCCGCGGTCGTCGATGCGCTCGCGCCGGACGGGCTGCACATCGAGCGCTGGCTGCCGAAGGCGTCGCAGCACGGTCGGGCCGCCGACCTGCGGGTCGTCGTCGTCGGGGGCCGGGCGACGCACGCCGTCGTGCGGACGAGCCGCTCCCCCATGACCAACCTTCATCTCGGCGGGGAGCGCGGCGACCTCGACGCGGTCAGGGCCGCGGTCGAGGCGGCGGGCGGAAGCTGGGCCGCGGCGCTGGCCGTGTGCGAGCGTGCCGCCGCCTGCTTCCCCGACACGCTGTGCGTGGGCGTCGACCTGCTGCCCGCCACCGGCTGGCGGCGCTTCGCCGTCTGCGAGGTCAACGCCTTCGGCGACCTGCTGCCCCGCCTCACCGGCCTGCCCGGCAGCGGCGCGGAGAACCTGGACACCTATGCGGCGCAGGTCGCCGCCGTACCGAACCGAACAAGGAACCACCGTGCCGACGCTGCCCGTTGACCCCGCCCCGCATCCGGCGGAGGCCGGACCCGACATGAGCCGGATCGTGGGCAGCCACGATCTGCTGCTCGTGACCCTGGACACCCTGCGCCACGACGTCGCGGCGGAACTGGCGGCGGCCGGACGCATCCCGCATCTGGCCCGCCATCTGCCCGGCGGCCTCTGGGAGAAGCGGCATGCTCCGGGCAGCTTCACCTACGCCTCCCACCAGGCGATCTTCGCCGGATTCCTGCCGACCCCCGCCGCTCCGGGGCCCCATCCGCGCCTGTTCGCCGCGCGCTTCGCGGGCAGCGAGACCACCGCGGACGGCACGTTCGTCTTCGACACCCCCGACCTGGTCTCCGGGCTCGCCGGCGCCGGCTACCGCACGGTGTGCATCGGCGGCGTCGGCTTCTTCAACAAGCGCGGGCCTCTCGGCTCGGTCCTTCCGGACCTGTTCCAGGAGAGCCACTGGGAGCCGGGGTTCGGCGTGGCGTCCCCCACCTCCTTCGAGTCGCAGGTGGCACGCGCCGAGCAGGTCGTCGCGGAACTTCCGCAGGAGCAGCGGCTGTTCCTGTTCGTCAACGTGTCCGCCCTGCACCAGCCGAACTGGTTCCACCGGGACGGCGCCACCTCCGACGCGGGGGACTCCCGCGACACCCACGCAGCCGCGCTGGAGTACGTCGACCGGCACATCGGCCGGCTCTTCGCGGCGGCGAGCAGCCGCCGCCGGTGTTTCGCCATCGTCTGCTCGGACCACGGCACGGCCTACGGCGACGACGGCTACACCGGCCACCGCCTCGGTCACGAAGCCGTCTGGACCGTGCCGTACGCCCACTTCTTCCTCGATCCGGGGGCCACCCGATGACCAGCGCCGTCAGGCCGTACCAGAGCTACGTCTACGCCTACCCGCACAAGACGGCGTACCGCCCGCTCGGCGGCCACCGCACCGAACGGCCCCTGCTGAGCGAGCTGTGGGCGGGGGAACGCAAGGACGCGCTCTCGCTGTACGTCCACATACCCTTCTGCGAGGTCCGCTGCGGTTTCTGCAATCTGTTCACTCGGATCGGCGCGCCCGGGGAGCTGACGACGCGCTATCTCGACGCCCTGGACCGTCAGGCGACGGCGGTCCGTGACGCGCTGGGCGACGAGGAGCCGGTGCGTTTCGCCGCCGCGGCGTTCGGCGGCGGAACGCCGACCTTCCTGACCGCGGCCGAGCTGGAGCGGCTCTGCGACATCGCGGAGAAGCGGATGGGCGCCGATCTCCGTTCCGTCCCGCTGTCGGTCGAGACCTCGCCCTCCACGGCGACGGCGGACCGGCTGGCCGTCCTCGCCGAGCGGGGGGCCACCCGCGTGAGCATCGGTGTCCAGAGCTTCGTCGACGACGAGGCCCGCGCCGCGGTCCGCCCGCAGCGCCGGGCCGATGTGGAGGCCGCTCTCGGCCGCATCCGCGACGCCCGCATCCCGGTCCTCAACATCGATCTGATCTACGGCATCGACGGCCAGACCGAGGACACCTGGCGGGCCTCCCTGGACGCCGCGCTGGCCTGGCGCCCCGAGGAGCTCTACCTCTACCCGCTGTACGTACGCCCGCTGACCGGTCTCGGCCGGCTCGGAGACGCGACGGGACCAGGAGCAGAGGCAGGGGCCGCGTCCGACGCGGCCTGGGACGAGCAGCGGCTGCGGCTCTACCGGGCGGGACGCGACCATCTCCTCACCCATGGCTACGAGCAGGTGTCGATGCGGATGTTCCGCCGTGCCGACGCCCCGCACGAGGGCCCCGACGACTACGCCTGCCAGACCGACGGGATGATCGGTCTCGGCTGCGGCGCCCGTTCGTACACCTCGTCCCTGCACTACTCCTTCGACTACGCGGTGGAGATGCGGGAGATCCGGGGCATCATCGACGGCTTCACGGCGACGGAGGACTTCTCCCGCGCCGAGGTGGGGCGGTACGTAGACGACGGCGAGGCACGCAGGCGCCACCTCCTGCAGTCCCTCCTCCAGGCCGAGGGGATGGACGGCTCGGAGTACGGCGCGCGGTTCGGCACGGACCCGTACGTGGACTTCGGCGCCGAGCTGGACCGCTTCGCGGCGCGCGGCTGGCTGGATGGCCCGGTGAGTCGCGGTCTGCTCCGCCTCTCCCCGGAAGGGCTGGCCCACTCCGACGCGCTGGGGCCGGAGCTGTTCTCCCCCGCCGTACGGGCCGCGATGGCCGCGTACGAAGCGAAGTGAGCGCCTCCGTGGACCTGACGATCCTCTACCGCGGCCCGCTGGCCTCGTGCGACTACGCCTGCCCGTACTGCCCGTTCGCCAAGCGGCGCGACAGCCCTGAGCAACTGCGCGCCGACCGCGCCGCGCTGGAGCGGTTCACCGCCTGGGCGGCGGCGCAGACCGGCGACCGGCTGTCGGTGCTGTTCACTCCGTGGGGCGAGGGGCTGGTGCGGTCCTGGTACCGCCGCGCCCTGGTCGAGCTCTCGCGGCTGCCGCACATCAACCGGGTCGCGATCCAGACCAACCTCAGCTGCCGCACCGGCTGGCTCGCGGAGGCGGATCTCGGCAAGGTGGCCCTGTGGTGCACGTACCACCCGGGTCAGACGCCGTACGACCGGTTCCTCGGGAAGTGCCGTGACCTGGCGGAGCTCGGCGTCCGTCACAGCGTCGGGATCGTCGGCCTCGACGAGCACCTCGACGAGGCGCGGCGGCTCCGGGCCGCGCTGCCCGACGAGGTCTATCTCTGGGTCAACGCCGCCGAGGGGCACAGCTACACGGACGAGGAGGCGGACCGCTGGACGGCCCTGGACCCCCTGTTCCCGTACAGCAGGCATCCGCACAGCTCGGCGGGGCTGCCCTGCAGGACCGGTGAGTCGGTCATCTCGGTGGACGGCGACGGCACGGTGCGGCGATGCCATTTCGTGCGCGCGGAGCTCGGCAACCTCTACGACGGGAGCTACCGCCGGGCGCTCGGCCCACGCGGCTGTCCCCTCGCCGTCTGCGACTGCCACATCGGCTATGTGCACCTGGAGACGCTGCCGCTGTACGACGTCTTCGCGGGCGGCGTGCTGGAGCGGATACCCTCCCGGCACTCACTCCCCCTGCGAGACGCGCCAGGGCACGCGAGCCCGGACTTCGGCCGAACGACGGCAGTTTGACGACAAGCCCTAGAGCGGCAGCAGATCCGGGCGCTTGGCCTCGACGTGGTCCCCGGAGGACTCGCCGCGAAGCCGCCGCCCGATCCACGGGACCAGGTACTCCCGCGCCCAGTGGATGTCGTCGCGCCGGTCGTCGAGCGGGCGGCGCAGCGCCTGCGGCGGCCATGCCTGGTCGGGGTCGGCCGGCACGTCGAGTCCGAGGACCTGGGCGGCGCGCAGGGCGACCCTCGTGTGGCCCTCGGGCGACAGGTGCAGCCGGTCGTCGTCCCAGGCGCGGCGGTCCTGCACGGACCGCAGCGACCACAGGTCGAGGACCGGGCAGTCGTAGCGGTCGGCGATGGAGCGCACATGGGCGGTGTACGTGGCGATCTTGCCGCGGAGGTGGCGCAGCACCGGCATGTGGCGGGTGTCGAAGCCGGTGGTGACCATGACGGTGCCGACCGCACCGCTCAGTTCGGCGACGGCGCGCTCGAAGCGCTCGGCCACGTCGTCGGGGTCGCTCCCCGGCCGGAGGATGTCGTTGCCGCCGGCGCAGAAGCTGACCAGGTCGGGCGCCAGCTCCTTGGCGCGCGGGATCTGCTCCTCGACGATCTGGTCCAGGAGCCGTCCGCGTACGGCGAGGTTGGCGTAACGGAAATTGCCGTGCCGTGATGCGCCGACGCCCGTCCCCGCGTCGGAGACCGGGAGCTGATCCGCCAGCAGTACCGCGAATCGGTCGGCCCAGCCGACAAGGGTTCCGTCGGGGCCGGGGTCCCCGACGCCCTCGGTGAAGCTGTCGCCGATCGCCGCGTACGACCCTATGAAGCCGGGGACGTCCATGACGTCCTTGAGACCGTGCTGATTGAGTTTCGAATCGTCTGCCACAAACACGTATCCTGCACCCGCGAATGTGACCTACGCGACCGTAATAAGGGGTTGACGGGTGGTGAGATAGACCACCCGGTCAGTTTTTGGTAAAGCCGGAATAAGTGGCGGCCCCGGCGCGGGACAGTACGGAACGCACGGAAGGGCGGTGCGCCGCCGCGCACCGCCCTTTTCTCACCGCCGCTCGTCTCAGATGGAGACGCCGTGCTGACGCAGGTACGAGACCGGGTCGACGTCCGAGCCGTAGCTCGGGCCGGTGCGGACCTCGAAGTGGAGGTGCGGGCCGCTGGAGTTGCCGGTGGAACCGGAGAGGCCGATCTGCTGGCCGCCCGTGACGGTCTCGCCGACCGACACGTTGAGCGAGGACTGGTGGGCGTACTGGGAGTACATGCCGTCGGCGTGCTGGATGACGACCTCGTTGCCGTACGCACCGCTCCAGCCGGCCGAGACCACGGTGCCGGGGCCGATGGCCCGGACACTGGTGCCGGAGGCAGCCTGGAAGTCCGCACCGGTGTGGTAGCCACTGGACCACATGGAGCCGGAGGCGCGGTACTGCGTGGTGACGGTGGCGTCGGCCACGGGGGTCGTCCAGCCGGAGCTGTTGCTCTCCGAGGCACCGGTGGAGGTGCCGGTGTCCGTCGAGGTGGTCGCCTCGGCGGAGGAGGCCGAGTCGGAGGACGTGTCCGCCTTCGGGGCCTCGGTCTTCGGAGCGGCGGCCTTCGGAGCCGCGGCCTTGGACGGGATGGCCTTCGCCGAGCCGGACGCCTTGGCGCCGAGGGTCAGTTCGGTGCCGGGGAAGATCAGGCTCGGGTTCTCACCGACGACGTCGCGGTTGTCCTGGTACAGCTTCTGCCAGCCGCCCTTGATCTTCTGCTCGGCGGCGATCTTCGACAGGTAGTCGCCGGAGACCACGGAGTAGGTCTTCGGGGCGGTCTTGGCCGCGGCGGCGGGAGCGGTGTGCGCCGCGGCGACCGAGGCCGCCGCGGGCTTGGCGACGGGTGCGGACTGCTCAGCGGCATGCGCGCCGGTGGCACCGATCAGTGGGAGGGCCAGAGCGGCTCCGCCGGTCCCGGCGGCGAGGACGCCGCGGGCGAGCGGGCCGGACTTCGTACGACGGTGCTTACCCTTTGCGGGCATGGGGGAATTCCTCTCCGGCGCCTACGAGGTGAGCTGTCGGGTTCGGGCTGGAGATGCCCGGTCGCGCTGAGCGCGACTTCACCCCGAGCCGTTCCGGATTTCTCCGGACCGGCGGCTTACCTGGGTCCCCCGCTCCTGCCACACGTGAGTGGGATGCGGATTCCGGGCGGCGGCAGGATTAGGCGGTCCGTCCGGATTGACGGTGACCGTAAGCGAGTAAGGACGGCCGGAACAAGCCGCGTCCGAGGTACCGGAATGCGCGATTCAATTTCCGCCGGGATTTCCGGTCACACTCCGTGGATTACGGATCTTGGCATTCCGTACGGCGCGCGGAATGCCCTTCGGCGGGTTCGCCACACACCGTCACGGATATGATCCCGCTCACCAGTCGACCGCCATCTCCCCCATAAGCAGGGCATGTTCCGCTAAATGCATCAATACGGACATGTAGCGGAGCGCGGGTCACGGCACGGCACGGAACGGCGGCCTCCGGGGCAAGATGATTGCCTGGGGAATCAATGTCGTATCGTCACGACCGTGCCCTCGTCGGCGAGCAGCGCCGGCGCCAGACACTCCAGGAGTCACCGTGACGCAGCAGCTGCCGCAGGTCCCGTCGACGCACACTGAGCTGACGGGCGTCCGCAACTTCCGTGACGTCGGGGGCCTTCCGACCACGGACGGCCGCACGGTGCGGTTCGGTCGGCTCTACCGCAGCGGTCACCTGGCGAACGCCACCGAGCAGGACGCGGCGTTCCTCGGCGGGCTCGGACTCCACACGATCTTCGACTTCCGCAACGCGGCCGACCACAAGCTGGACGGCTACGACGTGGAGCTGCCGGGTGTCCGCAATGTCAGCATTCCGCTCTCCGACCCGGCCGACGGCGCCGAGTTCTGGCGACTGGTCCGGGACGGCAACATCGAGCAGCTGCGCTCGATCCTCGCCGACGGCAAGGGCGCGGACCGCATGATCGCCTCGTACCGCTCGATCATCAAGGACCGCACCGCGGAACACAGCCGGGTGCTGCACTCCCTGGCCGAGGACAGCGTCCCCGCCCTGATGCACTGCGCCGCGGGCAAGGACCGCGCGGGGCTCTCGATAGCGGTGTCGCTGCTGGCCGTCGGCGTGGAGCGCGATGCCATCGAGGCCGACTACCTCATGTCCAACGACGCCCACCGCCGGTACAAGGTGAAGCGCAGCGACAGCTCGGCGGTCGGCATGTCCGACGAGGTCATGGAGCTCCTCAACCCCCTCTTCGGTGCGCGTGCCGACTACCTGGCGGCGGCCTTCGAGACCATCGAGGAGACCTGGGGCGGCACCGAGCGCTACCTCACCGAGGGTCTGAAGCTCTCCGCCGAGACTCGTGGGCGGCTGCGGGAGCGCCTCGTCGAGGAGGCGTGACCACCCTCGCCCCCCGGCCTCAGCCCTTGCCCGCCACCTCGAACAGCAGGTAGAGGAAGGCCGCGAAGACGTGTCCGGCGACCAGGTAGGCGACCAGCCGGATCACCACGCCGCGCGGAAACTTCTTCTCCTGCGAGCCGCGACCCTTCGGGGACCGCGAGCTGAGCGGGTCGTAGTGCTCTGAATCGGACATGACAGTCCCTCTTTCGGGGCCAGGGGTCAGCGGTGGTGGAGTCCGCTGCCCAGACAGAGTTCGGCGACCGGACTCTGCAGCAGCGTGTGGACGAAGAGCAGCTCGGCGCCGCCGCGGTCGGCGGCGGCGATCCGGTGCGGAGTGAGCGAGTCGAAGTGCGCGCTGTCCCCCGGTTCGAGGTCGTGCACGGTCTCGCCGAGACCGACGCGCAGCCGTCCCTCCAGCACGTACAGCCATTCCTCACCGGGGTGGACCCGCACCAGGTCGCCCTGGGCGCCGTACGGAACCCGGACGCGGAGCGCCTGCATGGCCCGGCCGGAGCCGCCGGCCTGGCGGTACATCCAGCCGTCGGCCTCGGCGCCCGTGAAAGGGCCGCCGCGGACGATCGCGTCACGTTGGGTCGGCGTCTCTCCCAGAAGCTCGGAGACCGTCGTACCGTAGACACGTGCGAGGCCCAGCAGCATGGGCAGCGACGGCTGTCGGCGGCCGGTTTCCAGCCGGGAGAGATGGGCGGGGGAAAGCTCCGCCCGCTGGGCGGCGGTCTCCAGGGTGAGGCCACGGCTGCGGCGCAGCTCGCGCAGGCGCGGAGCGACCCCGGGCAGCTCGTCGGCCACCCCTCCGTCGGGAGGATTCATACGTCCATTGGGCCAGGATCTTTCCTCAGAGGCAAATTTCTTGCCTCTGAGGCAAAGCCTCGCGTCAACGGTTGGCGACGGCCTGTTTCACCAGGGTCCTGCCGAAGTCCCACATCAGCCCGCCCCCGCTGTGCGCGTCGTCCATCACGGCCGTGAAGGCGTTCACGAACCGGTCCACCTCCGGCTCCCCGATGACCAGCGGCGGAATCAGCTTGATCACTTCCAGATGGTCGCCGGACACCTGGGTGAGGATCCGGTGCTTCTGCAGCAGCGGCACCACGACCATCTGCGAGAAGAGCCCCTTGCGGGCCGTCTGGAGCATGGTCCAGCGGCTGCGGAGCCCCAGCGACGACGGCCGGCCGAACTCGATGCCGATCATCAGCCCGCGCCCGCGCACCTCGTGCAGCAGCTCGTAGCGGCCGACGAGCGCGGCCAGCCGTTCGCGCAGGAGATCACCGGTGCGCCGGGCGTTCGCCACGGTCTCCTCGTCCTCCATCACCGCGAGGACGGCGAGACCGGCCGCCATGGCCTGCGCGTTCGAGCCGAAGCTCGCCGAGTGGACGAGAACGCGGTCCATGGACGAGTAGACGCGCTTGAAGATCCAGTCCTTGCCGAGCGTCGCCCCGACCGGCACATAGCCGCCGGAGAGCGCCTTGGCGACACAGACCAGGTCGGGCTCGACGCCTTCCTCGTGCTGGTACGCGTAGAAGTCGCCGGTCCTGCCGAGGCCCGTCTGCACCTCGTCCGCGATGAGCAGCGCCTTGTGCTTGTGCAGCAGCTCCTGCGCGGCGCGCAGGAAGCCGGGCGGCGAGGCGTGCACCCCCTTGCCCTGGATCGGCTCGACGACGAGAGCCGCGACGTCGCCGCGCTTCAGCTCGCGCCGGAGCGCGTCCAGGTCGCCGAGCTCGATCGCCGTGTCCGGCAGCAGCGGGGCGAAGCCGTCCCGGAAGCCCGCCTCCCCGTTGACCGAGAGCGAGCCGGTGGTCAGCCCGTGGAAGGCGTGCGTGCAGTACAGGATCCTGGGCTTCCCGGTGGCGTACCGGGCGAACTTCAGGGCTGTCTCGACTGCTTCCGTCCCGCTGTTGCCGAAGAACACCCGGTCCAGGTGAGGGCTGTGGGTGAGCAGTTTCTCGGCCAACAGCCCGGGGAGCGGCTGACAGTCGAACCGGGTGAGGTCGGCGAGCGAGGCGTCGAGGACGTCGTGCAGCGCCTTGCGTACGACGGGGTGGTGCCGGCCGAGTCCCATCACCCCGAATCCGGCGAGCATGTCGAGGTAGTCGTTGCCCTCCGCGTCCCAGAAGTACGCGCCCTCGGCCCGCTCGTAGACCTTGTCGAAGCCGATCGTGCGGAGCATGCGCGGCAGTTGGTGATTGAGGTACTCGGTATGCAACTCGTAGCGTTCGGCGCCCCGTTCGGCGAGGAGCCGCGTCAGATCGAAGCCCTTGGGCCGGTCGTCGTTCATGCCCCGCTCTCCTTCAGCGCCGGCTGCTCCGCCTTCGCCCGCTTCGCGGCGAGGACGGCACTGATCTGTCCGGCGATCTCCACCGGGGTGAGTCCGATGTCGGCGAGCACCTCGCCTCGTTTGGCGTGGGCGAGGAACCGCTCCGGAATGCCGAACGTCCGCAACGGTACGTCGACTTCGGCGTCCCGCAGCGCCTGCCCCACGGCCCAGCCGACGCCGCCCGTACGGCTGTTGTCCTCCACCACGGCGACGAGCCGGTGGCCGGCGGCGAGCGGGGCGAGCTGCTCGTCGACCGGCTTCACCCAGCGGGGGTCGACCACCGTGCACCGGATACCGGCCCCGGCCAGCAGGTCGACGGCCCGGAGGCAGACCTCGGCGAGCACGCCGACGGCCACCAGCAGCACATCGGGATCGTCGGCGCGGTGCAGTACGTCCATGCCGCCGATCCTGCCGACGGCCGCGATCGGCTCCCCCACCGCCGCCTTGGGGAACCGGAGCACCGTCGGCGCGTCGTCCACGTCGACGGCTTCGCGCAGCTGCGCGCGGAGCTGGTCGGCGTCGCGGGGTGCGGCGATGCGCAGTCCCGGGACGACCTGGAGCACCGACATGTCCCACATGCCGTTGTGCGAGGGCCCGTCGGTGCCGGTGACGCCGGCCCGGTCGAGGACGAAGGTCACGCCGCAGCGGTGCAGGGCGACATCCATGAGCAACTGGTCGAAGGCCCGGTTCAGGAAGGTCGCGTAGACCGCGACGACGGGGTGCAGTCCGCCGGTGGCCAGGCCCGCCGCCGAGACGGCCGCGTGCTGCTCGGCGATCCCGACGTCCCAGATCCGGCCGGGGAACGCCTCGGCGAACCGGGTGAGCCCGACCGGGTGCAGCATGGCCGCGGTGACGGCGACGACGTCCGGGCGTTCGGCGCCGATCGCGGCGATCTCGTCGCCGAAGACGGAGGTCCAGGAGGGGCCCGCGGGGACCACGAGGGGTTCGCAGGTCAGCGGGTCCATCGCACCGACGGTGTGGAAGCGGTCCGCGTCGTCCCGGAGCGCGGGCGGGTAGCCGCGCCCCTTCTCGGTGATGCAGTGCACGAGCACGGGGCCGTGGAACCGTTTCGCTCGGGTCAGCGCGGCTTCGACGGCGGCGACGTCGTGTCCGTCGACCGGTCCGACGTACTTGAGCCCCAGGTCCTCGAACATGCCCTGGGGGGCGAAGGTGTCCTTGAAGCCCTTCTTGGCGCCGTGCAGCGACCCGTAGAGCGGCTGGCCGATGACGGGGGTCTGCTGGAGCACGTCCTTGCCCCACGCCAGGAAGCGTTCGTAGCCGTCGGTCGTACGGAGGGTGGCGAGGTGGTCGGCCACGCCGCCGATGGTCGGGGCGTACGAGCGCTCGTTGTCGTTCACCACGATGATCAGCGGGCGGTTCTCCGCCGCGGCGATGTTGTTCAGCGCCTCCCAGGCCATGCCCCCGGTGAGCGCGCCGTCCCCGATGACCGCGACGACGTGGTCGGGGAGTCCCAGCACCTCGTTGGCCTTGGCGAGGCCGTCGGCCCAGCCGAGCACGGTGGAGGCGTGGGAGTTCTCGATGACGTCGTGTTCGGACTCCTCGCGGGACGGGTAGCCGGAGAGACCGCCCTTCCCCCGCAGCTTGGAGAAGTCCTGGCGCCCGGTGAGGAGCTTGTGCACGTAACTCTGGTGCCCGGTGTCCCACAGGATGCGGTCCACGGGCGAGTCGAAGGCCCGGTGCAGGGCGATGGAGAGTTCCACCACCCCGAGGTTGGGCCCGAGGTGACCACCTGTCCTGGACACCGCGTGGACCAGGAACGTCCTGATGTCACCGGCGAGTTCGTCGAGTTCCGGTCCGCTCAGTGCCTTGAGGTCCTGCGGCCCCTTGATGGATTCCAGCAGTGTCACGCTCGGGCCCCTCTCTGGTCCGGTTTTCAGCTCACGGTCACGGCCGGAATCCCTGACGGGATCCCTGCCTCCTCCATACCGTCGGCGATCTTCATGGCTTCTTCGATGAGGGTCTCGACGATCTTGGATTCCGGGACGGTCTTGATGACCTCGCCCTTCACGAAGATCTGGCCCTTGCCGTTGCCGGACGCCACACCCAGGTCCGCCTCACGGGCCTCACCCGGACCGTTGACGACACAGCCCATCACCGCGACCCGCAGCGGAACCTCCATGCCCTCCAGACCCGCACTCACCTGGTCGGCCAGCTTGTACACATCCACCTGCGCCCGCCCGCACGACGGACACGACACGATCTCCAGCCGCCGCTGCTTCAGATTCAACGCCTCGAGGATCTGCAGACCGACCTTGACCTCCTCCGCCGGCGGAGCCGACAGCGAGACCCGGATCGTGTCCCCGATCCCCTCCGACAACAGCGCACCGAACGCCACCGCCGACTTGATCGTCCCCTGGAACGCCGGACCCGCCTCCGTCACACCCAGGTGCAACGGGTAATCGCTCTGCGCAGCCAGCTGACGGTAGGCGTTCACCATCACGACCGGGTCGTTGTGCTTCACCGAGATCTTGATGTCACCGAAGCCGTGCTCCTCGAAGAGCGACGCCTCCCACAACGCCGACTCCACCAGAGCCTCCGGCGTCGCCTTCCCGTACTTCTTCAGCAGCCGCGCGTCCAGCGAACCCGCGTTCACACCGATCCGGATCGGCGTACCCGCATCCTTCGCGGCGTGCGCGATCTCCTTGACCTTGTCGTCGAACTGCTTGATGTTCCCCGGATTCACCCGCACCGCCGCACAGCCCGCGTCGATCGCCGCGAACACGTACTTCGGCTGGAAGTGGATATCCGCGATCACCGGGATCTGCGACTTCCGCGCGATCGTCGACAACGCGTCCGCATCGTCCTGCGTCGGACACGCCACCCGCACGATCTGACAGCCCGAAGCCGTCAGCTCCGCGATCTGCTGCAACGTCGCCCCGATGTCCGACGTACGCGTCGTCGTCATCGACTGCACCGACACAGGTGCGTCACCGCCGACCGCGACCGACCCGACCTGGATACGCCGCGAGTGGCGGCGCATCGCGAGCGGCCGGGCCGGCAGCCCGGGGAGACCCAGTGCGACCGGTTCTCCGGAGGTCATGGCCTCACCTGTTCCCGCCGATGGTCTCCCGTGCGGCACGCAGGGACTCCTTCAGCGAGCCCATCGTCGCGAGGACGGCGGTCGGCTCGTACCCGCAGTGCGCCATGCAGTTCGCGCATCGCGGGTCCTTGCCCCGTCCGTACTTGTCCCAGTCGGTGTCGTCGACGAGCTCCCGGTACGTCGGTACGTACCCGTCGCTCATCAGATAGCAGGGGCGCTGCCAGCCGAAGAGCGAGTAGTTGGGGATCGCCCACGCCGTGCACGGGAAGTCGGCCTTGCCTTCCAGGAAGTCCAGGAAGAGCGGCGAGTGGTTGAGGCGCCAGCGGGCCCGGTTGCCGCCCGCGAAAGCCTTCTTGAACAGTTCCCGGGTCTGCTCGACCCCGAGGAAGTGCTCCTGGTCGGGGGCCTTCTCGTAGGCGTAGGCGGGCGAGATCATCATCTCGTCGACCTTCAGATCGTCATTGAGGTAGTTGAGGACCTCGATGATGGTCTGGGGGGTGTCCGTGTTGAAGAAGGTGGAGTTGGTGGTGACCCGGAAGCCGCGGCGCTTGGCTTCCTTCATCGCCGCCACCGCCTCGTCGAAGACCCCTTCCTTGGCGACGGACTCGTCGTGCCGCTCGCGCAGTCCGTCGATGTGCACGGCGAAGGCGAAGTACGGCGACGGCGTGAACTTGTCGAGCTTCTTGCGCATCAGCATCGCGTTGGTGCAGAGGAAGACGTACTTCTTCCTGGCCACCAACTGACGCACGATCTCGTCGATCTGAGGGTGCATCAGCGGCTCACCGCCGGCGATGGACACCATCGGGGCACCCGATTCGAGCACCGCCCCGACGGCCTGGGCCACCGGCATGCGCTGCTTGAGCACACCTGCCGGGTGCTGGATCTTCCCACAGCCCTCGCACGCCAGATTGCAGGCGAACAGGGGCTCCAGCTCGACGATCAGCGGGAACTTCTCCCGCTTGCGGAGCTTTTGTTCGATGAGATACGTCGCAACCTTGATGGACTGACGGAGCGGCATGGCCATCTGGGCTCACCTCCTGGGGAGCAGCAAAGAACGGTGCCATTCATAGAAAGCCGGCAGGACAGCACGAAGAACGCGGAAAGCCGATATTCCACCGCGAACCGTGCCGATACGGACGAGCTCATGCTCTGGAGCGTCCACGACCACCCGTACGGCCGCAACCGGGCGCGGCCCCTCCCGCAGGGCGGTACGCAGCGTGGCGGCGGACTCCATGTCCACCGCGATGGCCCCGGTGGCCCGCAGCTCGGCCCGCTCGGAGCCGCGTACGACATGGTCCGAACCGGTCAGCGGACCGGTGTGGACGGTGCGCCCGGGCACCGCCCTGGCCAGGGCGTCGACGAGGACGCCCGAGCCGGTACAGAGGGACGCGCCTGCGGCGTCCCTGGTCTCCTCGGCCACCACCAGGTCCCCGGGGTGCATGCCGGGGGCCAGGCCCGCACAGAAGCCCGAGGCGATGACGGCGGCGTCGGCGGTCCGCTCGCGGCCCAGCGCGCGCCCGACGGCCGCCTCGGCCGCCCTGGGGCCCATCCCGGTCCTGACGACGCTCACCGGGCCGGGAGCCCCGCCGGCCCTGCCACTGCGCAGCGCGAGGTGCTCGATGGAGAGCGCGCAGGCGATCAGGAGCGGGATCGCGGCGCCGGACGGCCCCTGCGCATGGCCCATCAGGCCCCCTTACGGAGGGGGGCGCGGTCGGCGAACGGGTCGCCGTACACGTACCTGCCGAGCGCGGTGAGCGGGAAGACCTGCCGGTACAGGTGGTAATTGATGGAGAAGTCCCAGGGGAACCCGGTTCCGGTGAAGTACGGCTCGTCCCAGGAGCCGTCCGGCTGCTGGGCCTCGGCCAGCCAGGTCACACCTCGCTCCACGGACCTGCCGTCACGCTCTCCGGCGGCCAGGAGCGCGAGGAGCGCCCAGGCGGTCTGGGACGCGGTCGAGGCGCCGTGACCGATCCACTTCTCCTCCTGGTAGGAGCGCAGGTCCTCGCCCCAGCCGCCGTCGTCGTTCTGGACGGACTCCAGCCAGCCAACGGCGCGGCGGATCGACGGATGCCCCGCGGGCAGTCCCGCGGCGACCAGTGCGGGCACCACGGACCCCGTTCCGTAGATGTAGTTGACGCCCCACCGCCCGAACCACGCCCCGCTCGCCTCCTGTTCGGCGAGCAGCCACTCGATGCCCCGCCGGGTACGGGGGTGGTGGGACCTGCCCTCGACGGCGAGCATCTCCACCACGTGCCCGGTGACGTCGGCGGACGGCGGGTCGATGACCTCGCCGAAGTCGCAGAACGGCAGCCGGTTGGGGAACGGACTGGTGTTGTCCGCGTCGAAGGCTCCCCAGGCACCGTTGCGGGACTGCATGCCCAGGTTCCAGCGCACGCCCCGCTCGATGGCGGCTTCGAGCCGTACGGGGTCGGGGTGGCGGACCCGGCGCAGCGCCAGGACCACCTCCGCGGTGTCGTCGATATCGGGGTAGTTGTCGTTGTGGAACTCGAACGCCCAGCCACCCGGGGCGAGTTCGGGTTTGCGTACCGACCAGTCGCCGGGCCTGCCGATCTCTTCGCCGAGCATCCAGTCGGCGGCCTTCACCAGAGCCGGGTGGTCGGGGCGGAGCCCGGCGTCGGCGAGCGCGATGGTCGCGAGACAGGTGTCCCAGACCGGGGACTGGCACGCCTCGATCATGCGGGCGCCGTCCTCGCGCCGGACGGCGAAGCGGTCGAGCGAGGCCAGTCCGGCCCGCATGACCGGGTGGTCGAGGTCGTAGCCGAGCAGATGCAGGGCGATCACGGAGTACACGGCGGGCGGCTGGATTCCGCCCCAGCAGCCGTCGTTCTCCTGACGCTCGATGATCCACCGGGCCGCGGCGTTCATGGCGATGCGCCGCAGCCGACGGGGGGCGACCCGGTGGTAGACGTGCATCGCCTTGTCGAGCCGCTGGAAGATCCCGTCCCAACTCGCCGTCGGCGCCATGCGCTTGGGCGGGTTCGGGCAGGCGGGATCGGTGTGCAGCTCGTCGAGGGCGAACGGGGCGGGCCGTACCGGCCGCTTGGCCGAGACGACGGTGAGCGGAACGATGGTCTGGCGGGCCCAGCAGCCGAAGTCATAGATGTTGAGCGGAACCCATTTGGGAAAGAACATCAACTCGGGTGGCAGCTCGGGCAGGTCGTCCCACTTCCACCAGCCGAAGAGGGCGAGCCAGATCCTGGTGAAGACACGGGCGGCGGCGATGCCGCCCTGTTCCCGGACCCAGCGGGCCGCCCGGGCCATGTGCGGATCCTGCGGGCTGTCTCCGGCCAGCCGGAGCGCCACGTACGCCTCGATGGTGGCGGAGAGGTCGCCCGGCCCCTCGTAGAAGGTCGCCCAGGTGCCGTCGCCGAGCTGCTCGCCCCGGATGAAGCGGGCGGTCGCCTCGACGGTGGCGGGATCCTGGATCCCGAGAAACTGGCGCAGCAGCAGGTCCTCTGCGTCCATGGTGACGTTGGTGGCGAGGTCCCCCTTCCACCAGCCCTGCTCGTCCTGCCTGCCGAGGAGATGCTCCACCGAGCGTTCCGCGGCCCGCCGCGCGGCGGCGAGAACGTCGTCCGCGGCGATGGTTGTGTCGGTCGGTTCGCTGGCCGAGGCTGCGCGGAGGTTCGCGGCTCCGGTGCTTCCGTCGGTCGTCGCTGTCATGGCTTCCCCTTCGTGCAGTTGGTCCTCTGCTGTGCTGGGGTCTCCGTCGGCCGGCACCCGGTGAGGGCGCCGGCCGGCGACTGCGAGTCATATGGAGCGGATGGTCATCATCTCTTTCGTACGACGACGAAATCGGCGAGCGCGGTGAGCTGGGCCCGCACCTCTTCGGGCATGTCCACACCGTGCAGCGCCTCGATGGCGACCGCGTGCTGCCTGCGTGCTTCCTGGGCGGTCCATTCCCGGCCGCCCGCCTCCTCGATGAGCGCCGCACGGACGGCGAACTCCTCTTCGGAGAAGCTGTCGAAGTCGGCGCTCTTCGCATCGGCGGCCAGCAGTTCGCCGAGGCGCTCCGAGGCGGGTCCGCCCGCGGCGAGCGCGGCGACGACCGGCAGCGACTTCTTGCGCTGGCGCAGATCGCTCCAGGTCTGCTTGCCGGTGGCCTCCGGGTCGCCCCAGATGCCGAGCAGGTCGTCGACGGCCTGGAAGGCGAGGCCGAGGTGGTAGCCGTACGCCTCCAGGGTGTCGGCGGTGCGGTCGTCCGCCCCGCCGAGCACGGCGCCGATGGAGACGGCGCAGGCGAGCAGGGCGCCCGTCTTGTTGCCCTCCATCTCCAGGCACTCCTCGACGGTGACCCGCTCGCGGTGTTCGTACGAGATGTCCTGGGCCTGGCCGTCGATCAGCTTGCGCGTGGCCGTGGTCAGCCGGCGGGCCGCCCGGCCCGCCTCGACGGTGCCGAGCTCCAGCAGGATCTCGTTGGCGAGCGCGAAGAGCGCGTCGCCGACGAGGATCGCCTGCGCCGGTCCGTGCACCTTCCACACCGTGTCCCGGTGGCGGCGCTGCTCGTCACCGTCCATCAGGTCGTCGTGCAGCAGCGAGAAGTTGTGTACGAGCTCGACGGCCACGGCGCCGGGGAGCCCGGCCTCGGCCGGGGCACCCGCCACCTCGGCGGACAGCAGGGCGAGGGCGGGGCGTACCGCCTTGCCCCCGTCGCCGTCGGCGGGCCGGCCCTGGGCGTCGATCCAGCCGAAGTGGTAGGCGGCGACGGTGTCCATGGGCGGCGCGAGCCGGTCCACGGCAGCCCGCAGCACCGGCGTGGACATGGCCCGTCCGCGCTCCAGAAGCGCGATGACGTCCGCGGTGTCTGCCACGGTGTCGAAAGCCGGATTCGCCGGGGTCACTGACTCTCCTCTTGTTCCGGTGGTACAGCTCATGCCGCCTCCTGCAGCGGATGTTCATGGGGGCGGCCGAGAGCGCCGAGCGCGGCGTCGGCAGCGCTCATACCGCTGCGCACCGCGCCCTCCATCGTCGCGGGCCAGCCGGTTGCGGTCCACGCGCCCGCCAGGTGGAGGCCGGGTGCGCGGGTACGGGTGCCCGGCCGGAGCCGGCCGACTCCGGGTGCGGGCGCGAACGTCGCGGTGCGCTCCCGGGTGACGAAGAAGTCGCGGACGCCTGCCCCGCGGGCGGCCGGAAGAAGCCGCTCCAGCTCGGGCAGATAGCGCCTGCGCAGCTCGGCCACGGGCAGGTCGATCTCGTCCTGGGCCGCCGACTGGGAGACCGCGAGGTACTGTCCCGGACCCTGGAGCCCGGAGGATTCGGTGCGGTCGAAGACCCACTGCACGGGCGAGCCGAGTGCGGCGAAGAAGGGCCTGCGCAGCACCTTGCGGTCGTAGACGACGTGCACGTTCAGAATGGGCGCGGTGCCGATGTCGAGGAGCCGGTCCGGGTCGTGCAGCGCGCCTTCGGGCAGCAGCCCGTGGGTCTCGTCCTGCGGGACGGCGAGGACGACGGTCTCCGCCTCGATCCGCTCACTGTCCGTCTCGACGGCCCAGCGGCCGTCCTCGGTACGGGACAGGGAACCGACCCGGGTCCGCAGCTCGGTCCGTACGCCGGCCGAGTCCAGGGCCTTGCGGGCGAGGGTGTCGTGGAGCTCCCCGAGCGGCACGGCCGCCCAGCCGATGTCCGCGGCACCGGGCTCGGACAGCAGCCCCGTCTTGAAGACCATGGCGGCCAGGGCCATGGAGGCGTTCGCCGCGGTGGCGTTGAGCGTGGCCACCCCGACGAGGTCCCACAGGGCCTCGATGGTGCGCGGCGACTGCCCGTGCCGGCCGAGCCAGGTCGCGAAGTCGATGCCGTCGAGCGCGGGGTCGGCCGGGTCGAGGCGGCCGAGCGCGAGTGCGGCCCGTCCGACGCTCGCCTTTTCGGCCAGCGAGAGGTGCGGATAGGCGGCGAGGCCAGGCGCGAGGTGCAGGGGCACGGGGAGGCCGGTGCGGCGCAGCCTGCCGAGGCGTGGCCCGGCGGCGCGCCCGACGTCGAGCACGGGTACGTCGAGGCGGTCCTGGAGCGGGGCGAGGTGGGCACCGTCGATCCGGTCGAGGAACCACCGGTAGCCCGTGCAGCAGCGCAGGTAGACGTGCTGGCCGTTGTCGACGCTGAGCTCGCCGCGGCGGAAGGAGAAGGCGAGGCCGCCCAGCCGGGGCCGCCCTTCGAGCAGGGTCACGTCAACCCCGGCGTCCGCGAGACGCAGGGCGGTCGTGATCCCGGCGAGGCCGCCGCCGACGACCACCGCACGGGAGGAGCGCAGGCTCTCGTCGCTCATGCGTCCCCCTCTCGCTGGTTCTCCGCCATCCAGATCGTCGCAGTCAGGGACGCGTCAGGCCACCGGAGGGTTGCCCGGGACCCCGGAGGGCCGGCCGACGCGGGGTGGCGTCGCGCAGGGGCGTGGTGACTGTCCGTGGTGCGCATCAGCCCCGTCCCCTCGTCGTGAGGCGCGAGATGTGGCGCGCGTCGAGGCCGGACAGGCCGCGCACCGCCACGTACGCCTTCTCGTGTCCCGGCAGCGAGACCCGGCCACGCAGCACGGCCTCGGGGTCGCGCTCGATCCGGTCGAGGAGGCGGCGGTAGATACCGGCCATCGCGGCCACGCACGCTCCGCTGCGGCGGTCGAGCATCGGCAGCAGCCGGTAGCCCTCGGCGAACAGCGTCCGGGCGCGCCGTACCTCGAAGTGCACCAGGCCCGCGAAGTCGGAGCCGGGCGGCGGGGTGGCCCGGTGGAATCCGGCGGAGCAGCCGAATTTGGCCAGGTCGTCGGCCGGCAGATACGTCCGCCCGTTGGCGGCGTCCTCCCGGACGTCGCGCAGGATGTTGGTGAGCTGGAGGGCGAGGCCGAGGGTGTCGGCGTAGTCGGCGGCGCGCTCGGCGCCGGGTGCGCCCGGTTCCGTACCGAAAACGCCCAGGCTGAGCCGTCCGATGGCGCCCGCGACACACCGGCAGTACGTCTTGAGGTCGTCCCAGGTCTCGTACGTCGCGCCGCGGACGTCCATCAGCACGCCGTCGATGAGCTCGTCGAGCCCGCCGAGCGGCAGGGGGAAGCGCCGGGCGGTGTCGGCGAGCGCGACGGCCACCGGGTCGGTGTCGTCCTCGTCGACCGCACCGTTCCTGATCCGGTCGAGCAGGTCCCGGGTGCTTTCCAGCCGGGTCCGCTTGATCTCCGGGGCCAGCTCACCGTCGCCGATGTCGTCGACCCGACGGGAGAAGGCGTACAGCGCCGACATGGCCTGCCGCTTCTCGTACGGCAACAGCCTGATGCCGTACGCGAAGTTACGGGCCTGCTGTCCGGTGACGGCCTCGCAGTAACTGTATGCGGCCTGTACCGGTGCCGACATGTACGTCGTCTGTCCCTCCACGGTCCGGCTCATCCCTCTCTACGCGCTCTTCGCAAGACAACTCCCACTTCGCGCAGCAAGCTGGGCGTCGTGGGTCTGGGCGGTCCGGGCAGTACGTCGAACCCGGCGGCTCCGATCGCGGTGAGGGCGGCTCGCCCTCCGGCGACGAATCCGGCGAGCAGCAGCTTGAGTCTGCCGTGGACGCTACCCACCAGCGGGGTGCCTTCATTCAACAGGTCACGCGCGCGTTCGGCCTCGTAGGCCACGAGGCTGCGCACCGACGCGCCCCCTGAGGGGGCTGCCAGGTCGGATTCGCCGACATGGAACCGGGCCATGTCCTCGGCCGGCAGATAGATCCGGTCGCGTCCGAGGTCCTCGGTGACGTCCTGGAGGTGCTCGACGATCTGCAGGGCCGTGCAGATCGCGTCGGAGCGCCGGATCCGTTCGGGGCTGGCGGTGCCGGTGATCTGGAGGACCAGGCGGCCGACCGGGTTGGCGGAGAGCTCGCAGTAGGCGAGGAGTTCCCCGTAGGTCCCGTAGCGGCGGATCTTCTGGTCCTGCCGGTTAGCCTCGACGAGTCCGAGGAACGGCTCGGGGGTGAGCGCGCAGCGCCGCACGGTGGGGCGCAGTGCACGCAGCAGGGGGTGACGCGGACCGTCGCCCGTGGTCGCGAAGACCCGGTGCAGGTCGGCCTCGAAGGCGTCGAGCATGGCGAGCCGGTCGTCGGCCGCGGCCGGGTCCAGGCCGAGATGGCGGGCGTCGGCGCCACCGGGGGCGAGGTCGCCGTCACCGATGTCGTCGACGAGGCGGGCGAATCCGTAGACGGCCATCAGGTCGTCGCGCCAGGCGCGGGGCAGGAAGAAAGGAGCCACGGGGAAGTTCTCGTCCGCGGCCTTGTCGAGCGTGCCGGTGACCGCCGCGTCGGGGCGTGCCTGAGGGGTACGGGTCACTGCGTACCGCCCGGCGCGGGGACGGCGAGACCACGTCGGAGCTGGAGATTTACCGTCATTGCCGTCACATCTCCCGTTCTACACTGCTGACCCAAAACATCCCTTTTCGGACACGCCGCTCGCTCTCCCCAGTGCAGTGGAGCAGCAGGGGCGCTCACCCTGGGGCGTATCGCCCCACTTGCCACGAATCAGCACCGGTACAGCTTACGTTGTACAGCTCACACGTCCCCGGCGGGGTATTGCGCGCGTTACAACAATGCGCCAATCTCGGCCAACTTTCCCCTGTACCAAGGGAATTGATGCCTTCCGCCGGAAGGGGACCGGTCCGTACACCGCTGTGGCCTCCGCCCGGGCGTGCTCGGGCGGAGGCCACAGGAACGGAGGCGACTACTTGCTGGTCTCCCGCTCGTACGCCTTGAGGACCTCTTCGGTGGGCCCGTCCATCAGGAGCTCACCCTTCTCCAGCCACAGCACGCGGTCGCAGGTGTCCCTGATCGACTTGTTGTTGTGACTGACCAGGAAGACGGTGCCCGCCTCCTTGCGGAGCTCGCGGATCCGCTCCTCGGAGCGGATGCGGAACTTGCGGTCACCGGTGGCCAGCGCCTCGTCGATCATGAGTACGTCGTGGTTCTTGGCGGCGGCGATCGAGAAGCGCAGCCGGGCGGCCATACCCGAGGAGTACGTCCGCATCGGCAGCGTGATGAAGTCGCCCTTCTCGTTGATGCCCGAGAACTCGACGATCTCGTCGTAGCGCGAGCGGATCTCCTCGCGGCTCATCCCCATGGCCAGGCCACCGAGGACGACGTTGCGCTCACCGGTCAGATCGCTCATGAGCGCGGCGTTCACACCGAGCAGCGAGGGCTGACCGTCCGTGTACACCTTGCCGTGCTCGGTCGGCAGAAGCCCGGCGATGGCCCGGAGCAGCGTCGACTTGCCGGAGCCGTTGGTTCCGATGAGGCCGATGGCCTCGCCCCGGTACGCGGTGAAGGTGACACCACGCACGGCGTGCACCGTGCGGACACCGCGCGACTCGCCCTTGCCGCGGCGCACTATCCGGCTCAGTGCCGCGGTGGCGCTTCCCCTGCCTCCGCCGGCACCGTTGACGCGGTACACGATGTGCACGTCGTCGGCGATGACGGTGGGAATCTTCCCCTGGATCTTGTCCTCAGCCACGGCCGTACCGTTCCTCTGCCTTCCAGAAGTACACGAAGCCCGCGATGCCCACGAAGAGCGCCCAGGCGAGCCCGACGGCCCAGACGTGCTGCGGCAGGTTCTCGGAGCCGTACCCGTCGATGAGCGCGAAGCGCACCAGGTCCATGTAGATGGCAGCCGGGTTGTACTGCAGCACGTCGGCGATCCATTGCGGCTTGTCCGCGAGCATCACCGGGATGGAGAACATGACACCCGACGCGTACATCCAGGTCCGCATCACGAACGGCATCAGCTGCGCCAGGTCGGGCGTCTTGCTGCCCAGCCTGGCCATGGCGAGCGCCAGCCCCGTGTTGAAGAAGAACTGCATGACGAGCGCGGGCACGACCAGCAGCCAGGAGAGCGACGGATAGCTGCCGAAGCCCACGGCCACGGCCACCAGCACGATCATCGAGAACATCAGCTGCTGGAGCTGCTGGAGCGAGAAGGAGATGGGCAGCGAGGCACGGGGGAAGTGCAGCGCCCGGACCAGCCCGAGATTGCCGGAGATCGAGCGGACTCCCGCCATGACCGAGCTCTGCGTGAAGGTGAACACGAAGACGCCGGTCACCAGGAACGGGATGAAGACCTCCTGGGTCATCCCCTTCCGGGTCCCCAGGATCAGCCCGAAGATCAGGTAGTAGACCAGGGCGTTCAGCAGCGGTGTCGCCACCTGCCACAGCTGGCCGAGTTTGGCCTGGCTGTACTGAGCCGTCAGCTTCGCCCGGGAGAACGCCATGATGAAGTGGCGCCGGCCCCAGAGCTGCCGGATGTACTGGGTCAGCCCCGGCCGGGCGCCGCTCACCGTGAGGCCGTACTTGTCGGCCACCTGGGCCGCGCTGAGGCCCTTGTCGGCGGACGGCAGGTCGCTCAGCGCGACCGAGCCGTCATGGGTTGTGTCACTCACAAGTTGAAACTCTCGTCTTCAAGATGCGCAGCCAGTCGCGGGCGCGGCTCAGGCGGACAGGTCCCGGAAAGAAAATACGCCTCATGCTCTCAGAGGCGAGCCTCTCAGATCACGGGAGGGCGGCCCAGTCTGGTCAGCCGCCACACCGTACGCCACTTCATCGGACGTCGAGGTCCGCAGGGCGTTGCCCAGCCTTCCCGGAAACCACCGAACCATGCCTTGAGCGCGGGGCCGGACGGCCTGCGGACCAGGGTCAGCAGCAGCCAGACACCGACGTAGACGGGAACCAGGGGCGCGGGAAGGTTGCGACGTGCGAGCCAGACCCTGTTCCGGGCAACCATACGGTGGTAGACGGCGTGCCGCGAAGGAGCGGTGGTCGGGTGGTTGAGCACCATGTCCGCGCGGTAGTCGATCATCCAGCCGGCGTTGAGCGCCCGCCAGGCCAGATCGGTCTCCTCGTGGGCGTAGAAGAAGTCGTCCGGCAGCCCGCCGACCTCGGCGAGGACCTGCGTGCGTACGGCGTTGGCGCCGCCGAGGAAGGTCGTCACCCGGGACGAGCGCATCGGGTCGGAGGCCCGGAGCCTGGGCACGTGCCGGCGCTGGGTGACTCCGGTGTCCGGGTCGGCGATACGGAAGGTGATGATGCCCAGCTTCTCGTCCACGCCGAACGCCTGCCGGCAGAGCTCGGCGGTGTCGGTGTTCGGGAGGAGCCCGTCGTCGTCGAGGAAGAGCAGGGCGTCGACATCGGCGCCGGACGGGCCGAACGCCTCGATGCCGACATTGCGGCCACCGGGGATTCCCAGATTCTCGGGCAGCTCCACCGTCCGTACGCCTGCGGGCACGTCCGGGACGGGGGCGCCGTTGCCGACGACGACCACCTCGATCCGATCGCCGTCCTGCTGGGCGACCGAATCGAGGAGGGCACGCAACTCGGCGGGCCGGTTCCCCATGGTGATGACGACTGCGCCGAGTTTCATGGGAGAACTCACTTCAGCCTGCTCGAAGCGAGGACCGACACCAGGTGGAGCACGGTCTGCAGAAGGGCGATCCCCGCCAGGACGGCGACGCCGAGCCGCGAGAAGAACAGGTCGCCCCTGATGCTGTCCGCGATCGCCGCGGCCAGGATCAGCAGGGACGCCTCGACCCCGAGGACCAGCCGGTGGAACTTCAGCGCGGCGGCGGCCTTGCGGGCCAGCGCCATGCCGGACGAGCGGGGCTCGGAGGCCGACTCCTTCACCGGGGGCATGCCGCCCTGGTGACGGGCGACGCCGACGAGGTCGGTCTCCGCCTTGATCAGGATCGCGCCGAGTGCGGCCAGGGTGCCGAGGAAGGCCCACAGCCAGTCGATCCGCCCCTCGCCCCAGAGGTCGGAGGCGCGCAGGCCGAAGCCGACCAGGACCGCGGCGTCGCAGAGGTAGGCGGCGACCCGGTCCAGATAGACACCGGCGAGCGAGTACTGCTTCCTCCAGCGGGCGATCTCGCCGTCGACGCAGTCGAGCAGCAGATAGAGCTGGACCATCAGCACGCCGAGCAGGGCGCCCGCGATGCCCGGCACGAGGAGTGCCGGGGCGGCGAGGGCACCCGCGACGGTCATCACGTAGGTCACTTGGTTGGGCGTGACCCGTGTGTTCACCAGGTGCCGGTCGATGCGGAGGGAGACCTCGCGCATGTAGAGCCGGCCGGCCCAGTGCTCGCCGCTCCTGCGGTCCTTCACACCCGGGGGGTGAACGACCGGCCGGAGCTCAGCTACCGATGGCTTTTGCATAGTCGGCGTATGCGTCCTTGATCTGGTCGGTGGACAGGTTGAGGTGTTCCAGGATCGTGAAGCGTCCGGGCCGCGTCTGCGGCGCGTAGTCGACGGCGGTCACGAACTCGTCGACCGTGAAGCCGATCTCCTCGGGCAGCACCGGCAGGCCGTGGCGTCGCAGTATCTCCGCCATCAGCAGCGATTCCTCGTGTGCTCCGCGCAGGTGCATGGCGAAGCAGGCGCCGAGGCCGACCTGCTCGCCGTGGCTGGCCGCCCGCTGGGGATACAGCAGGTCGAAGGCGTGGTTGATCTCGTGGCAGGCACCGGAGGCCGGCCGGGAGTCCCCGGCGACCGACATGGAGATGCCCGTCAGGACGAGACCCTCGGCCAGCACCTTGAGGAAGGCGTCGTCGCCGACACCGCCGGGGTGGCGCAGCACGGCCTCGCCGGCCTGTCGCGCCATGGCCGCGGCGAGACCGTCGATCTCCTCGCCGTTGACCTCGTGGGCGAGTTCCCAGTCGGCGACGCAGGAGATGTTCGAGATCGCGTCGCCGATGCCGGAACGTACGTACCGGGCGGGTGCCTCACGGATGATGTCGAGGTCGATGACCACGGCGATCGGGGTGGGGACTCCGTAGGAGCCGCGCCCGTTGTCGTTGTCGAGGGTGGCGACCGGCGAGCAGAGCCCGTCGTGCGACAGGTTCGTCGCGACCGCGACCAGCGGCAGGCCGACGCGCGCCGCGGCGTACTTCGCCACGTCGATGATCTTCCCGCCGCCTAGGCCGACGACGGCGTCGTACCGGTTGCCCTTGATGCCGTCGGCGAGTTTCACCGCCGAGTCGATCGTGCCGTCGGTCACCGGATACC